>JBFYRY010000216.1:0-6915 GCA_041302025.1 Chloroflexota bacterium | reverse complement strand
GTCTGGATGCGAACGCAGGTTGATGAGCGCGGGCATCGGCATCTTTTGGGTCTTGCCGTCTATCTCGAAGTCGACGGTCATCTGTGAGGTGACTGTCCCTTGCAGTTTGCCGAAGGCGTTTCCGCCGCTCAAGGTCAGTTCGGCGGCGAGGGACTCCTCCGCCTGGCTCATCAGGTATTTGGATTGTTCGGCGTTCTCGAGCAGGGCGAATTCATGTCCCTTTGCCGAGACATTCGTCTTGGCGGCTTTTTTGACGGCGGGTTTGCCCAACTTGCCGACCCAAGCCTGGAATTTGGTATTGAGGATGCTTGCCTGCACAGACATCTGCTCGAATTCCGAGAGGGCGCGCATGGCTTCCTTGTCCCGCGAGTTGGTGGTGACGAAGGAATAGATGTACGGGTTGATGGTGCCTGAGAGTTCGAAGAGCGCGTTGAAGCGCTCCACCGATTCGCCGAGCAGTTTGCCGAGTTTCTTCGGGTCGGTCTTTGAATCGGCTTTGGCGGCTTTCTTGAAGAAGGTTTCCAGTTCATCAAGCTCGGCTTTGTACTTCTTGACGGCGGTCTTGAATTGCTTTGAATCAAGCGAAGGATAGACGTTGGTCATATCCCAGCGGGGTGCGGAAACGGTCATGGTTTACTCCTTAAGTGTAGTGGGGCAAGTATACCCGTATCAGATTATTTCTTCGAGTGCAAGAACAACGGCTTGTTCGGTCGTCATGGCACGTCCTTCGGCAGAAAATTCGGCAAACTGTGTGTCATCCAATTTTGCATGGATAACATCAAGGTCACACTCAACTAAATTCTGCTCGACCGGCGGACGGATATCGCCAATCTTTTCGCGCATGGCATCTGCCCATGCGAAGAGACGTGCAGCACGTTCGGGATATTCCATAATTACATTCAGGCTGGCTAACCCTTCGATGGCATACACGAGTGCGATCGTGAAGTTCTCTGTATGTGTTTTTTTAATGCCAAACGCAAATAATTCCTGAGCACGTTCAAGATCGCCTTGCCGCAGGAAAACGTGCGCCATGCGAACATGGATCCAAGAACTCGAATATTGGTCGCCAATTTCCTCACTAATGGCCATTGCTTTCTCAAAATACGGTATTGCATATTGATGATCCCCTTGCCAATAAGAAAGCATCCCAGACGTGGCTAGTACCCCAAGTTCGCCTTCCCGATCATCCAGTTGTTGAGTAATAGAGAGTGCTTCTTCCAACCATGATACAGGCGAAGAAAAATCCCCACTCCATAACAGTAGCCGCGCCAGAACAATAAGTGTTGCGGCAATCCCGGTCAGGTTATTCAACTCTCTATGAAGGCTAAGGCTCTCTCTCGCAAAGGCTATGGAGCGTTCCATATTGGTATGATCGTACGTTATCCACTCCAATGCGTTTGCCTGACCAATTTTATTGCCCGTGGCGCGATGTAAGGCAAGACCCTGCTCCAGAATTGGAGTCCCATCTTCCACATTTCCTTGTAGTTGGGTAATTGCCCCCAGAAAAGAGAGACCGAATGCCTCGAGTTGTTGATCTGACAGGGCACGAGCCATTTGCACACTTTGATTAATACTCTTGATCGCCTCAGGGAAATTTCCCTGCCTAAAAACCCCCATGGAGGAAGTTATTAACGCTTGAACATGTAATCTGTCAGTTTTATCGTAATGTTTCAAAAATTCTGCCAGCCATTTTCCCATTTCCTTCAAATGGCCATATCCATCCCAAAATCGGTAGGGAATGGAAGCGATGCGCAATCCTGCTTCAACATTGGTGGCAAGCGCCCACTCTAAAGCCATGCGGAGATTGTCGAGCTCATCTTTCAGTTTGTTGAACCAAAATACCTGATTCCCCTGATAGAGTTCAGGCTCGGCTTGTTCCACCAGTTTTACGAAATAAGTGAGGTGCTTATCGCGAACAATTTCACTTCCACCCGCTCCCAACATTTTTTCGCGCGCATACTGGCGGATGGTTTCCAACATGCGGTAACGGGTCTCTCGCCCCTGTGATTGTTCCATGACAACGACAAGAGATTTATTGACGAGTTGGGAGAGCAAATCTAATATGTCGTAAGGCAGGATGTCATCCTGCCCTACACAAACTTCTTCTGCCGCTTCGAGTGTCCAGCCGCCTGCAAAGATAGAGAGTCGGCGCAAAAGCAAACGCTCATTATCAGAGAGGATGTCGTAACTCCAGTCAATCAGCGCCCGCAGGGTTTGCTGGCGCGGTAGGGCGGTCCGTGCGCCGCCGGTAAGCAAGCGGAAGCGGTCATCGAGTCGTTTGGAGATCTGCTCCACGGAAAGCATCTTGATGCGCGCGGCGGCGAGCTCGATTGCCAGGGGAATGCCGTCGAGGCGGTAACAGATTTGGGCGATGAAAGAAGCGTTGTCTTTATCCACTTCAAAATGCGGAGCGACGAGCAAGGCGCGGTCAATGAAGAGTCGTACAGCCTCATACTGTGAGAATTGTTCGATGGCTGGCAGGCGTTTTACATCAGGCGATGAAAGCGATGGAACGAGGTAGGACAATTCGCCTTTGACACCGAGCGCCTCGCGGCTCGACGCCAGTACCTTGAGTCTGGGCGCGGCATTCAATAAGGCGTTCGCCACCTGCGCGCTGGCTGAGACGAGATGCTCGCAGTTATCGAGAACGATCAATGTTTGCTTTTCATGCAAATATTCTTTCAACGCCTCAAGCGGAGTCTTGCCCTGTTGTTCATGGACACCGATAGCAGAGAGGATGGTCTGTGGGATTAGAACGGGGTCAGTCAAAGGCGCGAGTTCAATGAACCAGACTCCGTTTGGGAACGAAGCGCGCAACTCCGCCGCCACCTGAAGGCAAAGCCGCGTCTTTCCTGTTCCGCCTGAACCTATCAATGTGACGAGACGATGCTCCCTCACCACTTCGACAGGCTCAGTGCGACGCCCTAACCCATCTCCCGCGTGGAGAGGGGAACACAGGGCTTCTTTGACTTCGGCGATTTCGTTTTCGCGCCCGATAAAACTTGTGAGTTGTATTGGAAGATTATTCGGAGTCTCATAAAGTGATTGAAGAGGCGGGAAGTCCTGTTGCAAATCTCGTGCAACAATCTGCCAGAGATGCTCGGGATTGAGCAAGCCTTTGAGACGATGCTCTTTCATATCGCGCAGGGTGATTCCCTCGGGCAATTCATTGTGGATCAATTCAGCGCTTGTATTGGATAATAGGATTTGTCCACCATACGCAACGGACATGACGCGCTGGACTTTTGCCATCGTGAGATAGCCGCGATAATCGTTACCTATCAACTCAGCGGAGCCGGTGTGCAGTCCCATGCGGACACGCAGTAAGACTTCCGAATTCTCTGAGACTTCGGAAGTCTGGAAGGCACGTTGAGCTTCCAGCGCCGCGGTGAGTCCATCTTTTGCCGTGTGGAACGCCGCGCAGAATGCATCGCCGATGATCTGGAAGACATAGCCGTTATGTGATTCAATTGCCGATTGCAAAATGGCGTGATGACGCTCGCGCAAACTCTCCCACTTGTCAGGATGTCCCTGCGCGAGTTTGGTGGAACCTTCGATATCGGTGAAGAGGAAGGTGACGGTGCCGCTTGGTTGAGAGTTCATGGCGTTCCCTCCAAAGCGTAAGCGATGGCTTGTTCCATAGTCATAGCGCGACCTTCTGCCCAATCTTGATTAAATGCATCTGGTCCTAACTGCTCGCGTGCCTGTTGAATGATCTCGTCTCGTCGACGCGCTTCGAATGGAAATTCAAAATCCAGTAGATGCTCCTGCAATTTATCGAAAACGCCAAACAAACGCGTGGCGCGATCCAATTGCCCTTGGGTAAAAGCCAGAATGCCAAAATTTCCCAGGCAGACCATACAGCCATCCAGCATATTTTCTTTTTTACATAAGAGAAGCACCTCCTGCAACTTTTCCCTGGCAACGGAAAAGTCTCCCAGCAAGCAGGATACCGTTCCTTGAAGGAGAAGCGCATCGGTTGTTGCATAAACATTATCTGCCAATTCAAGCCCTTCCTTCAGGCATTCTTTGGACGCGGTGAAATTCCCTTGTGCCAGGTGAAGGACACCTCGAAAAATAAGTGCTTCGGCGATATATGATCTTGCACCTGTATCGCGGGCGCGTTGATAGGCCTCGCCGCATAATTGTTCGGCATGAGCATAATCTTCAGCACAAATATAATTCGAAATTAAACCGAGGAGACAATAAATTATATTAGGCTTGTCGTCAATCTCATGCGCCACCGATAAGGCTTCTTCGATCTGCTTCCGAGAGAGAAGAAGATTCCCCGAGTCTCTGTTCACCTCGGAAAGGATCCTCAAGGCAAAATTAATAGATCGTTTATCCCCACAGATACGCGCTTCCTGCAAAGATTGTTCACAGGAAAAGAGTGCATCTGTAAAATTCTTCTGCGATAAAGCATGGGACCCAAGGTGGGCAAGACAACCACTAGATATTCTATGATCTTGTACCGATCTTGAAAAATCTAGAGCTTTTTCAAGACACTCTACAGCATATTGAGGATTTTGATGGAGTTCTGCCTTCCCTTCATTCGAAAGTCCCATGGCAATGCTTAAATCATCATTTAATTCCCTCCCTAATTTGCATGCCGCCTTTGCATACTCAAGCGCCTGTGCATGAAAACCATGATTGTTGAGAACATGTGCCATTCGCCCCAGAGCTCTCGCACGTTCCACTGTATGGAGATCTTGGGTGGCATTAAGTGCATTTTTCAGGTAGCCTATAATTTCGTCATTGCCCAGCCTAATTTCACAGAAACGCCAGATGGCACTAGCCAATCGCAGATAAGACTCATTATCCCGGCCTTTTGCCCATTCCAACGCAGCGCGGGTATTTTCCAATTCCATTTCCAAGCGATCCAGCCATACGGGCTGATTAAAACTGCGAAGTTCAGGTTCGGCTTTTTCTGCCAATTCCACAAAGGCTTTCAAATGGTTATCCCGAGCCGTTTCCCCTTTGCCAGATTCGAACAATTTCTCGCGGGCATACTGCCTTACTGTTTCCAGCATGTGATAGCGGGTCTCCACACCAGTATCAGTCGCAATGACCAGTGATTTGTCCGCCAGTTTACCGATCAAGTCCAACACTTCATATGAGTCTATACTTTCATCGGAACAAACTTGCTCGGCAAGATCCAATGTCCAGCCGCCCACGAAAGCAGATAATCTCCTGAGAAGCAATTTCTCAGCATCCGTAAGCAGGTCGTAACCCCAATCGATCATGGCACGGAGAGTCTGCTGGCGAGGCAACGCCGTGCGTGAGCCACCGGTGAGTAGTCGAAAGCGATCATCTAAATGGGCGGAAATTTCCTCAGCGCTCATCATGCGGATCCGTGCCGCTGCAAGTTCGATTGCCAGCGGAATTCCATCTAGGCGAGAACAAATCTGTGCCATGGCGGGAACGTTATCATTGGTCACCGTGAAATGCGGCTGAACCAATAAAGCACGGTCAACAAACAGCCTTACCGCTTCATACCGAGAGAGTTGTCCAATATCTGGCAGGTGTTTCAAATCTGGAATGGTCAATGATGGTACGCGCCAGGCCTGTTCCCCTTTAATACCCAATGCTTCACGGCTTGACGCTAAGATTTTCAAATTCGGCGCTGTGGTCAGTAATGTGTCAGCGAGTTTGGCGCAAGCATCAATCAGATGTTCGCAATTATCCAAGACTACCAGCAATGTTTTCTCGCGCAGGAAATCTAACAAACTCTTGAGCGCGCTTCTACCTTGTTGAGTTTGCATGTCCGCTGCGGAGAGAATCGCCTGCGGAATCAATTCGGGGTCAGTAATGGAAGCAAGTTCCACGAACCAAATGCCATTGGGGAATTGGTCAAGTAAATCAGCAACAACTTGCAAAGACAATCTTGTCTTGCCTGTTCCACCGGGACCGGTGAGTGTAACAAGCCTATGTTCACCAATGGCATTTTTGATTTCGGCAATCTCTTTTTCTCGTCCGATAAAAGTGGTGGTTTGCACCGGCAGGTTGTGACGATATTTATCTAAAGTTTTGATTGGAGGAAAATCATTGGTCAAGCCCGGCACGTTGAGTTGATACACATGCTCTGGGCGAATCAAATCTTTCAGGCGGTGTTCGCCCAAGTCAAGCAGTGACACATTATCGGAAAGTTTATCGCGCACGAGTTCGTAGGTTGCCTGTGTGAGCAGTACCTGTCCGCCGGAGCCAGCAGACATCATGCGTTGGACTTTCACCAATGTGGCATAGCCGGTATATCCGCCTGAGACATCACCCACGCTGCCTGCTTGTGCCGCGCCAGTGTTGATTCCAATGCGGACTTTAATCGGCACAGGATTCCAATTTTCATTTTGTAAATTTCGCTGTATGGAAATTGCTGCTGTAAGCGCATCCGGCGCAGTGTGAAATGCCGCGCAGAATGCATCGCCGATGATCTGGAAGACATAGCCGTTATGTGATTCAATTGCAGAACGCAGAATATCGTCGTGGCGTTTTCGCAAAATCTCCCACTTGTCAGGATGTCCCTGCGCGAGTTTGGTCGAGCCTTCGATATCGGTAAAGAGGAAGGTGACGGTGCCGGTGGGATGACTGTTCATGAATGTAGTATACAGGGAACCAGGGACGGATTCAAGCCACAGACAGATGGCATCCTTTTTCTTTGGGAATGACGCCGATTTCCCTGGTCAACATCCCATATATTGTTTTACGGAAAGGACAGGTTTTCGGGTATTTTTACCTCACGCGATTACCGCGCCTTCCAATCTCAACAACCACTCCTTGGTGGGCAGTCCGTCTCCGCCGCCGTAGCCGTGGAGTTTGCCATCTGCGCCGATGACGCGGTGGCAGGGAATGACCAGCGGCATGGGGTTCATGGCGTTGGCGGCTCCCACGGCGCGATAGGCGTTGGGACGGTTGATCTCG
>JBFYRY010000215.1:0-6975 GCA_041302025.1 Chloroflexota bacterium | reverse complement strand
TAGATCGGTTGCCGGCGGACGATCCCCCAGCGTCCATCCCGCTTTTCGAAGAAATCGTAGAAACGCCCGAAGCACACCACATCCACCAGAATGCCATCGAGTGGCGCGCGTTGATTGATGGTCATCTTGACTTGTGAGATCGCGCGTGTGCCGGCAATATCGCAGGTCCAGCCGCCGAGCAGATGCAGGATGCTGCCACCTTGATCGAATAATTTACGGCTGGCTTCGATGAAATCTTTGGCGGTTCCTTGAAACCAGGTGGCGGTCATCCAGCCATCGGCGTGCCAGACAGTTGCAAAGCATTCCCAATCCCCCGCATCACGATACAGCACCCAATTCTCCACCGTTTCACGGATGGCAAGTTTGTCAGCGGATAAGTCGTTCATGTTTGTTTTCCCAAGTCAGGGATGTTGTGATGAGTCAATGCGATCCCATCACGCATTTCTTTGATATCGACAGACAGCGAGAGATAACCACTCTCAAAACGTTGACCAAACGTATCTTCCAAGACCTTCATTACGCGTTGAGACGCATCCTTCTGGATTTCGAGCGGACGCCCCTCTCGAATCAACAGGCTGACATGCACGAACGCATACTGCGGGTTGCCATCTGCGATGCGATATTCGTCAAGTCGCACAGCGCGACTCTTGAGACCTTTCAGGTTGATGGCTCCCGTTGCCGCCAGTTCAGAATGAAGGCGGGCAAGAAGCGGCTGTACGTCGAATTCAAGATTATCGGTATATTCAAGCGTCAGTTGTGGCATGCGTTACTCCACAGGCGGCGATCCATGGGTATGGAAGGATGCGATAGTCGGCAATCCCCACGCCTGTCCCTTCTTGCGTTCCGCCTCGCTCCAGATAATTGGCTTCCAATCGGGAGCAAGCAACAACCGCGCCCCGGCATTGGCGATCTCGAAACGAGTCCCACCCGGTTCATAGACGTACAAAAAGAAAGTTTGCTGGATGGCATGTTTATGCGGACCCGTTTCGATGAAAACGCCATGTTCCAGACAAATATCCGCGGCACGCAAAATGGCTTCGCGGTTGTCCACTGCATAGGTAAGGTGGTGCAGGCGTCCATTTGCCCCAGCCCAATCTTCAACTATTGCCACATCGTAGGTTTTGTTGTTGCAAGTCACCCAGGCTGCCTTTTCAGAGCCATCATCGAAGATGACCTGCTCGGTCAAACGCATGCCCAGCACCTCCTCATGGAAGACCCGGGAAGCACGCACATCCGACGCGAGAATGTTGATATGATCCAACCGCCGCAGACCAACGCCGCGGTCAGGAAAACGGGATGCCTGATTCTTCAACGCAGGCTTTAACTCCGCTGGAGGCTGGTACCATTCGGTCTCGTAATAGATCTCCATGCTGTGCCCATCAGGGTCGGTGAAACAATAGGCGGGACCATGCCCGACATTGTTCTCTTTCCAACCCTTACCCGAACCGGATTTTTCCACCGCTTCCACCCTCCGTTGCAAAGCCTGTGGACTCATCGCGCGAAACGCATAATGCCCCAGTCCCGGTTTGGGCGAAGCGGTCAACTGCAAGGAGTGATGTTCGTAGTCGTCCCAGCCGCGCAGGTAGACAGAGTCTCCCTCGCGTCCGCTTTCGTACATCCCCATCACATCGACGAAAAAGCGTGTGCTTTCCTCAAGTTTTGGGGTCAGTAATTCAATATGAGCCAAATGCGCCAGATCAAAAACAGGCTCAGGATTCATGGTTCCCTCCGATTCTTTTCAACAACTTCACGCAGTCCGTGCAGGTCATAGGATATTTCCCCAGCCTCAAGTTTTTCCCGCAAACGCGCTTCTTTATCAAAGCGTGCTTCTGAAGCCTGCAAGACTTCCTCGGCGCACTCCCGCCTGACACACACTCCCCCATCCGCGTCCAACACGACAATATCAGATGGAGAGATCTGCGCCCCGCCAACGGACACGGTCACATTGAGTTCACCGATCTTATTCTTGGTCGCACCCTTCACGCGGACGAAACGAGTCCAGATGGGCAGACCAAGTTCGACCAACTCATCCACATCCCGGACTGCCGCGTCCACTAAAATCGCCGCGGCTTTTTTGACCTTGACCTGCGTCGCCAACAATTCGCCGATCAGCGCCACTGGAGCCGGTTCCGGCATGGTCAACACCAACACTTCCCCCGGCTGGATCTGCTCAATAACAGCATGAACCATTAGGTTGTCATCCTGCCCGCATAGGACAGTCCGCGCGGGACCGGCTACACGACTTCCCGGCAGGAGTTGGATCAACGGCACATCGATCAACCCCTCCCGCCCGGATGCTTCGTAGACGGTTGCCACACCAAGTTCATTTAATCTTGCGAGTTCATCTTTCATCATAAGCTTTTCACCACCCACGGCAATGTACGTTGCATCGCCTCTGCAAATTTAACTTCCTGCATACCCGAAATTCGTCTCGCATGGTTGCCGCGCCGCGAGGCGAGTTCCGTGTAATACGTTTGCAGATAGCCCTGCGCCTTCATGCATTCCATTGCCATCTTTTTTTGTTCCATGACAGGGGTGATGTCCACAAAAGTATTGGGATGGAACTCACACAACTCCGGTTGATGCGGCTCGAAGAAATACAGGTCCGGTGGATTGATGCGGCTGAATGCACTCGCCACACCCGCCCCCGACGACAACAAGCGTGCCTTCTGCACCGCCTGACACGCAACCGGATGATCGGGATTGAACGGGTCTGCGGGTGTATGGGTCAGGACAATATCCGGCTGGACTTCCTGGAAGATCGCGATCAACTGTCCCATGGCTGTATCGGTAATGGTCAGGGGGTAGTCACCCAGGTCCAGACAACGGAAGACAGCCCCCAGGGTCCGGGCTGAGGCGTTTGCTTCTTCATGTCGAATCCGTTTGACGTTTTCAACAGTCTGATTCGGCTCCTTCCACAATTCCCCGGATTCCCCCCGTTCCCCATAGGATAGCGCAATGACGGTCACGCTCCCACCCTGCGAAGTGATGGTCGCGATCGTACCCGCCGCCCGCCAGACAAAATCGGCAGAGTGCGCTCCGATGACAAGAAGGTTTTTACCCATAAATACTCTCCTTTTGAAATCAAGCGTTTTTTAAATGGCTATCAAGAAAATCCAAAACTCTGGTCACATTCTCCGGCGTTTCAAATCGGACGTCCGCATGCTCGGCACCTTCGAGCAATTCCAACGTAACTTTGTTCTCACCGAGTACCTTTTCCAACTTCTCCGCAAACTCAATGGACTGCTGGACCGGTACGACCGGGTCTTTCGTCCCATGTTGCAACAGGAATGGCGGCGCACCGGGGCGGATATACGTTTCAGGATTGGCGGCTTTTACCTTTTCGGGAATTTCAGTAATGAGTTGACCAAACAAAAGTGATTCGGGTGAATTCGACTCATTGTGACGAAAGCCCGGCGGAGCCAACAACCCGCTTGCTTCAAGATGCTCATCCATTTTGAGAAAATTCGTCGGTCCGTACCAGGCTACAACCGTCTGAACCGTACATGGCTGGTCTGGGTTGCCGAGACTCAGGTCTTCCAACTCTGTTATCCCGGCAGATGTTCCCAGCATCGTAGAAAGATAGCCACCCGCCGAGCCTCCCCACGCCGCGAGTTTCTGCGGGTCAAGTTTGTACTGTTTCGCATTCGCCCATATCCAACGGACGGCCGCCTTGGCGTCCTGCACCAACGCGGGGAACTTCGCCTCCCCGCTCATGCGATAGTTGATAGACACAACTGCATAACCGTGCTTGAGTCCCTCGAGCATCGGCAATACCTGAAGATCCGCCTTGTCGCACCCCATGAATGCCCCGCCGTGAATGGCAATGATTACCGGGAATGGTCCTTCCCCATCGTCAGGCAGATAGACATCAAGTTTCTGTGATGGGGATGGTCGAGCGTAAGGAAGATTGAGGAATTTCCTTTTGATATGGCTGGTATCAGCAGGCGGGGGTGCCTCCTGAATCGCATAGTGAGGAGCAGGGGGCTGATCGTTCATCATCCACTTCCATCTTGTTTCAAATGCAAATCGAAGAAATCCAAAACTCGTTGAATATTACGGGGTGCATGAAAGAGAGGGTCACCATGCGTTGCTTTTTTCAGAAGTTCGAGAGTCACTTTATCCTCTCCAGCAATCTTTTTCACCTGTTCAGCGAACTGAATCGCCTGTTGCACGGGCACAGTTTCATCCATTAGTCCATGCTGAAGCAAAAAAGGAGGCACGCGCCGTTTGATGTAAGTCATGGGGCTGGCAAATTTGACCAACGCCGGGATGTCAGTGATCTTTCGTCCAAGCAATATTGATTCAGGCGACTCTCGTTCGGAGTGATCCCCGGGACCAAGCCCGCTTTCAGCCAGTTCATCATCCATCGTCAGGAAATTCGCCACCGGTCCATACCAAACCACAACAGCCTGCACTCTCGAGGAAAAACGAGTACGAGTATTTCGCATGGACGGGTCATCCAGTTCCCGAACCCTATCTGCCGTGCCAAGCAACGCCGCCAGATGACCTCCAGCAGACGCGCCCCAGACTCCGATCCTGTTCCCGTCCAATTGATACTCAAGAGCATTGGTACGCAAATAACGGATGGCAGTCTTACAGTCATGGATCTGACATGGGAAATGCGCTTCACTACTAAGCCGGTAATTGATACACGCTACCGCATAGCCTCGCTTCACCCCTTCCAAAAACGGACGGTTGAAATCATCCCCTTTGTCCCCAAACATCCAGGCGCCTCCATGAAGCGTGGCAATGACAGGGAAGGGTCCATCCCCCTCATCGGGAAGATAGATATCCAATTTCTGCGCATCAGACTTGTCCGCATACGGAACGTCCAGCCACTTCCTTTTGATGCGGCTAGTATCCATCGGCGGAGGAGCAAATTCTTCTTCCATTCTTTTTTACGCCGCCACTTTTGCAACGGTCTCCTTTGCTTTCCGGTTTTTCTGATAGACATCAAAGGCTACTGCAATTAATAGAACCGCACCTTTAACAACAGTCTGGGAAAAATCGGGGAAGGTGGCCAATTGCATGGCATTGTTCAACACACCGATGATCAACATACCCACCATCAAACCAAAAATGGTGCCTTCGCCGCCTTTGAAGCTGACGCCGCCCAAAAGTGCAGCGGTGAGGCAGTCAAATTCAAGACCCTGACCGGTAATGGTCTGGCCCGCAAAAACTCTTGACAGCAGCAGGACAGTGGTAATCGATGAGATAAAACCGCAGATCATGAACAAAAGTACTTTCATTCTAGTGATATTCACACCTGCAAGGCGGGCGGCTTCTTCGTTGCCGCCCAAGGCAAATATTTGCCGGCCAAAGTACGTCTTGGTCAGAATGAAAGCCCCGATCAATGCCACAATGATCATAACGATGACCGGCACGGGGATTCCCCATACATATCCCTGGCCGAACCAGCGGAAGGAATCCGGGAATCCCATGATATTCCTGGATTGATTGATAATGTACCCCATGCCCTTAAATATTGCAGAGGTACCCAGGGTAATGATGAGCGGATGGATCTTGAGTTTAATGCAGAGGAACCCATTGATTGCACCCAACCCGGTTCCAACAAGCAGAATCAGGGGAATTGCGACTGCAGGCGGTAGCTTCCAATCGGCCATCATGATCGCTAATAGAACATTGCTAAAAACGATCTGGGAACCAATGGAGAGATCGATACCGCCGCTGATCATTACGAACATCAAGCCGACGGCGCTAATCCCTGCAAATGAGATTTGGCGTATCAAGGTACGAAGATTTCCAAATGTCATAAAATTCGGTGCAATGAAGGAGAACAAAATCACCAAAAATATCAGGATCAGAAAAGGCACGTTCTTCTTCAGGATCGGTCCTAACCGACTGCCAAAATTATTGAAAGCCACTGATTGATTACTCATTACTTATTCCTCCAAAAGTTAATGGGTTCCCGATGCGAGGTCGAGAATATAATGCTGATTGAAATTCTCTTTTTTGACTTCTCCAGCCAATTCACCTTCGCATAAGACAATGATCCGGTCTGACATACCTAATAATTCTTCCATATCAGAAGAGATCATCAAAATTGCAATTCCATTCTCAGCCAATTCAGTCATCAGATGATAAATTTCCTGTTTGGCGCCAACATCAATCCCACGGGTGGGTTCATCAAAGATCAAAATATCCGACTCGGCTGCCAGGGATTTGGCAAGCACCACTTTTTGTTGATTACCGCCACTCAAATTGATCACCTGCTGTAATAAGCTGGGAGTTTTGATATTAATACGTTCTTTATATTTCTGCGCGATCTCATCTTCTTTTTTCGTATTAACCACACCATAATTTGAGATGCGTCGAATGATCGGGAAACTGATGTTCCACTTGACAGCCATCTCAAGGAACAGCCCCTGGCCCTTGCGGTCTTCTGTCAACAATCCAATTTTATGCTGGATCGCATCCAATGGGGAATGGATCTTAACAGGATTGCCGTTGATCAAAATCTCGCCACTTTCCATTGGAGCGGCGCCAAAAAGAAGTTGAGCCAATTCTGTTCGACCGGCGCCAACCAATCCGGAGATTCCTAATATTTCACCCTTGCGTACTGAAAATGAGATATTCCGATCACCATTCCCGGTGAGGTTTTTTACTTCCAAAGCAACTTCACCAGGTGACTTTTTTCGTTGAGGATAACTTTCCTTCAATTCACGTCCAACCATCAGCGTGATCAATTCCTGCCGGTTGGTCTCTTTCGTGTTTTTGGTGGCGACGTAGCGCCCGTCACGCATAACACTCACGCGATCAGAGATGCGGAAGACTTCTTCCAAACGATGTGAAATATAAATGATCGTCACACCCTTTTGTTTTAACTGGTTGATGATCTTGAACATTAACTCCACTTCCGAAACGCTTAATGGAGCAGAGGGTTCATCCATGATCAGAATTTTTACATTCTTCGAGACTGCTTTGGCAATTTCGACGATCTGTTGTTCGGCA
>JBFYRY010000413.1:0-3196 GCA_041302025.1 Chloroflexota bacterium | reverse complement strand
CCCGCTGAGGAACTGACCGTTCGCGTTGAACACATCCACAAGGGCGGAGACTTGACGGAATCCGCCTGCATCGATGGAGATGATCTCCGCGTATGCCGCGCTCTGGGCACGGACAAATGTTCCGGGTACGGCGAGCAGGCTGAGGCTTAGAAAGAACGCAAGGAGTCTACGCATTGGGTCTGGCGATGATGGTTTTGTCGCTATCTTCGGGGATCAATGGCGCTCCGCTCTCGGGGCGTGGATCATCATTTACTTCCGGTTTGTGCGTTAAACGCATGTAGGCGAGTGTCCAGGTGGATTGCGTGAAGGTCAGCAACAGACCCTGGAACAGCACATATAAAGGCGAAAAAGCCAGCATCCACCAGGTCATGCTCCGAAACATGCCGTCGAAAGCCTGTAGATCCGGTCCCGCGCTCATTTTGGAAATGAACCCGAACATGGGGATCATCATGGGCACGGAAATGACCATGCCCACGATCACCGAACCGAAATAGATGACGATGCTCAATAACGCCATGCCGCCGAGGTTCTTTTTTACCAGGTCCCATGCGCGTTGCAGGGCATCGAACACGCCGAGATCATCCACAACTACCGCGCTCATTCCCTGTTCCATAAGCGAATAGACGAGGATCGCGATTGGGATAAAAAGGAGGAGAAACGGAAAAGCACAGAGCGCACCAAAGCCAAGCGTGACCACGCTGAATGCGCCGATACATGCCATGAACACCATCATGAACACGAACATACCGATCCAAACCAGCGCCAGGATGCCCAGGATCCGCCAGAAATACGGAAGGGAGTCGCGCACCAGTTCGCCGAAGGAAATTTTGCCGATCCCCTTTTCCGAGCGGATCGTTCCCAGCGATGGGATCGTCATCCCGATGACGTAGACCGGTATGGATAGGATGCTCAAGAAAAGCGTCAAGCCGTTCACAAGAAGGATCGGGACCAGGTTCTGGTTCATCTGTGCGGGATCGCTCACCGCGAACGAGGAGAAGGGTTCCATGAAGATCATGCTGATGGATGCGGGGAGTAAACCGATCAATCCGATAATGATCCCTGAAATCCATAATATCTTGTGCTTCCATGTGATCTGCCCGGCACGGGTCAGGATCTCGCCAAAGTTGAAGTTCATCGTTGCTCCTTTTGCCAATCCTCAATCGTTAATCGAAAATCGTAAATTGTCTCACTCCCATTCGATCGTGGCGGGCGGCTTGCTTGTCACATCATACACCACGCGATTGATGCCGTCCACCTCGTTGACGATGCGCCCCGAGATCTTCGCCAGCAGGTCGCTGGGCAGGCGCGCCCAATCGGCGGTCATGAAATCGTCGGTGGTCACCGCGCGGATTGCCGCAGCCTCCTGGTAGGTGCGCTGGTCGCCCATCACGCCCACCGAGCGCTCCGAAAGCAGAACCGCGAATGCCTGCGCAATGACGGGCGGCTCGACCTTCAACGCCCCGGTGACGGGAGTCCCGCCCGAATAACGCCGGTTCAACAATCCGGCATTGGATAATTCCTCGAGCAGGATGGCATCCGCCGCCCGCAAACGGGATACACGCTCACGCGTCACTTCCCCGAGACAGCGCACGGTCAAACCGGGACCCGGGAACGGCTGCCGCCAAACGAGCGTTTCCGGCAACCCGAGCGCTTCGCCGACCGCCCGCACTTCATCCTTGAACAAATACCGCAACGGCTCGACCAGTTCGAACTGCATATCCTGCGGCAGACCGCCCACATTGTGATGTGTCTTGATCTTATCGGCTTTGTTGCGGTCCGGCGCGGACGATTCCACCACATCGGGATAGATCGTCCCCTGCACGAGGAACTTCGGCTGACCCAGTTGCTTCGCCTGCCCTTCAAACACGCGGATGAACTTCTCACCTTCATTCTTGCGCAGTAATCCCGTATCCACAAACACTGCCACGAGTTGATCGCCGACTGCCCGATGCACCAGCGCCGAAGCGACCGACGAATCCACGCCACCGCTGACCGCCGCCAGCACGCGTTCGTGCCCCACCTGTTTTTGGATGCGATCCACGGCATCATCGATAATGGACTTGGGAGTCCAGTTCGGTTTGACACCGCAAATATCAACAACAAAATGCCTGAGTAATTTGTGCCCGTTCGGGGTGTGGTTTACTTCGGGGTGGAATTGCACCCCGAAATATCTGCGCTTCATGTCGCCCATCGCCGCGAAGGGACTATTGCCCGTGCAAGCCAGCGCGATGAATCCCTCCGGCATGCGCGTGATCTTGTCGCCGTGCGACATCCACACCTTCGAGATGACATCCAGCATCGTGCCGGAGAGCATTTTCTCGATCTCGGCATGTCCGTACTCGCGGCTGGTGGAGGGATACACTTCCCCTCCCAGGGCGTGAGTCATGGCTTGCATCCCGTAGCAAATTCCAAGGATGGGAAGACCCGTTTTGAAGATGAAGTCCTGCACGTACGGAGCATCCTTCTCATACACCGAACTGGGTCCGCCCGAGAGGATGAATCCCTTCGGCGCGATGGACAGGATCTTCTCTATTGGCGCGTCCCAGGGGAATAACTCACAATAGACCTGCGCCTCGCGCACACGCCGCGCAATGATCTGCGTATATTGGGAACCGAAATCGAGAATGGCGATTGAGTCCATAATAATTCCTTGTTAAATGCTGTATGTCGAAGGTCCAAGGTCACACTGACCGTAAACCAGATTTTACTTTGAGTTCAGGCAATGTACGTTATTGTATTCTTCATTTCTCACAGCCGATCTTTGTCCCTGTGAGACGGAGGCGATACCGCAGCAAATCCGATAGCGTTTCATTTGGCTTGGCTTCGAGAGTGTGGCCTGCTTTAGTTTTTGTGACCAACCGAAATGAGAGACAGAGCGGGTTGAATATGGGTAACATAATGAGCGGCGAAGTTCGTTTGGGTGTTCGGGCTTTCTTCGGTTCATCAGAATTTCGCTCCTTTTTGAGGTGCTCGACTCTCATTTTACTTGGTTACATTTTCCAGAGCAGGTCATCGGTACCAGATATGGAAGTATCCGTTCTGAGAACCAGGTGCGGAAGATCACGACGGGATAAAGCTGGGAAATTGCGAGAGCACGTACACCGAACAGGTGGACGATGCGTTCACCAGAAAATGCAGGATGACGCCGGGCCATACCGAGTTCGAACGGTGATACACGTATGTCATCACCACGCCA
>JBFYRY010000026.1:0-20778 GCA_041302025.1 Chloroflexota bacterium | reverse complement strand
GGTCAATTGCGCTATACAAGATATATCCTGACGGTCAGATCAAGCCCATGACGATGATGAATGTTTGTGGTTCTCCCCTCTGGTGGAAAACCATCAAATACAACGAGCGTCAGGCACACAACGATGGGGAGGACAGACTTTCCCCTTCGTGGTCTTTGTGTGTAGTCCGGAATTACTGTATCTGGCTGGACTGGTAGCAAAAAGTTTGGAATTGAATATGACTGAAGTAAATCAGAGATATGACGCTTTGTGTAAGCGACAGGAAACTTTACAAGTGGATTTAAGCGTTACCCAGTTGACGGCTGATGCTATTCTGGGTGTGATTGAATTTGTGCAGGATGTTTTTGTAGGAAAAGAGAATGCCGACTTTCACGTCAAAAGGTGAAATCTTGTCCTGGTCAACAACATGTTGCACATTTTTTTGAACCACGGAGCCACTGAAACACGGAGAAAAAGAACCGCAAAAACTTTGTGTCTCCGTGTCTCAGTGGTGAAAGAATTTCTTCAAGATGATCCTGACCAGAACACAAAAGGTGAAATCTTGAAATATTGAAGGTTCAGGTTGTAGTCGATGATGGGAGATTTACAATGTAGGCTCTTCCGTGATTAACGGGAAAGAGCCTACCCACGATGGGCATGCACACTTGCCCGGACGCAAGTGCCGGGGAGTGCAGGTGAGTACTGGTCAGGCTGGAGGGGTACAATTGCCTCAAGTTCGAAATTCAATTTCAGAAGCGGAGGGTGCCATGTCAGATTTTGCGTTGCAGGCTTTGTCTCGTTTGCGGGATGGGAGTAATTTCCAGTGGTATGTGATTCCGTTGCTGGCGTTTGTCTTCTACGTCTACACCGTCGAAGCCGAGAAACGCAATTGGAATCTGATCCTTGCTGGGCTTGCCTTTTGGGGCGCGGACTGGCTGAACGAGATCGTTAATAGCCTCATTTTTCGCGCCACGGGCTACGCTCCCATTTGGGCGGAGCCAGGTCCCACGGCATATCTCATTTTGGTGGGTTTGAACATTGAGACGATGTTCATGTTCGCGGTGGCTGGGCTTATTTGGACAAAGATGCTTCATCCTGATAAAGATTTCAAATACCTCGGCATTCCGAACCGTTGGGCAGTGGCGATCGGTGGGACAATCTTTTCCGTGTTCATTGAGTACCTGCTGAACTCGGTCAACGCGCTGACCTGGGACTATGCCTGGTGGAACCGCGGTACGCCGTGGCTCATTCTGATCTTCGGCTATTTATGGTTCTTCGTGTTCGCTTTCTGGGTATTTGATATGAAGACCATCAAGCAGAAACTGCAGGTGGTTGGCGCACTATGGGCGGTGGATATCCTTGCCCTGATCGTGTTCGCCGGCTTCTTGAAGTGGATTTAGGCGGCATTGCGGAATGACGGCATCACCGGCAAGCACTTGCCCGAGGCGCTGATCCCGCTCATCACAGAAAGCCGCCAATCCGGGCTGTGCAGGAGGGATTGACGAACATTCAAAAGCATGCCAATGCCAGACAGGTGAAAATTTTCCCGAGGTATCGGTCGAACGAAGTCTTTTGCGGGTCGGAGATAATGGCAAAGGCGCAGTGGTGAACCTGGGTGACTTGACCGGAGTCAGGAAAAGCTACGGGTTATTCGGACTCCGGGAACGGGTTCAACTTTTTGGTGGAGAGATGCGCATCGAATCCGCACCCGGGGCTGGATTCCGTTTCGAAATCCGTCTCCCGGATAATATGGAGGTGCAAAATGACTCCCATCCGCATTCTGATTGTTGATGACCAGTTGCTTTTCCGCGAAACATATCGCAGCAATTCCAAAGTGGATCCTGCCATAATCCAAATCATAGAACAACGTGATGCCCGTGTTTTGTTACTCCTTGTACACTCCCCACGCCAGCCCCTCCTGCTTGGAAACGTATTTTTCTGAGAAGTAATCGGCATACTCTTCCCTGCCTTGCAGATGGTAGCCGAAGAATGCCGTGACGAAATGCTTTATCTTCAGATAAGGCTCGTCGCTGAATAACATATCATGAGTTTCACCGATAAAAGAGATCAGCGTCTTATCAGGCGTGCCGAGATGCTCGTAGATGAAAACCGACTCGCGATTGTAGTCACAACCGGTATCCTCTGTTCCCACGAGGATCATGGTCGGGCGGTTCACTGCCGATAACCCGCGTTCGCCGAACAGCATCGCGCCTTCCGGCGCCATCGGGACGACGGCGCGGATGCGTTCATCGGTCATTGCCTGCCATAAACCGTCATCGCTGGCAGTTTGTGCGGGTCCGGCATCGGCAGAGAATTCGTCCCAACGATTTGCCGGGGCACAATACAGTTTTATCGCCCAATCAGGGAGTGGCGGCTGAACATCCGCTGTATTGGCGCATAGCGACAGATAGTATTCAGGGTCCACGCGTGCGCCGCTCATCGCCAGGGAGTTGTACCCGTCGAAGGAATATCCCATCACCCCGGCATGTTCCGCATCGATCATTCCTTCCAGCCCTTCCAGCGGGTGCGAAGCGACCTGATTCAAAGCAAAAAGAATATCCAGCGGCTGGTTAAACAGGTTCTCGTCCCACGGATCGTAGACGTCAATTCCTTTGACGCCAACCACGACGAATCCGTGAGAGGCGAGATGCGCCCCGAAGTAACTCCCCACCTTTGAAGATGACAAAATAAGCGGATAAGGCGCGCCGCTCAAATCTGGTTCTGCATCAATGTTGTAGTCGCTGGGCTCCGCATTCTCCGGCAGTTTGGCGGGATACCACACCATCAGGCTGACTTCGCGGTTATCGCGGCTGGCATCGGTGAACATATATTTTGGGGTAAATCCGCCCATGGTGCCAAAGTCATACGCTCCCGACTCCGAGAGGGGGAAGGGATTTTTGGGAGTGCATGTGGAAAGGACCAGCACAGTTAGAATGGCAATGCTCAAAATAAATTGAGCACACTTAAAGTGCCTTGTCATCTTTTGGTTTGAACTTATCATTTTCTATTTATCCTTCCATAGGATACCTAAGAAAGATGGTTCTTTTCATTTTATGCGGATGGAATACGCGGCTAGTTCCCGTGTAAAACGAGTGGTGCCGCTCACCGCCAGCACAGCCTGATCGCCGTTCTTCAGAGCGATATCAATATCCGCTGAATTTTCAGCGTCCAGCGTCACCGGCGTGACTGTGGTTTCGTCGTTGTTGTGTTTGATGATCAGAGTCAGACGGAAGGTTTGCGGCAGGACGTTGGTAACGCGCGCAAAACCTGCCGCCTCCCATCCGTCGCTGTCGGTTTCAAAGTTTGTGGAATAATCCACTGTGGGAATGGAAATATCATCCAACAACATGCCTTCGCCGTTCACGTAAGGGTCGGTGAGATATTCGAAACGCAACTGTGCCTTCTGACCAGCAAACCGGGAAAGGTCCACTTTTTCCTGTATCCACTGAGCAGTTTCTCCACCGCCGCTCAGACCGGTATACCTGCATCCATAGGAGGTACCGGATGGATCATCGCTGGTACAGGAGGATGTGTTCAGGATCTGCCAGGTCTGTCCATCGGTGGATGCTTCTACATAGGCATAATCAAAATCCTGCTCGAGGTCGTACCAGGTCCAGTAGCTCATTTCGATCAGTCCTGTTGCGCTGGTGAAGTCAAATGTGCGCGTCAGGGTCATGTCCGATTGATTGCCCTTGTTGGACCAGACTGCATGCTTCCCCGAGTGAGCATCCACGGCTAGAAGGCTGGTTGTCGTGGCGCCTTCAAAATGAAGGTTGTACTTGCCAGCATCGCAGCCCAGTGCAACATAATCCGCGCCATACTGGTGAACGGAGCGTTCTATCTGCTTCTGCGGGCAGGCAAGTGTTTCAGTCACATTAACCTGGGGAGCATCGGGGTCGTTGGAGTAATAGTAGCGCCCATCACCAACCGACCTGTCGTTGATGTAATTGGTGATCACCCAATCCTGGAACACATCATCGGCTGTGATGGGCGCAGCGCTAAGGGGATCGCGTGCTTCGATCTCGTTTAAGGTCTGGTCAATGCTGTCCAAGCTGTTGGCGTTATGGCTGATCAATGCCCTGGTCGCATCCTCGCCAAAGCGGTTGAGGAAGTAGTTCATGAACAGGAATGCCGCACCGTAATGCGGTCGAGCCGCATTGGCATCGTCTGACCAGCCAGTCAGTTGCAAATCGGGATTACTGATGAATCCATGATCGAATCCGCCCAACCTGTACCCATTCAGGAATATAGCAAGTTCGGAGGATCCTTCGTTCAACCATTCCGATTCGTTTCGATCCAGATTCCAGTGGATCATGTGCTGGAATTCATGCGCCAATACCCCGTAGGTGTATGTATCGTCGAGACGCATATTATCTGCATTGATAAAAAATATCTCATGGGCATTCGAGTACGGATAGGCATCTGGGTGAAACTCGTCGCCTTGTCCAAAATAGCTGGGCAGGTATGTACCGAGCCCGCGCGTATATACGATGTAAACGTGCGGGTCCTCGTCCACACCGGGGGTCCACTCGCTGCTGAAAAAGAGGCGGTTGGTAGGGTAAATCTGGTTCTCGAACGCATCCATAAACGCCGCCATGTATCCCTGGTCGACTTCCACACCGTCTTCGACCCAGAAATAAGCATGCTCGGTCAGATACAGTAAGCTGGCATCTAATTGATAATTCTCGCCAGTGGAGTCGTTTGCCCAGAATGTCTGCCTGTCACCCAGCTGATAGGGTCCGGAGGGGAGCGTCTCAGGGATATCACACTTCCCGTTCAGGCGGCAAGGGGGATCGAGCCAATCGTTGACCGGAACCACCATGTTACGCAGTGTATCCAGCGTTGCGGACGAATCCTGGTCAGAAGACGATTGGGTGCAGCCACCGCAAATGGAAATAAGCAGCGAGGCAACCATTAACAGGCTTATGCGAGATAGAAACCATGATCTCATCTGGGCTCTCCTTTCATAGCTGGCAACGAAGGTTTGAAATGATTTATTTTGTAGAATGAACCATCCATCATCCGAATGGACTGGTCAGTTTTGTTCGGCACGCGCCTTGAGCGCCTTGTCCATTGCTTCAAAGCCGCGTTTGGTATTTGTGTCGATATCTTTAGCCTGGGTAAAGACAAGCAGTCCGTTGAACTCCTCCCGGTCAATGAAGCGGACGCGGTTCTCTCCCAGCGGTTCGATGGTGAAAATATGCTCACCACGGAACAACAGCGGGTGCGCGACGTGATATGTCCAACTCAATTCGCGGTTTGGCTGAAACCTGGCAACCGTGCAATGCAGTTTCAGCCCTTTTCCATCCGGTTGGAAGTCAATATCCACTGTCTCACCCAGTTTTGCCTTTCCCGCCGCATGGCAGATGAATGGATTCCAGTTCGGGTACTTTTCCAGGTCGGTCAGAGCCTGCCAGACCTTTTCGGGGGACGCCTGAATGACGATCTCTGTGCGAAGTTCTTTCATGGTCGGTTCTCCTTTTCAACGATTACTTACTTTTCATATACGCCCCAAGCCAGCCCCTCCTGCTTCGAGACGACTTTTTTCGAGAAGTAGTCGGCGTATTCTTCCCTGCCTTGCAGGTGATAGCCGAAGAATGCCACAATGAAATGTTTCATCCGCAAGACAGGTTCATCTCTTTCGATCATAAAATGATCTTCGCCAACGAATGAGATCAATGTCTTATCGGAGGTGCCTATATGTTCGTAGATATACATTGCCTCCTGCTTATAATCTGCCAGTTCGTCTTCTGTACCGCAGATGATCATGGTCGAGCGGTTCACTGCCGATAACCCGCGTTCACCGAATAATTGCGCGCCATCCGGTCCCATCGGTATGACGGCACGGATTCGTTCATCTGTCATCGGTTGCCACAAGCCATCATTGCTCGTCGTGATCGCCTCACCTGCATGGGCGATAAACTCATCCCATGCTTTTGCCGGTTCGCAATATTCAAACTGTATCCAGTACTCTTCCAGTTGGGGTTTGGCGCATTGCGCCAGATAGAATTCGGGATCCACACGTGCTCCGCTCATTGCCAGTGAGTTGTACCCGTCAAATGAGTAGCCCATGGTTCCAGCATGTTCCGCGTCGATCATCGCTTCCAATCCTTCAAGTGGCTTCGTTGCCACCTGCTCCAATGCGAATAGGATATCCAGGGGTTGATCGATCAAATTGTGATCCCATTTGAAGGTATCTATGCCCTTGACACCCACAACGACCAATCCGTGAGAGGCAAGATGCGGACCAAAGATATTCCCCACTTTTGCCGATGACAGGATGAGCGGATAGGGCGCGCCGCTCAAATCTGGTTCTGCATCGATGTTGTAGTCGCTGGGCTCGGCATTCTCCGGTAGTTTGGCGGGATACCACACCATGAGGCTGACTTCGCGGTTATCGCGGCTGGCATCGGTGAACATATATTTTGGAGTAAATCCGCCCATGGTGCCGAAATCATAGGGTCCCGGTTCGGAGAGGGGGAATGGGTTCTTCGGAGCGCATGATGATAGTATCAATAACGCCAAAACGGCAAAGCACAAACTTAGCGATGCAATGCGATTCAAGGTTTTCATTTCAACACCTGCTTCACCTGCTTTTCCATCTCCTCCCGCGTTAGTTCGCCGATGTAGATACTTTGGATGATGCCCTCCTTGTCAATAAAAAAGGATGTGGGATAGCCGGTCACCAGATATATCCCGTTTACCGCTTCGTCACTGTCCAGCAAAATGGGGAAAGTGATCTTCAAGCGCTTCGTGTAGTCTACCGCGTCTTGTTGGGAGTTGCCTACATTGACGCCCAAAACGACCAATCCGTCGTCGGTGTATGTGTCGTGCATCTTTTGAATGTTGGGCATTTCGTACTGGCAGTAACGGCATTCGGTATGCCAAAAGTTGATGAATACGGCACTTCCGCGTAAGTCATTGAGATGTACAGAATCGCCCTCGAGATTGGTCAAGGTAAAGTCGGGTGCGATAGCGCCCCTCACTGGCGCAACATCCCTTTCTGTTGAACAGGATGATAGCAGGATGATCAATAATATGAACAGATAAAACCACCAATGTTTTTTCATGGTTCAACTCCTAATTCAATTGAGGCGGGTTGGATTGATGTCGCTGTGATGTCCGCCATGCGACAGACAGGATTGTGAAATTCCCCACAAATGTATTGTACAACTTTAAACAAAAAATACAACAGTTGCCTGTTGTATTTTTTGTTTAAAACTTTGTATAAGGAATGATATGTGCTTAAAGTGGATTGATTATCCATCTCCCATATGCCAGAAACAACGCCAACCCAAAGAGGATCAGGCTGACCCAGACTTTCGGTTTTTTGCGACAGCGGAGGTGGAATCCGGTTGCGATAAGCATCATCACCCCTGCAAAGGAGGCGGTAATGGGCAGGAATCCCTTTGCGAAGGGAAGCACGAGCGCCAACGCGACAAGCAGGGTGCATAAAGCAACTGCGCCGAGCAACGGACGCGCCGCGCCGCCGAGCCAATCCCTGCCGCGCTTCATTTTGTCCGGGTTAGGGCGCAGACCGTGGTTGAAAGTCACGGTCAGGAGTTTAATGGCAAGGATGATCTGAAGAGCCCAAAGGAGGATGTTCATGGAAGGTTTCATTTGGACGGTTTGTATACCTAGCGCTACTGCTTTCGCTCTCCTGCTGTCAACTTCAAAGGCTTGTCCATGGTCTCTTCTTTGGGATCCATGCCGGTGGATGTCATTTCAAGAAACTCCACTTTATGTCCAAGCCGATAATTGACCAGTCTTGGCAGTAACGCGTCGTTTAGCCGATTCTCGATCCGTTTTTCAGCGTCATCCAGCATGTCAAGTTTTGACGCCTTGTCTGCCGCCAAATCTGCCAGTTGTCGTGTCGCCGACTCGATATCCTTGTTCGTCACCCAGTTGATCAACCCGGATGACTTGGTTTTCTGAACATCCAGAGGCTCGACAGACAGGATCTCGGCACGCGGCAACTGGAGGACGATCTGGCCGGGTCTCAGCAAATTCCCGCGGTGGACTTCGATGTTGAATCCCTTTTGCAGGTCGAATCCGATCTTTGCCCGGTAGGTGCCGCGCAAGGTGATGTGCTTCTCGCTTCGCATCCACATGTGGCTGGTCTCGTGCTCGATATCGAAATCCTGCTCGATCATCGCCAGTTCCAGAATCTCATTCGTCCGCTTGTAGATGATCTTCTGGTTGATCGTCACCTGCGGGGTCATGCCGAGCGTGTTCTTCACCGTATCGGCCAGTTCCTTCGCAATGGACAGCGTCTTTTTGGGGAAGTAAACGAAGACAAGCCATGCCGTCGCCCCGAACAGGATGAGCAGGAAAGCAAGAACACTAATGACGATAATGGTTGTGTCACTCATGGGCAATTGTCCGCTGGCGATATTAAATCACAATGTAGGCACTGCGTCAGACCAATCTGCGAGTTTGGACAGGATCGCCGTCACACTGCGCGGGTAATCGAGTGGTTCGTTTGCAACATCCAGATCCAGTTTTTGATGGGATGGGATGGACGCGAGCCATTCCTCCAAAAAGGAGTTGAACAGGGATGTATCCCCCGCGCCGGCGATGTTGATACGGTTCCTGCGGGACATTCGGTCTGCCACCGTTACCTCATCTGCCCTCAAGTGGACGATCAGTTCCGGTAACGGAAGCACGGCACGGATGAAGGTGTAGACGCGCCGGCAAAGATCGAAATCGGGTCCGGTGAGCAGGTCCCGGCTGAGGAAGAGACGGGTGAATCCGTGGAAGTCGAGATCAAGTCCGCCATCCATCAATCCGATTGCAGGAGATGCGCGCAGTTCCCTCTCCTGTTCGGCGCGCAGGAACATATAATCCACCTGGTTTGCCAGCGCGTATTTTTTATCCTGTTTGAATAGCGCCTGAAATGGACGCTCCGCGTGTTGTTCGTATGCAGTGACAAATGGGTGTGCCGCGCTCAATGCGTTGACTAGTGCGGTCTTGCCGACCCCGCTTGCTCCGACGATGGTGACAAGTTTGCCCATGCGCGTATTATAAAGTAAGGCAGACCATGTCTTGGCGGGTTGCTGTTCAGATGATCAAAAGATATGATTCAAATGCAATGTTCAGCGTATTGCCACCTATGGTAGAATATTTTTGATGCCTTATGAGCGATTCGATTGTCGTTACATCCGATGATATGTTTTTGAAAAACTTGAAATTCAAACCGTATCGCAGCAAGGTGGAGAGACGGGTTGTTCCTTTTGTGCCTTCGCTGGATGAGCCTCAAGCCATGGAAGTGAAGACTCCCTGGGGGGCGCAGCTCACTGCGAAGCGCGGGGATTTTCTTGTAAGCGAGTTGGATAACCCTCATGATTTTTGGCCCGTGGCTCCCGCCATTTTCGAGGAAAGTTATATTCTCCTGCGCCCGGGATATTGTGTGAAAAAAGCTGTTACGCTTTTGACGCCGCTGACCGATCTAACGGGCGGTGATCCAGACCGGCTGGTAACCGTGGTTTCGCTGGAGGGGTCTGAAACTGTGCGGGCGGGTGATTTCTATCTCGCCAAGGGAGTCAAGGGTGAGATATGGGCTTACCCGAAGGATAAGATCGTTGAAGTAATGATGCCTGCGGAATGATCTCCGCAGGCATCTTCTTTTTCAGGCTTTTTTCTTTTTTGCCTTTTTTGTTGCCGTTGTTTTTGTTGCTTCAACCCGTATTACAGGTTCCTGCGGATGGGCGATGATTTTTTTGGGGGATGTATCCTCAAGCAGACTGGATAACTTGAAAGGATTAATGTGCTCGACCATGCCGCCGGTATCGCGCATGAGGTCAACCATGTGTTTGACCAGCCGCGCATCGAGGTCTTTCGAAAGTTCATTCTTCCCATCCCAGAGAGCGATCAAACGGACCTTGTCAATGCCGCGCGTAAGCGCCGAGTATAAAGCCCAGCGGTTGTTGCGCTCGTGGACGTTGTCGCCTTCCTTGGGCAGTCCGACCTGGTCGGGCTGGTAGAACTCGTCCACAAGCGGGTGGTTTCGCATTCGATAGAAGCGTTCGACCCATTGCTCGCCGCCCGGACTGACGAAGTCGCGCACGTAGGGTGCCTCTGCCGATGGGAAATACGCCTGCACGGGGATGCCGCGCTCCACACAACTTTCCACAAAGAGGATCTCGCTTCCTGCGTCCATGCCGGTGGTGACTGCCATATCGTCGGGTCCGGCATGGTGTTTGTCGAGAATAAGTTCAATGGCGCGCTTGATGTCTTTTTCCTTGTCAGGCGGGAAGTAGCTGTTCTTTTTCTTCGAGTGGTCGATCATGTAACCCGTGAACAGGAAGACATATCCATCGCGTTGTGCCGGTTTCTCGACCTTGCCGGTTTCCTGTTTTTCCTCATCCTCCTCCTCTTTGCGCATGCGCCGCATTTCCTCTTTGATGACTTGAATGCCCGCCTTCACGAACTCGGAGCGCATTTCAAGGGATTCGAGCATCTCCAATTGCGCCAGTGAAGATTCCAGGAAGAAGACATTTCGGCGGGAGGCTGTCAGCGCTTTACGATAGGCGCGCACCACTTCCTGTACGTTCTTTGCCGTAAGGACCTTCAACTCTGCCATTGAAACGAGCGTCCAGTAATCCGCCCTGTCGGTTTCAATGTAGGCTTCGAGGGCAAGGATCAATGCGCCGCGCAGGTCATTGAGATTGTCACGGACCCACAGGATCTCCGGATCGGGGCTTTTTGGGTCATCGTTCTTGGCGGCGATCTCCACCAGGATGGTGGAAAGTGTCAACGCGTTGACGCCGGGGTAGAACTGATTCAGGTCCACGCGGAAGCCTTTCAGGTAGGTGTCCACCGCTTTCAACAACCAATGATAGGAGTCGAAGGCGGTTTTCAGGCGCTTGTCCTTGTCCTTTACCCACTTCCAGGAATCCGTCCACATTTCCTTGTAGATCCGACCAAGGATGGAGATGGCTTCGCTGTCATTCGGTATCTCTCCGAGCAGGTTTTCCACCTTGACGATCGCTTCGTCTACACGGTTAAGGCGATTGAGGAGCAATGCTTCTTCGCGGCGGAAGTTCACATTGCGTGAGTTGACTTCCAGTCCCTTGCGGTATTGATCCAGCGCGAGTTCGTAGCGATTCATGTTTGTCAGGGCTCTGCCCGCTTCGCCGATCGCCTCCTCTTTGATGAGGGGATTCTTGATCTCCTCGGTCAACAGCAGGATGTCGCCGATACGTTTCTGGCGCTGGGCAACTGTCACGCGTTGTTTCCATTCGTTGTATTCACGCCAGAAGCCGGTCGCTAGGGGTGTGCGCAGGGTATTTCGCGCTGGCTCTGCCAGACCTGTGAGAATATTGAAGACGGGGCTATGGATCGCTTCTGCGTCTGATGCCCAGGTGTCGCGGGTGACGCGTGAGATGGCCGCTTTATCTTTTTCCAGGAACGCCGGATCGGGCACGCCTTCCGGTGTGACATGATAAGGAATGGTGCGCACATTGAAAATATCGAACGGCATATAGGCGCGTCCCGCCTGGATGTGGACGATGCCGCGCTTGCGGAAGGCATGACGGATGCCAAGCTCATAGAATACATTGGCGTTATCAATACTCATATCCACAATACAGAGATCGGCGAGCAGTAATTCCTGGAACATGTCGGTCAGGATGTCGCCGCTGGTGGTTTCCTCATCGGCGCGGAAAGGCTCGAAGCCGGCTAACTCAAGCGTCGGCCGGATGAGTTGCGTGTAGATCGCATTGAAATCGAAGATGGAGCCGTCGCCTCCCTTTTTCTTTCCGAACGGCATGATCACAAAGGCATGCGGACGCATCTCAGGGCGGAGCAAACCGGTTCCAACCTCCGCTTCATTGCTGGATGCGATATCGAGCGTCTTCACCTCAGCGGTCTTTTTCGGTTCCTCTGCGGGTTTTGCCTGGTTCTGTTCTTCCTGTTTTGTCTCGGCAGTTGTGTTTTCCATTGTTTACTCTTTCTTCTTTATTCCAAATAGACAGCGCAGATTCATCAGGGATTCTAGCCCTTGACGTCGTTGGTCTTGGGGTAACGCGCAAGGATGGCGTTAAGTTCCTCTTTGGTGGTATCCCTGCCGATGTCTATGTGGGCGAATTCCTTTGCAATATCCGCCAGGGATGATGTCAGGGATGACGCTTTGGCAACCACGTTCTGTACCATTTCGGTGGCGGCTTTGCTCATGGCTTCCAGTTCCTTCTGAACCAATTCAGAGGATGCCTCTTCCGCCAGTGATCCAAGCGCGGCTTTGAAAGTTTCCTCCACTTTCTCTTCGGTATCCTGCAGGGTTTCCCTGGTGAAGTCCACCATGGCATCTGCCATGGCTTTCTTCGTGCGTTTGGCAGAATCCACTGATTCCTTGATGACGCGGTTGATCAGGCTGGCTTCTTCGTCGAGATCGGAATCCTTGAGCGCCTCTTGCTGGGACTTGATGTACTCCATATTTTGCGCCCAAAGGACTTCTTCCGTGCTTCGGACCATTCGAAAGAATTCCGCGTCCGAACGTTCCTCTTGTTCCAGATTAAGCCAATGGTCATAGACCACAGACAGTTCAACAACCACCTTGCTGTAGTTCTTGATCACCAGGTCGATATTGCGGAGTTCCTGCCAGCCCAGGAATGCCGCTGTCAGGGATGCTGTAAACGCGACCCAAATGCTGAAACCTCCGCCAAAAGCCGCCAGAGCGGCTCCGCCGCCGCCGGCGGCAAGGATGAGTATCTGCAGTTTGATACGCTCAACCTGATATTCATGCACTTCCTTGCGGTGCCATGCCAGTTGGTTTTCGACGCGATACTTGAAATAATCATCGCCTGTCAGGTCGTCAATCCCCGGATCACTGGTGGGATCGTTCGGATAATAATTGGATGGGACGGGTCCGTTGTACGGCTTTAGCACCAGTTCGCCGCTCATGCTTTGCAGTAATTGACGATGGATCTCAGCCAGTCTCTTTTCGAGATATACCCGGCGATCTTTTTGTTTCTGCAATACCGTACGGAAGAAATAGATTTCCTTCAAAATTTCCTCGGCGCCTGCGCGCATCATCAACCAGTCGCCGCTGGAAAAGAAGGCTTTGGTGAACGCCGCCATCGCCGATCCGATCAGTGGGGTGATGACAAGAAGGAACCTAAGTCCCAACCCGACGATGCCTGACCCCTCGGGGAACATTTGTGAAAGAATGGCAAACAGGGTGGCCAGAATACCGAGGGCGGCGATCCAGCGGCGTTTGCCCAGGTGGGACTTGGAACGCGCGAGCGAATTGGCGTCCAACTCTGAAAAACGCGCCCATGCAACTTGCAGGATGGGTTTGGCTTTTGGTGATTCTTGTTCCATGATGGGTTCCTCCAGGACAACTTCGGAAGTATTTTTGGTTGATTTCATGGTCATTTCCCTTCGGGCAGGCCGGGACATATCTGCTTGTAATCTTCGCCTTCGAATAGTTCATCCCACTCGCTGCTACTGAAATTTGAGGTCAGGTGTGAGCAGGCAAACGGGATCAACTCATCGTCTGAAATGAGCGGCAGGGTGGTGATGTTCCAGACCTGTACCACTTTTCTCGAAACCGTGAGGAGCAGAGGTCCATCCGGTGAAAAAGACACACCCGTGACATCATCGCCATGCGGGATGCGGCTCATTTCCTGCCCGGTGGCGATATCCCAGAGATAGGCAAATCCCGATGAACTGCCGCCAGCCAGCCAGCGCTTGTCAGGGCTGAAGGCGAGGAAGAGCGGATCGCCATTGAGTTCGATGGTCTCTCCAGCCTGGGAGAAGGTGTCGCCCTCCACCTTCCATAAGTTGATCCTGCCCGAACTGCCGGATGCCATCCATGCGCCGTCATGGCTGAAGGCAAGTGTGGTCACTTCACCCGGATGAGGCAATTGAGTGATTGGCGTTTGTTTTCCTATATCCCAGATCTGTATGCTGTTATCCAGACCGGCGGCAACAATTTCCCTGACGGGGCTGGTTGCCAGCGAATTGACCCGTTCGCCGTTCTTCAGATCGAATTGTTTGACGCCTGTATTCACATCCCAGAATGTGACGAGTTCATTGATGCCGGATGTGACAACAAGTTGGCTTGTGCTGTTGAATCCGATGCCGGTGACCTCGCCTCCATGCGGAAGCGGGAATTTGCTCTTCCCATCTGCGCTGACGAGGATGCCTTGATTATTCTGGGCGTTGGAACTATCGTATTCCACCGCGGCGATCCATTTCGAATCAGGACTGATCGCGGTGTTGTACGTCAGGCTATTAGTGACAATCACCGTCCTGCTTTTGGTGCCGTCCTTGGTCTTGATAATATCCTCTGATGCGATACTCCGGATATTGTAGGCATCGGTGTTGACGATCAAAAACTCACCCGAGGGCGAGAACCTGGCCTCATGCGCATACTCGGAGAATTCAATATATGCCATCCGGTTTTTGATGGTTGAAATATCCCAGATGCTGATATTGCCATCCTCGTCCGCCGCAATGATGCGGGTCGCATCCTCGTTGAAGGCAAGCGCTGAGCCGTTTCCTTCCAGCGGAAATTCGATCATCTGGTTCCCTGTTTTTGAATCCCAAATGCGGACCGTGTCGTCGTATCCGGTTGTCGCGATCCACTGCCCATCCGCGCTGACCTTGACCCGTTGTACAAAGCCCGCATGTGACATGCTCACGATCTGATTGTTCGTTTTGGTGTCGATCACGCGTACCTTGTTGTCATCCGAGACGGTCACGTACCATGAACCATCGGGGCTGAAAGCTACATCCTCCACCCAGTCCTCATGCGGGATGACGATCTTGGATGTCCCGTCGTTCTTTGTCAGCCGCGAATTGCTGTCTCCACCGCCTGAAACGAGCCATGTGCCATCCTTGCTGAATGCCAGTACGGCATAATTGCTCTTCGTGTGCGTCGGTCCATCATAGATCAATTTTGAGTTCGGACCAACCCGCCAGAACATCACTTTCCCGTTTTTTGTCCCGAATGCAAGGTATGAGCCTTCGGGCGAGAACTTCACGGTGCCGGCGCCCACGCTTCTGTCGAAGTTCTTGATCGTGGACGGGTTGTCCAGGTTGTCCAGGTCGATAATTGTCAGTGTCTTTTTCTCGCGGGCAACCGCCAGCAGGTTCTGGTAAACGTCCAGGTCGAGGACGGCATCCTCGAAATCGAACTGCTTTACAAGCACACCGTCGGCGGCATTCCAGACGCGCAGTGTTTTATCTGCACTGCCGGTGATCAGATATTTACCGTTCGGGCTGAAGAGGGCGTCATTTACATCGTCGCTGTGTTCGGTAATGCAGTAGATCTCCCTCCCGTCGTCTGCCGCCCAGACACACGCCTTGTTTGTCGCCTCTTTATCTGCCGGATCACTTTTATTTCCGGTGACAAAATATTTAAAATCAGGGCTCCATTCGATGTTGTAGATGTACCCATCCTGTTTCATTTCAGCGACCGGTAGAGCCATGGTGCTGACATCCGCCCGGATGATATCCTCCGCAAGAAATGACTTATCGCGCTGATAGGAATCGATCGCCAGCAGGATGCTGGTGTTTAGTTCGCCAGCCTGGCTTTGATAGATCTGCGCGAGCGCCGCGCTTCTTTGAGCATTGGCGAGATTGGTCTTCTCTTCCGCTTCCACCCGTTTTTCATCTGCGATGGCTCTTTGGGTCGCGGCTTCGTTTGCGCTTTCCACAGCCGCGGCTCTTTCTGTCGAGGCAATGTTTTGATTTTTTACCGCCAGCGCTTCGTTCTCTTTCGCCCGGTCCCTTTGTTTATTTGCATCAATGGAGGCGAACACGGCAACAGCCGCCGCGACAAGGCTGATCACAGCCGCAAAGGATACGCCGATCAATAGTGAACGCTGCCGCCGGGTTGCCACCACGCGGCTCTCACGGATGTATTCCGCCTGCAGGGCAACGACCTGACGGTTTGGCTTTGCGGCGGCTTCGCTCATCCAGCGTTCTGCATCTTCGAGGTCGGCGCCCACCAGCAGGGAACTGTTATTCTTGTTCTTTCCTTCCCATTCCAGGGCGCGTTCCAGCAGGCGGGTATGCTGGCTTACCCACTCCAGATCGGTGTTGATCGCTTCGACCAGTTTGGGGAGCGTCTCGTCGAAGTTGTCCTGCGGACGCAGATACACCCAGTTCGTGGCGGCCAGTTTTTCATGCATCGTCGATCCCTTTTCAGGGTCACGATACAGGATGGGGATGAGTTTCTTGTTGAGTTTCAACCCCAGTTCGAGTTCGTCTGCGCAGACTTTGGATGCAAGCGAATCGGGACTGATGACGAACAGGAATGCGTCACCGCTCTGAATGGCAGATGTGATCCTCGCCATCCAGTCGGACGCCAATTCGATGCCTTCCCAGTCCACCCAGGCTTGTACACCGGCATTATCCAGTGCGTCGTTCAGTTTTTGGACGAAAGGCTTATCCTTGCGCGAGTAAGAGATAAAGACCTTTCCGTTTGCTCCCTGCTTTGTTTCGGACATTTGTTTATGTTCCCTTTTAGCGGGCGACAAACCATGCGGCAACAACGCCTTCAGTGCCGGTGGGATCTTTTACTTTGAGCCACTGGTCGTTCTTGCCGATCTTGCCTTCTGCGTTGGGTTCAGTTACGGTGAATTCGGTGCCGAGCGGCAGACGTTTGATCAAGGTCGCATCGCTGACAACAGCCTGCTTGCGGAGTGCGATCCCTTCGGCAGTGGCTTTCACTTTCAACGGTCCGCCCGCCACTGCGGCTGGCGTGCTTGCCGCAGTTTGTTGCGCGCCGGAACCGCTGGCATATTTTATATACCACGCCGCAACGTACCCTTCCTTGTTCGAAGCGTCGCGGACTTTGATCCATTGACCGGTCACGCCGACTTTTGGGATCGCCTGGTTGGCAGGATCGATACAAACCAAGGTCTCGGTAACGGGTACTCTGCGGATCAATGTCTCGGGGGCGATGACGGGTTGTGTGCGCAGGGAAAGTTCCTCGAGCGGGACAAATGCCAGCGCGCCGGGAGGCAGTGGTTTGGATGCGGTTGCCGAGGGAGTGGCGGCAGTTGCAGGTTTGGAAGCGGCTGTGGTAGCGGAACCAGTTGCCGGCGCAGAGGGAGCCGGGGGTTGTCCCTTCGTCTCAGAAACGTACCACGCGGCAACGTATCCCTGGTCACCGTTCGGGTCCTGTACGTTGATCCATTGACCATCCACACCAAGTTTGCTCTTGGCTGTGGCTTTCGGTTCAAGGCAGGTGAGTTCGGTGCCGATCACCATGCGCTTCCAAAGGAAACCGCCCACCGAAGGATCGGCGCGCAAGGCAAGGTCATCTTCTGCCGCGTAGATAACGAACTTATCGGCAGGGACGGGAACCTTGGTGACTTTGGGCGGTTCGGGAGGCGCGGCGCTGTAAGAGTCGAACCATAACACGGCGCTGATCTCCGATTCAAGTTTGGCGCCGTTGTATTTGTAGCGCGTGGTCAGCAGGACTTCCTTGTCGGGACCATCGCCGCCGTATTTATAAGGATCATACAGCACATAGTCGTTGCCCTTTTTCTCTTTTACCAGAACAAAGTGAGTTTGAATGCCAGCCTGCTTGTTCCAGTCCACTTGCAGGATGACCGGTTTGCCAGCCGCAATTGCCGCGTCAATCTGCGCGAGGGGAGCGGGAAAGGCTTCACACGGTTGCATATCGCGGTAGGCGCAGTTGGGCCACACAAAAGGCAGAACGCTCGGGATAAAAAATGCTCCCTGAAAACCGCCGGCACTTTTCATCTTCTCATTGACGGTTAGGGGAGTTTCGCTATAGCCGATGCCGTTCAGCATCATGGTGACAGAGGTCAACAGGCACCCCCAGCCGCCGATGGTTTCGGTCGAATTCCCGAGTTTTGCGGTTTTCCACTTTTCATCGTTCTGATAAAGGTTCTGGGTCTTGAACATTGACAACCTCCTGGGCTATGGAATATCGACTTGTGAATGATGGTACTTAAGTACTGGATATGTACTCATTTTACTCCAAATTCGAGTCTGCCAAAAATAATAATTTTGTTAGGATTGAAGTTACCCGCCTCTTTCCCAGCCGGAAACTGATGCCGCTAAATGAGCCTTTGTCACTCTTTAGGCGGAGTCACCAGATCCCACCAGCGCGAGAGATGCCTGTCCGGGCGGTGAGGGGTATCCGCATAATGCGAGACATCGTTGAACAGCATCAACCGCGCACGGACGGTGTCTTTGAAATCGAGAATGTTCAGGCAGGCAGGAGCCTGGTCGAGCCGGTCGCGATAGCCGCGCACATCGAACCCAAGCAGACTGCTGACGATGAGACGCAGTGTGGCTTTATGTGAGACCACCAAAACATTCTTATCTTTGTGTTTCACTACAATTTCGCGGATCACCGGCAGGGCGCGTGCCAGCACTACGATGCCCGATTCACCATCCACCGGCGCGAATGTGAACGGGTCCGATTCCCAGGCGGTATATTCATCGGGATATCTCTCCTCCACCTCCCTGCGTGATAAACCCTCCCAATGACCGTGACTGATCTCACGCAATCCGTCATGTGAAATGGGGATCAACTTGTGCGGCTGTGCGATGATATCTGCTGTCTCCACTGTCCGATCCAATGGACTGCAATAGATGGCGGAAATGTCGTCATCTGCCAGCCGCCGTGCCAGACATTCCACTTGTGCGCGTCCCTCATCGGAGAGATAAACGTTCGCCGCGCCGGAGAACCGGTCTTCGGCACTGAGTGGAGTGGCTCCATGCCGGATGAGATAGAGTCGGGTTGTCATTTTATTTCTGCCTTGTTGGGTGGGTCATTGACGCAAATGTAAACCAAAATAGCGAAAAAATCCATTAAAATTCTCGAGGAATTGGAAAATAATAATTATGACAAGGAGTAACAGCCATGCCCAATAACGCCATAACCCAAAGGATGTTTCGTGTTCTTGTCGCGGTGAGCCTTTTTGCCGCGACATTCATGTTTGCACAACCTGCTTCAGCCCAGGAGATTGCCCCCAACCCAGTGGCGGAGCAGTATCTGCTGGAACAGTTGCGTGCAACCGGATACATTGATCTCGAATGGGAATTTGCGGAAGAAGATCGTGGAGTGAGGGGTGAAATCATTCTGCAAGCCTTGAGGGATCCAGATGTGCTGAGCCAGCCACTCATTTATATCGCCAATACCACCGTCACGGACGATCTATGGGCGGACGACCTGGTTATTTCAGCAAACATCTATATGAGCAAGATGGAATTTAACGGATATGTTGGCTTTTCTAATGCGCAACTGCAATCTCTTGCGATCTATGATTCCAACTTCCTTGGCGAAAAAATAAGTTTTCAAGGCGCCTCGTTCAGCCGTGATTTAATACTTGCAAACAACACCATTGGCGGAACGGTCAATTTTGATATCGCGTCGATTGATGGATATACAGCCATCACCGAAAATACCATTAATGGGAATCTCTCTTTCACGCGCGCCGCACTCAACGGAAATGTGGACCTTCGCAACAACACCATCAGTGAAAGCCTGTGCTTATACGGCGCACAAATCGCAGGGGAGTTGGTGCTTATTGAGTCGAAGGTGCTTGGGACTCAAAGCACCCCAGACTCCTTTCCGACCGATTTGCGGAACACAATCGTGGATAGGGTCGCTTATATCAGTAACGTGGAATTCAAAGGTGAAGCCTCTTTCATCGGCTCGCACTTCGGCAGGCTTGATATGAATGGCTCCACATTTAGCTCACCTGTAAGTTTCAGCGAAGCCATGGTGGATCAGATCGCCGATTTCGATTCCGTACATTTCATGAGCAATGCGGATTTTACGAATTTCAGCACCGGAAGCGACGCCAATTTCCGGAGTGCCTCTTTCGATGGCGCGGCGGTTTTTGAGAATGTATCCGTTGGGCGTGATGGAAATTTCCAGGATGCAACTTTCAACGGTATTGCAGACTTTGATTACTTTACCGCCGAACGGTTCGTTGATTTTAGCGGGACAACCTTCAATCAGGATTTCGAGTTTTATTACACCGAGGTTGCCTATCCCTACTTTGATAATACGGTTTTCAATGGTCCGGTCACATTCGAGGGTATGCAAGCCAGCCAGGCTTTTGAGATCATTGATTCCACCTATAATTCCAAGGAACCTTTTACTGCCTTTCTCATTGATGTGACTGGACCCGTCAACTTCAAAGGCATCACCGTACCAGCTGGGTTGTTGCTTTCAGGGAGTCATTTTGAAAGCCTGACGATCAGTACGAACGGCGTGGGTGAAATTGCGTCCATAGACCTTACTGGAACAGCCATTGATGGCGACTTGCTCATACAGGACGTCTCGATGGCTAGATTTCTGGCGGAGGGGTCCTCCGTGGGCAGATCCACCACCCTGAAGCGTGTCAGCATCAAACAAGAGTTGGACCTGCGCAATGCCAGCATCGGGTTCCTCAAAGTGGACGACAATCTTGAGTGGCCCAAAGATCCCCAGGCATTCAACCTGCGCGGCATGACCTATTCAGACATTGACCTGGGCGACCAGGGTCTTACCGAAGAAACCTGGAAGGGGTTACTGCAACTTGTCAATCAGTCTGCCTACAGCCCGCAGTCCTATCAGGCTCTCAGTCAGTTCCTGGTGGACAAGGGACATCCCGACTGGGCTTCCGAGGTGCAACTTGCCCAACGCGGCCGCGAACGCAGTGAGATACTCACGCCTCTTTCGGGATCGTGGTTCTGGTCCTGGTTCCTGTTTATTTTTGCCGGTTATGGACATCGTCCTGTATTTGCCATTTTTTGGAGTGTGCTGGTTATTGCCACTGGTGCATTTGTCTTTCGACGCAAGGAATACATGCTTCCTGT
>JBFYRY010000214.1:0-7697 GCA_041302025.1 Chloroflexota bacterium | reverse complement strand
CAGGCTCCCGCAAAGATCGGGGCGGTGCTGCGTCCGTGCGAGATGCGTGCGCTGGTGGAGTTGGTCAAGCTTCAGCAGGCAACGCTGGATGACCTTGTCATCATCGGCATGGATTGTCCGGGGACGTATGAGTTGAGCGAGTTCCTGAGCAAGAATCCTGTTCACAATGAGCAATGCGCTGCCAACTTCGCTGAATATCTGACTGCCGCCAAGGAAGGACGCGAGCCGAATATCGAAGGGCTTGAACTACGAACAGCGTGCCAGATGTGTGTGCACCCCATACCTGAGAATGTGGATATCCATGTCCATTTGTTTGGCGTGGATGTCAGCCAGGGGTTACCGGTCACGATGAAGGATGAAATCGCGGCGAAACTCAACATAACGGAACCGGGTGTGGGTGGTGGGGAAACTGTCAGTGAGGCAGTGGCTCGTTTAACGGAAGGCAGGAAACAGGTCAGAGAGAACCGGCTGGCAGACATCCGCCAGAAGATGACGTCCAACGGCGGGATATCCAGCCTGTTCACCTCCTGCATCCGCTGTCACAACTGCATGACCGCCTGCCCCGTCTGTTACTGCAAGACCTGCCTTTTCAAAACCGCCTCGTTCGACCACGAGCCAGCCTATTACCTGACCGCCGCCCGTCGCAAGGGCGCGACGCGCATGTTGGGCGATACGTTGTTCGAGTACGTGCCCGGACAGAGCGTGGCGGAACCGCTGCCATTGATCACATTCCAGCCCAACGAATGGACTGAAGTGGGTGAGGAAAAATGAACGCACCTGATATGAGAGGCAATGGACGCAGTCATGCGGCGCTGGTGGTCGGCGCGGGCATTGCCGGGATTCAGGCTGCTTTGGATATCGCCGACGCCGGGTTCAAGGTTTATCTTGTTGAAAAGTCGCCGAGTATTGGCGGACGTATGTCGCAACTTGATAAAACTTTTCCAACGTTGGATTGCTCGTCCTGTATCCTGACCCCAAAAATGGCGGATGTGCCGCGCAACCCGAACATCAATTTGTTGACATGTACACAAGTCAAAGAGGTGCAAGGACAGGCGGGTGGTTTTCACATCACGCTCGAGCGCGAGCCGCGCTACGTGGATGAATCCGCTTGCACGGGCTGTGGCTTGTGCGCCGATGCCTGCCCGGTGAGTGTTCCAAACACCTTCAATGCCGGGCTCGACTCACACAAAGCCATTTACCGCGTCTTTCCGCAGGCGGTTCCCAACGCATTCAAGATCGACAAGCGCGAGTCGCCGTGCAAGAACACCTGCCCAGCCCATATCCCGGTGCAGGGGTATGTGGCGCTCATCGCGCAGGGAAAATTCCGCGAGGCGTATCAACGGGTTCTCGAGGCCGGTGTGCCATTTGTTGGAACGCTTGGGCGGGTTTGTTATCACCCTTGTGAATCGGAATGCAAACGGGCGGATTGGGATGAAGCGGTCTCGATCTGCGCGCTGAAGAGATTTGCATACGACGCCGGAACGGATCACACCAAGCCCGAGCCTGCTCCCGTCAAATATGCCGAACGCGTCGCTGTGATCGGAGCCGGCCCCGCCGGGCTGACCACTGCCTATAACCTGACTCTTCGCGGCTACAAAGTGACCGTCTTCGATGCGCTTCCCGCGCCGGGCGGAATGTTAGCCGCTGGAATTCCTGAATATCGTCTCCCGCGAACTGTGTTAAGCGACGAGATCGAGTACATCACTGCGTTGGGTGTTGAACTGAAAATGAGCACTCCCATTGGTCGTGACGGTGGTCCCACGTTGGATGATCTGCGCAAAGAATATCAGGCGGTGTTCATGGCGATCGGCGCGCATGGAAGCAGTCGGCTCGGCGTGCCTGGGGAAGATATGCCGGGCGTATATCAGGCGGTTCCATTCCTGCGTCATTTGAACATCGGGCATGAGGCAGCCATCGGCAAGAAGGTGGCGGTCATCGGCGGTGGTAACTCCGCCATTGATGCGGCACGCTGTGCCTTGCGACTCGGTGCAGAAGTGCAACTGGTCTATCGCCGTTCACGCACGGAAATGCCCGCGGCCGCGTGGGAAGTGGCCTCTGCCGAAGAAGAAGGCGTGAAGTTGACCTTTTTATCCGCGCCGACAAAAGTGCTGGAAAAAGACGGGCGTGTAACAGGCATCGAATGTATTCGCATGGAGTTGGGTGAACCCGATTCCAGCGGACGCCGCAGACCTGTCCCCATCCCCGGCTCGGAATATGTGCTGGATGTGGACACCGTCATCGCGGCAATCGGTCAGAACGTGGAAAGCACTGGCATGGGCGTTGAGACAAAGTGGGATCGGCTGGTCGTGGATCCGCTTACGCTGGAAACGTCAGTGAAGGGAGTCTTCGCGGGTGGCGACGCGGTCATCGGCCCTGCTTCGGTGGTGGAAGCAGTTGGGGCAGGTATTCAAGCGGCTGAATCCATCCATCGCTATTTACGCGGCATGGATTTGCGCGAAGGCCGCACCCAGACTCATCCCAATGCAAAAGATATCAAAGTCGTGCCCGCATCACCCGTCAAGCGTGCACCGCGTGAACGCATGCAGGAACTTTCCGCTGTGGATCGCATCAACGGTTTCAAAGAAGTGGAATTGGGGCTGACCCAGGAACAGGCAATTGCCGAGGCACAGCGGTGTTTGGAATGCGCGGTGTGTTCGGAGTGCATGCAATGCGTGGACGCCTGCCAGCGCGGCGCCATCCAACACGATGACAAAGCCAGACACATGGAGGTGGATGTGGAAACGGTCATCGTTGCCACCGGATTCGATGTGTTCGATCCGCATCGCAAACCAGAGTTCGGCTACGGACAATATCCACAGATCATCACATCGCTTGAGTTCGAACGGCTGGCTTCGGCATCCGGGCCAACGGCGGGAAAGATTTTGATCAACGGGCAAATGCCGAAGAAGGTCGTGTTCATCCAGTGTGTCGGTTCGCGCGACAAATCGATCTCGCTGGGACGTGATGACGATACGCTCCATCCCTATTGCTCTCGGGTGTGCTGTATGGCGGTCGCCAAGCAGGCACATCTCGCCCATGACCGATTACCCGGCGCGGCAATCACTGTCTTCTACATGGATGTGCGCGCCTTTGGCAAAGGGTTCGAGGAATTCTATGACCGCGTCCGCAAGGAAGGCATAACCTACCGGCGCGGCAATCCGTCCGAGATCATCAGGCGCGGATACAAAGTCGTGGTACGTGCCGAAGATACATTGATCGGTGAGCAGGTCGAGGTGGAAGCGGACCTGGTGGTGCTGGCGGTCGGGATGCAGCCACGCGCCGATATGGAGATCCTGTCGCGCACGTTGAATTTATCACGCAGTGAAGATGGATTCTTCCTTGAGTCACATCCCAAACTACGCACGGTCGAGAGCAGTGTGCCGGGCATTTACCTGGCTGGCTGCTGTCAGGGTCCCAAGGATATTCCGGATACGGTCGCACATGCCAAGGCCGCCGCATCCGCCGCGATGATCATGCTGAATAGAAGCCTGGCGACTTCGATCGCCGGAGAAGGAGCGGACTATGCTGCAAATTGAGAGCCGCCAATTCGCAAAAGAACAGGGCTTGTTCGCCTGTGTCCAGTGCGGGAAGTGTACCGGGGGATGCCCGATGGCGATGAAGACAAAACTCAACCCGCGCGATCTAATCTACCGTTTGCTGATCGCCGGGAACGGGTTCAATCTGGAAGGCCGCGAGGAGTTGTGGGATTGCACCACCTGCTCAACGTGTTACAGTCGCTGTCCCAAACAGGTCAATCCCATGGAGGCGATCATAGCCATGCGCAGTGCCTTCGTGGAAAAAGGACGCGTCCATCCGAATGTGAAGACCGCGTTGGAGAGCATCTTCCGTCAGGGCAATCCGCTCAAAATGTCCCGCTCCGATCGTGCGAACTGGACAAAGGGTATGCAGATCAAATCCATAGCCGAGCAGGGTGCGGAATATCTTTTCTACGTGGGCTGTACCCCCTCCTATGATCCCCGCGGACAAAAGGTGGCGCGCTCCATGGTGCAGGTGATGAACGCGGCGGGCGTGGACTTCGGCATCCTGGGCAACGATGAGAACTGCTGTGCCAGTGAAGCGCGGCGGCTGGGTGAACTCGGTCTGTTCGAGGGCATGGTTGAGATGAACGAGGAGATCTTCAAGGACCTGGAGATCACCAAACTGTTCACCATCTCACCGCATTGTTTCAATACGTTCAAGAATGATTACCCCAAAGTCGGTGAACAACCCAAAAGACCGATGCAAGTACAGCACTATACCCAGATGCTATCCGGACTCGTAAAAGAACAGCGCTTGAAATTTTACGGTGAGTTCGCCAAAAAAGTGACCTATCACGATCCATGTTATCTCGGCAAACATAATGGCATCTTCGATGAACCGCGCAATGTTTTGAAGAGCATCCCCGGACTGGAACTGATCGAGATGGACCGCTCGCGTGAAAAGAGCCTGTGTTGCGAAGGCGGCGGCGGGCGCATGTGGCTGGAGGGCACCAATCCCGGCACACGGCTGGCACAGCTGCGTGTTCAGGAGGCGCTGGAAACCGGCGCGGAGATCCTCGCCACAGCCTGCCCGTTCTGCCTGTCGACGTTGGATGAAGCGGTCAAGCATTTGAATGCCGAGGAAAAGATCCGCGTATTGGATATTGCAGAGATCGCGGTACAGGCGTTGTAGAGAGATATGTCATTGCGACCTGTGGGAAGCAATTTCCCGATAACAAGAGTGTGCTTCATATCATGAGATTGCTTCGTCGGGCTACGCCCTCCTCGCAATGACAAATGAAACGGAAGAGACTTATGGCAAATTCTCCAAGAATCGGTGTGTACATCTGCCACTGCGGCATCAACATCGCTGCGACGGTGGATGTGGCGGCGGTGACGAATTACGCCGCCCATCTTCCGGGTGTGGTGGTGGCACGCAATTACACATACATGTGCTCCGACCCCGGGCAGGCGCTCATCAAGAATGACATCAGCGAACATCATCTGACGAGTGTTGTCGTGGCATCCTGTTCCCCGCGCATGCACGAGCCAACCTTCCGCGCGACCATCGCTGAGGTCGGGTTGAATCCCTACTGCCTCGATATGGCAAACATCCGCGAACAATGCTCATGGGTGCATCCGCAGGGTGCCTCCACAACTGAGAAAGCAATGCAGTTGGTTGAGTCGGCGGTAGCCAAAGCTGCCCGATTGGAACCATTACAAGTGCGGCAGGTTCCTGTCACTCCGGCAGCGTTGATCATCGGCGGCGGTGTGGCAGGGATGCAGTCCGCGCTGGATCTGGCGGACGCCGGATTCCAGGCAACCATTGTCGAACGTAACGCGACCCTGGGCGGGCATGCCGCACAATTGAGTCGCACCTTCCCGACACTTGAACCGGCAGGGGAATTGATCAGAGAGATGATGGAGCGGGTCGAGTCACATCCGCACATCAACGTGATGACTGAGTCAGAGGTGGTGAATGTCGGGGGGTACGTGGGCAACTTCCGGGTCAGTGTGAAGCGGGGCGATGAATCCAGCGAGATTCCTGCCGGGGCGGTCATCGTCGCCACCGGGTTCGAGACGTTCAACCCAAAGGGAAAGCCCGAGTTGGGATATGGTCAATATCCACAGGTGATGACCACACTGGAGTTTGAAAATGTCGTTGCGAGGAGTGAAACGACGAAGCAATCTCCCGTTATACAGAACAACCTAGAACATGAGGAGATTGCTTCTCTCGCCAAAGAACGGCTCGCTCGCAATGACATTAAATCCGTTGTTTTCATCCAATGTGTTGGCTCACGCGATGCGACGGTGGGCAACCCATCCTGTTCGCGGGTATGTTGCATGGTCACAGCGAAACAGGCGCGGATGGTGCGGGAGCAGTTGCCCAATGCACAAGTGACGGTCTTTTACATGGACGTGCGCGCCTATGGCAAAGGTTTTGAAGAGTTCTATGACCGGGCGCGTGAGGAGGGCATCCTCTACCGGCGCGGCAATCCGTCCGAGATCATCAAGCGCGGAGAGCGAGTGGTGGTGCGTGCCGAGGATACATTGATCGGCGAACAGGTCGAGGTCGAGGCGGATCTGGTGGTGCTGGCAGTCGGCATGCGTCCGCGTGCGGATACAGACGCGGTTGCCACCTTGTTGAAACTCTCGCGCTCTGCGGATGGCTTTTTCATGGAAGCGCACCCCAAACTACGCCCGGTGGAAACCGCCATGGCAGGCGTTTTCCTGGCAGGTTGTTGCCAGGGGCCGAAGGATATTTCGGAATCGATCGCACAAGCGCGCGCGGCGGCATCTGCGGCAATGATCCCGCTCATGCGCGGACAGGTGCAGGTGGATGCAGCGACATCGTTCATCGATGAGGAACTGTGCGCGGGCTGCGGACAATGCGCCACCGTGTGCAGTTTCTCCGCGCTGACGTTGCATCCCATTCGCGGCAAGATGACCGTCAACCCGGTGCTGTGTCAGGGGTGCGGCTCGTGCGCGCTGGCGTGCCCATCGAAGGCGATCAAGGTCCATCAATCCACGTTCGAGCAGATCATGGCACAGGTCGAGGCGCTGGATTGGAGCGGGATACCGCTCCCCGCTTCACTGGCAGCCGCGGAGGTGCCTGCATGAGACTTTCAGGCACATTTGTTGATGAAATCGGTCATCCATCCCGGTCAACTCGGATGTGTGGTGGATTTCCGAGGCAGTATGTCGATGTACGATTTAAATGGAGCAGTCCAATGATCGGACAGCAGGAAGGTGCATGATGACAACCTGGGCTCTTAAAACCAATAATGATCCGTTGAAATCCACCCGGCGACTCCTGCAACATATTTGGGAAACTGCCGGGCTGGAAGGTATGCTCATCCCTGTCTATCAGGCAGGAGGCGAAACTGTTAAGGCAATGTTGATCAATGATCCCAACCGGCTGGTGGATGCTGATCCCTTTGTTCCGGTGATGCCGGTCAACGCAGGGAAATTGGCGGCACAACTGATGCGTAAGCATACCCATACCCATCGGGCGGCCGTCTTGCGCGCCTGTGAGATCCGCGCCCTGGATGAACACATCAAGGCCGATCACTTGAACCTTGAGAATTGGCTGATCATCGGCGTGGACTGTGTGGCATGTTTTCCCACGCAGGATTTTGCCTGGCGCGTCGAAAAAACCGGCAGTGTGGAAATGGTGACCCGTTCGGTGTTGCGAAATGCCCGTCAGGGCGGGATCGCCCCCTATCGCTTCCGTTTCGCCTGCCAGATGTGTTCACATCCGGAGCCTTCCCATGTGGACATGTGCATCCAATTGCTGGGCCTGCCTGTCAGGGACACCATCCTGGTGGAAGTCAGGAATGAGATCATAGGCGAGGAACTAAACCTTCAAAAGATCATGGACGGTCCTGCACCCGCCACGCTGATCAGCCAACGCGCGCGCATGTTGAAGAACATGGATGAGCGGCGGCAACACACGCGCGCATGGAAGATCAACGAGTTACCGCCAGACATACCAGAAAACATCGAACAACTGACGACCTTCCTCATGAATTGTCAGCCTTGTGCAAAATGCATGGAGGCTTGTCCGGTCCACGCGGATGAACTTGTCCCTGCTGTGAAGAGCGGGAACATCCCTGTCGTTATGATGATGCGCTGGTTGCGATCCTGTGCGGAATGCGGCATGTGTGAACAAGCCTGTCCAAAGGAAATGCCTTTGGCTGTCATCATGAAACGCATCAG
>JBFYRY010000213.1:0-7092 GCA_041302025.1 Chloroflexota bacterium | reverse complement strand
CATCCACCGCGCCTTGAACACGTTGATTGCCAGCCAGGAACCACAAATAATAGGTCGTATACCCAGGTGCACTGACAACCGTATGATAGCCACGCGGCATCATGTGGATGCTGTTGTCGCGCACGGTGAAGTTTTCCTCTTCGCCTTCTTCGTTGTAGTAGTGGCAAATGCCAAAGCCATCGTTCGGGCTGACCTTGAAGAAATACATCTCCTCGTGATACGCCTCGCGCGGCAGATCATCTACCTGATGTTTGTGCGGCGGATACGTGCTCCAGTTGCCGCTTGGCGTAAACGTCTCACCGACGATCAATCGCCGCGCGGGCAATTCAGGTTGTGAAGCGAGAGTCAAAATCTGATGGAAGTTACGTTTGAAATTCGCCGCGCCCCACGCACCAGTTGCCACCTTCGACGGTTCGATTACATACGGCTCGACTTCCAAATCGGACGGCGCGCTTGGCAGTGCAATTTCCACAGCCGTATCAGCAGTAATTGTGAATTTGGATTTGGCTGGGATGTAGACCGAATGCGGTTTGCCGTTGAACACATTGGGACGTCCGCCGACTTTGTCGAAACGCTTCGCTCCAACCTCGAAGCTGGCTTTGCCTCCGAGGAGCACAGCCAACACCTCATGCTCTCCGCTCTCCGCGCTGTAGGTTTCGCCTGCCGCGAGTTTCAAGAAGCCAAACTCCAACAGTTTGCACGGATTCGTGGACGGGGTGTTCAAGCCATTGTTAGTCGTGATGAGGGAATGATATTTCATTGTTTATCTCCTGATAATCGTCAAAAGTCGAACGTCAAAGGTCAGACGTCCCGTGTTTACCTGTCTACTTGTTTACTTCTTTCTAGCCGCCTGCACCCAACCGATACATTGCGCTGCTTTGGATGCAATCCCATCATAATCCTTCTCTTTGATTGCCTGCGCGGTGATGAGCTTGCTTCCCATCCCGACCGCCGCCGCGCCCGCCTTAATCCACTCGCTGACGCTGGCTTCGGTCGCGTCCACGCCGCCTGTGGGCATGAGTCTGTGCCACGGGCAGGGAGCCATGACTCCTTTGATAAAAGCAGGTCCGCCAATGGTTTCGCCTGGGAAGACCTTGCAAATCTCCGCACCGTATTCTTCGGCGGTCGAGATCTCTGTCTCTGTGGCGCAACCTGGCATGTACAAAATCTTGCGGCGATTGCATAACTTTGCAATCTCAGGATTGAAGCTCGGTCCGACGATGAAGTTTGCGCCGCTGGCAATGTACAGGGCGGCAGTCGGTGCATCCACGATGGAACCGACGCCGAGAATGATGCTTGGGTCGGCTTTGGCGAAGTGTTTGACCAACTCCGTGAAAACGGGATATGCCAACTCGCCACGGTTGGTGAACTCGATCACCTTCGCCCCGCTGCGCGAACAAGCAGATGCCAATTCGATGGATGTTTCCGCGTCCGCGTTGTAGAACAACGGGACGAGACCGATGTCTAGTAATATGTTGACTACTTCCAAACGCATGAAACGTGCCATAAATTCTCCTTTATGTCATTGCGAGGAGGGCGTTCTTCCCGACGAAACAATCTCCTGTAAAGTTGGAGGTTGCTTCGGGCTAACGCCCTCGCAACGACATGATTGTTATTGAACTGTATTCCTCAACGTACCCAAATTCTCAATCTTAATCTCAACCATATCGCCCGCCTGCAAAAAGCGTTTTCGCTCCGCGTCTGCGGCTTCGGGCAGTTTGGATGGCGTGCCTGTGGCGATCACGTCTCCGACTTCCAATGTCATCACTTGACTGATGTATGAGATCAGATGCGGGACAGAGAAGATCATATCTTTTGTATTGACCCGTTGTTGTGGAACTCCGTTCACGGTCAATTCCAAATCGAGCGTATACGGGTCAGGGACTTCATCTGTCGTGACGAGTGCCTGTCCCATGGGACCGAACGTATCGAAGGATTTGCCGAGCATCCACTGGCTTGTCCGCTTTTGGTAGTCGCGGGCACTGACATCGTTGAAGATGGTGTAGCCCGCAATGCAGGTCTTGGCTTCCTCTTCCGTCACTCGATGGGCACGCCTGCCGATGACCACCATCAACTCGGCTTCAAAGTCCACTTGCGATGATGAGGGTGGAATCACAATCGGATGGTTGTGTCCTGTGATTGTGTTGACAGTCTTGCAAAACAAATTCGGGAATTCGGGTAATTCCGTTTTGCCGATGCCGATGTGACCCTGATAGTTATGTCCGATGCACAGGATCTTGTCGGGACGTGGAATCGGCGCAAGCAGGGTCACGTCACTTTCAGGGAGGAGCCAGCTTTCTCGGACGGAAGCAAGCGCCTCTTGAGTCTGAACGAGGACTGAATCTCCAAGAGAGAGAAAGGCTTTCATGTCCGTTGGAATCCCAGCGGAGACTCGGCTCAAATCCAGAATATGCGATTCGAGTTGCACGCCGATTCGTTCGCGGTCTTCGTGGCGGAACGTAACAAGACGCATTAGCGCGAGACTCTCCCTGAGGCGTCACCGCCCATCAACGCTTCGACTTCGCTGACGCTGACGGCGTTGAAATCGCCGATGATGCTGTGCTTGAGGCACGCCGCCGCCGCCGCAAAGTTGAGCGCTTGTTGCGGGTCGTCGTATTTGCGGAGACCGTAGATCAGCCCGCCCATAAACGAGTCGCCGCCGCCGACGCGGTCAATGATGGGGAGGATGTTGTAGACGGGGGCGGAATAAAACGCGCCATCTTCCCTTCGACCAAGCTCAGGGCGAGTCCAGAGTACGCCTGACCATGTGTTATGACTCGCCGAGAGCGAACCGCGCAATGTAATGGAAATCGTTTTGAGCGAAGGGAATTTCTTGGTAAGTGCTTCGCACACAAAACGATAATGATCGGCTTCGACCATGCCCGCGGTCACATCGGCTTCGGGTGCCTTGATGCCGAAAACTTTTTCAGCGTCCTCTTCGTTGCCGAGCGCCACATCGCACATGCTGACCAACTCGGTCATTACTTCACCTGCCGACTTGCCCCATTTCCACAACTTGGCGCGGAAATTCAAATCGGTGGAAACGGTGAGGCCCATTCCACGCGCAGTTTGAATCGCTTCGCGGCAAACGTCCGCCGCGCCTTGCGAAACAGCAGGCGTGATGCCCGTCCAGTGGAACCAGTTCGCGCCTTCGAAAACTTTTTTCCAGTCAATCGTTTCCGTTTGGATCCTGGCGAAGGATGAATTGGCACGATCATAGATGACTTTGCTTCCACGTTGTGCCGCGCCCGTTTCAAGGAAGTAGATACCGATGCGCTCACCGCCACGCGCGATGTGTTCGGTGCGGATTCCATATCCGCGCAGGGACATCATGCACGCATCGCCCAAATCGTTTTTTGGAAGCCGAGTCACGAACTCGACTTCCTCTCCGAAGTTGGCCAGCGAAACAGCGACGTTCGCTTCGCCCCCACCGTACATTGCTTCGAGCGACCGAGCCTGGGTAAAACGCTGGAAGCCTGGCGGCGCAAGGCGGAGCATGATCTCGCCGAAGGTGACTATTTTCATAAAACTCTCCAAAAAAATTGATTGTGTCACCCTGAGCGCTAGCGAAGGGTCTCTACGATAATCTCAGAGATTCTTCGCTCACTTGCACCGCACTGCATTTGGTGCAGTGCAGGTGTCGCTCAGAATGACATTGCATCTGTTATTTCATCCACTTTAAAAACCAACTCTGGCTCATTGCATTGTTATAACCATGTTCGCCAGGGTGGATGTTTAATTTGCAGGCATGATCTGCATTGTGTAATTTGTATGCCCTGCGGACAGTTTCAAACTGTTCGTGGGCAAACTTTACTGGATAAATATCATTCTTCTCGCCGTTGATGGCGCAGAACGGACGCGGCGCGATGAGGGCGGCAATATCTCCCATCTCGGCAAGTTTGAGGAGATGATGAACATAGTTACATTCGCAATGTTCCATCCCAAGGATCGAGCCACGGAACGAGTTGAAATAGCCAGAGATGACAACTGTCTTGATGCGTTCGTCCAATACAGAGAGGAATAAGGCAGTTGTCCCGCCACCAGAGTGACCTGTGCAACCCAGTCCGCCAGTGATGTCAGTGCGGGAGAGTAACCAAGTTGCGGCACACATGCCGTCCCAGACGCGCTCGCCGAGCAGGGTTCGTCCGTGCATGAGATAAGAGAAAGCCAGGTGACGACACGAACGCGGAGGGAGTTGTGATACTTGGTCGGTCAGGCGTTCACCGAATCCGCGCTGTTCAACAACACAGACGAGGTAACCTGCTTCGGCTAAAGCCTTGGCATAGTTGTTATCTGTGGCGAGGTTGATGCGGGCGGTCTCTTCGTCGGGATAATTTCCCATGCAGTATTGCGCGCTGGGATCGTGTCCGTGGAAGACGAGGATCGGTTTGTAGGGCGGCTCTTGTTTCGGTGTGAGTAAATAGATCGGAGCCTGCACGCCTTCGCCGACATCAAGGCTGAGTTTTTCTTCGATGTATGTGCCGCGGTCAATGCTTTGAATGCTTTCCACAGCAAGCGACGCGGGTGGATGATTCTCCAAGCCGAGGAGGCGGGTCAATTCGGTGCGGAAGTCTTCTTGCCAGATGGAATAATCTTTTAAAGTGCGTGCGGTAAACGCAAACTTGCGCGGGCTGGATTCATAGAGGTGGTCGAGGTGAGGTTGGAGGATGAAAGGCATGGTTAATAATAATTGGTAATTGGTGATTGGTAATTACCATTTGCCAATCACCAATTACTATTTGATAATCGTCACATCTTCGGATTCAGCGATGTCGAATGCTTCGCCGACTTGTCCTGTGACTTGGACATTGTCGAGACGCAGGTGGTGGGCGTTGCGGATGAAGAATCCAGCCTGGGACATGCTTGGGATGTCGTCCGCCATTTCGGGGTAGCCTGAATCGGCTTCATCCGAGATGGAGATGGAAACGTCGGTGAAGGAAATATCTTCGAGGGGCATCTCTGCCAGCCCGTAGAGAAATCCTGCGGCATGTTTGACTTCACGCGCAGTGATGTGACTGAAATGGATGCGGCGCAGTCGCGGGGTGGTGTCATCCACCGAGCGCGGATTTTTATCGGAGACATCGGTATTGCCGCGCACTCCGATGTGATAATACAAATTCATTGTGAAGGGGCAAAGCACGCCGTCCATGATGAGGTTGGATACGCGGATGTCTTCGATGGAGCCGCCGCGTCCGCGGCGAGATTTGATGCGGATGCCGCGATCCGTGCCGATGAAAACGCAATTCGAGATGACGACATTTTTCACGCCGCCGCTCATTTCACTGCCGATGACCACGCCGCCATGTCCGCGTTCAAGTGTGCAGTTGGTGATGGTGATATCGCGGCAGGGTGCGTAACGGTCAGGGTGTTCGTGCTCGGTGCCAGACTTGATGGTGATGCAATCGTCGCCGACGCTGACGTAGCAATCAGAGATTCGCACGAGGCGGCACGAGTCAGGATTGATGCCATCAGTGTTGGGAGAGTCGGCAGGGTTGATGATGGTGATACCGTGAATGGTGACGTTCTGACAGTGGACCGGATTGATCGTCCAACTCGGTGAGTTGATGGCGGTGATGCCTTCGATGAGTACATTCGTGCAATCGGAAAAACTAATGAGGCGCGGGCGTGGATGCGCGAGCGTGCCGTCCTTTTTTGCCTGCCACCACGTTGCGCCGCGTCCGTCAATGGTGCCACGTCCGACCACGGAAATGTTGTAGAGGTTCTGCCCTGTTATCAACGGCGCGTGCGTGTCTTGATGTTTGCCTTCCCAGCGCGAGTGAATGATTGGATAGTCAGCGGGATTTTCACTGCCGAGAATAGTGGCACCCGAGTCCAGGTGCAGGGAAATGTTATTGCGCAGAAACAGGCTCCCCGTCAGGTATTGACCCGTGGGCAGATAAACGGTACCGCCTCCCAGCGCGGAGCAGGCGTCTATGGCGGATTGGATCGCAGGCGAGTCCAAAGTCTGCCCGTTTCCCATCGCACCGCCTTCGGCGCGCACGTTGAAGATTGTCATTCCGTGATCCCTGCCTGTTCCATTTCGAGCGCGGCGAGGATGAAGGGTCCAACGCCTTTGGGGTCGTTAGGAATTATTTTTTCGGTGACGTAATATTCGAACGAGCCATCGCGATAGGGCACACCGCCGAGACCCGCGCCGCCGCAGACTTTTTCGAGCGTGAGTAAACCCTGCGCATCGATCTTGATGAGGTTCTGCAACAAGCCGCGATAGCCGCGTCGCGCGGAGAGAAGATAATCCTGCGCGAGATAACCATTCCGGACGCCTTTGGCAAATGCGTAGACGAACATGGCGGAGGCGGATGCTTCGAGATAGTTGCCTTCGCGTTCGGGCAGGTCGAGGATCTGATACCAAAGCCCCGTCGCTTCATCCTGGACTTTCACCACTGCGGCAGATGCCCGCTCGAGAATGACGATCAATTCGGACCTTTGAGCATGATCCTGCGGGAGGTGCTCCAACACGTCGACGATTGCCATCACGAACCAGCCGACGGCGCGTCCCCAGAAATATTTGGAGAGTCCCGTTTCAGGGTCGCACCATTTTTGCGCTTTGCTTTCGTCCCATGCATGATAGAGCAAACCCGTTTTGGGGTCGCGGGTATGTTTTTCGATGAGGTTGATTTGATGCGTGACATCGTTGAAGGTTTTGGGTTCGTTGAAACGCATGGCATATTCCGAGAGGAAGGGTCCCGCCATGTAGATGCCGTCGAGCCACATTTGGAAGGGATAGATTTGTTTGTGCCAGAAGCCATTGACGCTGTTGCGCGGGTGCTTGCGCATTTGATTCCGTAAGTGTTCAATGGCTTTGCGATAACGTTCGTCGCCTGTGCGTTCGTATGCGCCGTAAAGTAATTTACCTGCGTTGATCTGGTCAACGTTGTATTCGTCGGCGCGGTAGGTGCGGATGCTTCCGTCGGGTCGGATGAAGGTGTCAATCCAGTCGGCGGCGAATTTGAGGTAACGCTCTTCGCCCGTCGCTTCGCCCGCTTTTTGAATCGCCATGACCTGAAGTCCATGCTCGTAGTGCCATTGGAAGTCTTTGGCAGTGTAGCGTTGCAGAGTCGATTCGACCATGCG
>JBFYRY010000212.1:0-7106 GCA_041302025.1 Chloroflexota bacterium | reverse complement strand
AAGGTCACGAAGGTGCGCAGAGGGGTTGCCAATGAAGCGGATGTCCAGCCGGTGATGTAGGCGGGCAGGGATGCGAGCCAGGCGCTGAGTCCGCCGGGGATGGTGAAGAAAAGTGTGCCCGCGAGGAGGATGGTCGCGGCGAGGGCAATCAATGAAGTGCGTAATTCGTAATTGGTAATTTTTGGTGCAGGAACAGGAATTTCATCCGAACCTTGTTCCTCATCCTCATCTAAAACCGGGTCGGTCTTTGCGGAGAATATTCCGCGGAGGAGGAGCCAGGTGAGTCCCAGTGTCAGTACACCGGACCAGACAGAAGGTCCGGAAAGAAGCGCCAGTCCGGCGAGGATGCCGAGGGGGATCGCGCGGCGCTCCATCCACATCCCGATGGCGAAGAGGGTGAATGTCACCGCCAGCATCGTCCCGTCTGCCTGGCGTGCAACCGCGACAAGACCGGGGTCGATGGCGAGGAGGAACGCGGCGATCAGGGCAATGCGCGGTGTGAGTCGTTCGCGGAAGAACCAGGGAGCGAAAACGAGCGCGCTTCCCGCCAGTGCCGGGAGCAGGCGCGCCATGAAGTTGGTCGCTTCGATGATGCCGAAGAGCAGGCTGGTGAAGAGGATGTATGCGGGTTGCGGTCCGAGTTGGACGGCTTTGCCCTGCGCGATATTCAACGCTTGCAGGGCGATCTTCGCTTCGGAATCAGTCAACGGGGATGCGCCGAGTTGGATGAAACGGAAACCAAGCGCGATGAGGAAAGCGAGAGCGTACAGCCAGCCTTCGTATTTAAGTCGTGGAGAATTCATGGGGTAATTTTACCTGTGTTTGAAGTGTTGCTCTTGAACTATAACGAATCCCGGCCCGTGAATCTTCACTGATCCTTTGGACACGAACATCACGGATGGAAGCGTTTACGGTACTTCGTAGATGGCGATCGAGCCCTGCCGATAGATGAGTTTCAGGAAGGTATCGAATTTCTCATCGTTGACGCGGTATTGGGCGCGTTCGAGACTTCCAACCACAACATAACGGATGTCGTAGCGTTTGATGATGTCCTGCATGGTGACCCAGTCGGGGGTTGAGTACAGTGCGGCAATATCCTGATCGCGTGAACCCTGCAAGGCGCCATCGCGCCATTGGCCCTCATGCCCGGGCCAGCCCAGGACGGTGGGCATGCCGGTGAAGGTCGAGATGCGCGCATATTCGCTGTACTGCCCGCCGACTGCCTCCGCCACCACACCCGGTTCAAGTCCCTGCATGAACTGGAAGGCTCCATAATCGTCCGGCATTTGCCGGGCGAGATATGCCGCCCCATCCAGCGTGCGCTGTTCGGGGTTGTCTGCCTTGAAATTGCCTGTTTTGTTGGGGATGGCAAGCACGGGATACGCCAGCCCGGCGATGATTACAACGAGCATTAGCGCTGAATACATTCCGAGCGAGACCTTGCGGAGGTTCGAGAACATCACTGCCGCGCCGAACGCCGCCGCCAATGACAGCAACTGCCATGCCTGGTACGAGAACTTGAAGACGGTGTTGATGCGGGTGCCGAAGTTATCGCGCAGGTAGAAAAAGTCGGGGGCGAGGATGAGGAGTGTGCCGAGGGAGATCAATAAAAAGATGAAGGATGAAGGCGGAAGGCGGAAGGATGAGTCGTTATCATCCGGCTGTTCTTCCCGTTTCGAAAAGAGGAACGATAGCGTTGGGATGAGGATGGCCAGCAGGGTCAGCAGTCCGCCGATGTATTTCAGCCTGCGCAACATACTGTCTGCAATGAATTGTGCAACATCGCGGCTTTGTGATTCCAATAAAGGTTTGACCACATCCGGTTTTAGCGCCAACGCCAGGAGTCCGATCGCAAACATGGCGGCAAGCAGGACGAGCACGAGTCCGAGAGCCGTGAAAATTCCGGCGCGCCAGTTCGCAGGCGTTTTGTTGACCGACAGATACAACAGATACGCCAGCAACGGGACGAAGAGCGTGCCCCACATCACCCACAACTGGATGCCGCGCGTCGGGAACATGAAACTCGGCAGGATGCCACCCGCCTGCGAATCGAAACCGATGAAGAACGGGAGGTACATCACGTACGCGACGATCACCACCGGGATGCCCAACAACAGGATATCTTCGATTCTTTCCCAGCCCCAGCCTGATTCCGTTACCCGAAACAATGCGTAGCTGAAAACGATCAGCGCCCCGCCCGCGAGGATATCCCACGTGTTGAGGAAAGCCAGTCCGCCCAGAAGCAGTGCGCTAACGAGGAACCCCTCCCAGCCGATCCGTAATTCGCCGAAGAATAGATTGATCCTGCCGCGCCATCCGCCGAGGAAGAGGTTCAACGCCGCTGCGACCGTCAACAGCATGAACGGCATCGCCAGCACGTGCGGATGCAGGTCGCCGAGGGTGTACGAGAACGCCGGGAACTCACTGATGATGTCGCCGGTCCAGTTGTTCTGCAGATCGTAGTCCATGACCACGCGCGAAGCGCGCCACCACCAGAAGAATTCCCGGGGAACAAACGTCAACGGCTGGATGGGCGGATTCCGCAGATCGACGATATCCAGCCACGTCCAGAAACGGGAGGTGGCGGTGCCGTCCGCGTTGAACCGCCAGAAGAGTCCGGCATGGTGCAGGGAGTGGAGGAAACCTTCAAGATTGGAAATGACGAGGAGAAAAAGCGGTCCAAAGAGAGGTAGAGTGACTGATGGCTTGCGAGAGGATACCTGATCGTTGACAAGTGGAAAGTGGAAAGTAACCAGCAGGTTGTAGAGGATGCCGTATGCGCCTACGGCGCTCAGGGCAAAGATCAGGGAGAGCATCAGGTTGTGTGCCACACTGGCAATCGTGGATGTGAATTTTGCCAGCATGGCGGCCATCACGTAGCCGAAGTAATAATAGGAGATGGCGTAACCGGAAAGCCACGGGTCGCGCGGAGGAAAGGTCGGCGAGTGGATGATCGAATTGATGAAAGCCACCTCCATCCATTTTTCGCCGCCAGCGGTGAATGTCTCCGGGTTACTGGCGCGGATGAATGCCATGAGGGCGAAGGCGACGATGAAGAGGAGTTCGGTGGTGATGATGAGACGAAGGTTTTCGGAAAGCCAATGTACGATGGATGATTTTGGATTTGCGATTGACGATTGACGATTAAAGATCGACCAAACGCTCAACCCAATTACGATGACCAATCCCAGCAACAGACCGCCGATGTCGTTTTGGGCGAGTCCCAGCGTGGCGAACAGCCAGAAGACAAATCCCCAAACGAGCAGGCCGAAGGCGCGTGCCAGCGTGTAGCCGCGGTCAGCCAGCGCAGGGAAGAGACGATAGGTTAACGGGAATGTCATCCAACCGAGGATGGTGATGAGAATATACCAGGAGATGAAATTTGTCATGAGATTTGAAGTGTTTTGACCATCCGATAATAACCGGGAATTTCATTGTGGTCCGGAACGGATTCCACGACGCGGTAGCCGGTCCGTTCATAGAGACGGTGTGCGCCGTCGTTGTGCGAGCCCACGATCAGGGAGCATTTGGATAAGCCGTGTGAACGCGCCGTCTGCTCTGCACATTGCAACAACTGCGAGCCGAAGCCGTGTCCCTGCGCGGAGGGGACGACAGCCAGGTTGCAGAGGTAGTACTCATCCTTTTCGGCTTCCGCGCCGCCGGGGAGCGTCACACCGCGGAAGATGAAACCTGGCGCATGTTTGAACCCCAGGACGGGAAAGATGTGCGGAAAGGTTTTCAAGTTGGCGCGGTTCAGTTTTGCACCCTCGCACGCGACCAGCATCCCCACGGGTTCTCCGTTTGATTCAGCGATGACAGTGAGTTGGTATCCAAATCTGCCGGCATTACGGGAGAAGAGGGCGGCAAGCGCTTTTTCTATGGACGGGATATCCCGGTTGAAAAGATAATCAGCCAGACTCCCCATCGTTGCGTACATGAGTTTCGCAGCGATGGAAGCGTCGCCGGGAGATGCAGGACGGATCTGAAGGGATGATGTCATGCTGAGTGGCTGGTCCAACTCCCATCGGGGTTCGGTTCAAAGTCGATCACTCTGAGCACGGCATCCAGATTGATGGGACCGTAGATGTGCGGGAACTGGTCTCCGACGGGAACGCCCGGGGGTGGAGTCCCGCCTGACGGCGGTTCCCACTTCAATTTTGGGGAAAGAAGCGTGGGCTCGATCTCGAGCAGGATGAGTCCGCGTTGTCCCTTGTAGTATTGATTTGCCACCGGCAGGACCTGGGAGAGTGTCGAGCAGTGGATGAATCCCTCGGTTTTCAAACTGTCGGCGCGATATTCGCCTTTTGCCTGTGCATCCTCCCATGCCTTGCGGGATGTGATGTGGAAGATCATGGTATTACCTCATAGATGACCGTACTGCCGTCGCGATAGACCGAGCGCCAGTAGGTACCGTCGTATTGTTCGAACTTGATGAGACCGCCAGGCTTGTAGGTTGCCTGCTCAAGTTGACCAACGATAATATAACGCACATCGTATGTTTTGAGGAATGTGCGCGCGACTTCGACATCGAACGAGTCATAGAAGTCGCCGACCGCATTCACGCGTTCCTGCACCCAGGCAGATGTGTACACACGCTGTTGGCGCTGGTGCCAGTTCCAGCCGACCACGCCGGGCAGACCGGTATAAATGGTGAAGCGTGTGCACCAGTGATACTCGACGCAATTCGCCTCCACAATGACCGGCGATCCCTGCACGTTTTCCTGCATCCAACGGATGGCGCGGTAGTCTTCATCCAAACTCAGGCGCTGGCCGTTCGTATCGTAATGAGCAAAGCCCATGAAGGTCATCGCGTCGAGGGTGCGCGGCGCTTCGATGATCCAGCGGTCACGCATCTTGCCGTTCGTGCCGCTGACCGTGAAGAGCAGACCGCCGGAGATCAAAATGATCATGGAGGTTTGCCAGAAGGCGCGCCAGCCCGGGAGCCATTGGAAGAAGGCGGGAAGGGTCCATGCCAGCGCGGCGGCACTGCTGGTTGCCATCAGGAACCAGGCTTGCAGGTAGAACTTGAAGATGGTGTTCTGGCGTCCGATATCGCCGCGCACCACCACCACTTCCACGACGATCGTGATGAGCAGGGCGGTGCCGATCATGAACAGTACGAAGCGCTTCATGTCGGGCATGTTCGGGCGCAGGATCAGCACGCCTGCCCATGCCGCGATGGGCAATGCAACCCAGCCGATGCTGATCTCGCCGGAATCCCGTATGTTGTATTGCAATGCAAGCAGGGCAAAGGCGAGAGTGACAAGCGCGCCTTCGATCAGCCATGCGTAGGGTTTCAATTTTTTCAAAGCGGAGAGCGGGGTCGAAGCCATCCACTCGCGCGTTTCCCATGCCATCCATGAGACGAGGATGAAAAGGAAGATGCTCCACTGCGTGAAGTAGGAGCCGATGGGCGTGAAGGGTCCCTTCCACGGGTCGAGGGCGCTGTATGCCTGACTGTACCAGGCGCGGTACGGCTGGTACATATAGAAGGACAGCGCGGTCAATGCAAGCACGGCGCCGAAAACGAGGGCGATCCTTTTCGCAATAGACGGCGTGTCCGCGTAGCGCCAGATGGCATATCCCGCCGCGGCGAGACCGATGGGCAGGAAGGTGTACATATCGGACAGGTTGGTGGGATAGAGCGCGCCGATGATGAGACCGCCGAGCGCGAATCCCAGCCCAGCCGACAATTGATTCCGCCAGTGGGCGCGTCCCGCCACGACAGCCACTGCCCAGCTGATCGCCAACAGCATGATGAACATGGCGATCATATGCGCGTGCAGGTCGCTGTAGAGGAACGTGAATAACGGGAATTCGGTGATCTCGTTGCCGCCGCGCGGAGGCACAACCCGGCTTGGGAGCCAGTACCAATCTCCGTTCGAGACGAGGAGCGGAGCGCCCTTGAAGAGCGCCTTCAAGCCCCCGTATGCCCACGTCAACCGCTGGGCGATGGTGGAGTTCCAGTCGAATGCGCCGCCCGCGCCCAATTGCTGTAACTTGTTATAGACCAACTGGATGGTGCCAAGATTGCCGATGATGAGGGTGAGGAAGGATGCGGCAAAACCGGAAATCAAGGATGAAAGTTGAAGGATGAAGGATGAATTGTTTTCAGACGAAACTTCATCCTTTGACAGGAGATTCCAGCCGATGGAGAAGGCGTTGACGGCGACGATGGCGAACAGGGTGGGGAGGATGAAGTTATACGCGATGGAGGGGACGATGCCCAGTAATTTGACGGGGGTGCCGACCAGCACAAAGCCGTAATAGTAGTAGTTGATATGTCCGCCCGCGAACCAGGGATCATACGGCGGGAAGGTGGTGCTCTTGATTACCGCGTTGAAATACGAGAAGTCCATGGGGCGTTCGCCGCCAAAACTGGGATGCCACAGGTCGGGGTTGGCGATGCGGATGATCAGGTCGATGAGGAAAAAGACAAGGAAGATGCCTTCGATGAGCAGGAAGTATTTGCGTTTCGTCTTCCACTCGCGGATCAGTTCATCGCGCTGTACATGACCGAGTATGGCGCCGATGATCATGATGCCGCCAAAGACAACCGCGATCGTTGTGCGTGTGTACGGAATCCCTGCCGAGCCAGCCAGCCACGGGAGATAGCCGAGAAGAAGCAGACCAAGTCCGCGGCTGAGGGGGTAGCCTTTGTCCGCGAGACCGGGCAGTGCCAGCCGTATCAACGGATAGACCGCCATGCCAAGCAGGAAGATGAAGAGATACCAGAGGACCAATCCCAGCCAGGGATTGCGGTTCTGGATCCAGTCGTAATCGAACAACTGCGACCATGTGCCGCCCGCGCGCTGGCTGGCGAGTCTCTCGGGGGACAGCATCAAAGTGGAGTAATCGCTGAACTGGCGCGGCGTCAGCCGGACCACTTTTTTCAGGTCCACCGTGTTGAGAACGGAGCTGACCTGTTCAGGGTCGAAATTCGCGTTCTTTTTGAAGATCAGCACCTTCGGATGATCGTAGAAGGTGAACGCCTCCTCCGCGTATTGGTCGTTGATAACCACACTGCCCAGGGTGGGATACGATTCAAAGACCGCCGCGAGGTCGAATCCCAGCCTGCCTTTGTGGTCTCCCGGTCTGGCTTCGTA
>JBFYRY010000211.1:0-11461 GCA_041302025.1 Chloroflexota bacterium | reverse complement strand
CTACGCCGTGGACGATCAACGCTCCTCGCTCGCCGAGTTGGAATCCAGCCACCGCGCCCGCTTCAATACGACCCGCAACCTGATCCTGCTCAAAGATGATTTTTCCCACCCTTTAGCATTGCATCCGCTTGATGGCATCGTGATGGCGAACTCCCTGCACTTCTTCAAGGACCAGGAAAAACTCCTCCGTCACGTGCGCGGATTCCTCAAACCGAACGGCGCGCTCCTGCTCGTCGAATACAACGTGGACGTGGGCAATATGTGGGTGCAGTATCCCGTCTCGTTCAATGTGTGCCGTGTCCTTGTGAAGCGCGCAGGCTTTACCGAGCCGCGTTTGCTGGCAAGGATGCCTTCGAGTTTTTTGAACGAGTTCTATTCGGCTGTGGCGTATAAAACATAACAGCAGAGGCGTTTCTGAATCGTGGTAATATCTTCATTGTATGAATATCCATCCCCCCCGTCATGTCGTATGGAGCACGGATCAGGTTGATATCAACGATCCGTTCCAGAGGCGTTGGCTGTTACAGCAGACGCTTATCCACGGGCGCGCCGAGGATATCCGCAATTTGAAACTCCGGGAGATCGCGCTCGAATTGGATTCCCTGCGCCTGCCCGAAGAGATTTATAGCTTATGGAAACGCTATCTGGAGTATCGGCATGTCGGAAAATAATCCAGTCAAGGGGTTGGGCATCCTGACGCCTCTCCAAAAACGATTCCTTGAAATTTTCGCCACACTTCCCGATCAGGATCAATTTTATCTTGCAGGCGGGACGGCGTTATCGGAATACTATCTTGGGCATCGCCTTTCTTATGACCTGGATATATTCACGGGGACAGACGGGCTTGTCCAACCAACCTCATTTCAAGTCGAGAAGATTTGCGCTGAACAGAACCTTCCTGTAAAAGTAGTGCGCCGCTTTGCAACCTTTGTCGAATTTTTAGTTGGAGACGAACAAAATGGGTTGAAGGTGGATATGGCTCTTGATTCACCCTATCGTCTTGAACCGACCGTGTTGACCGAAACGGGTATGCAGGTCAACAATTACACCGACCTCCGCATTGATAAACTGCTGGCATACTTTGGCAGGTCTGAGCCACGCGATGCCATTGATCTGTATTTTATCCTGCAACAGGAGACAGTGGATGTATTGATGGAACAAGCCGCGCTAAAAGATACTGGTTTCGATTCCTATTGGTTTGCCATTGCCCTCAACCGTTGCGAAAAATTTCCAGATGAACTGGAGCGTTGGCCCGTGAAAATGTTGAAGCCGATTGACCCCAAAAACCTGAAAGCATCCTTCCAGGAACTGGCGACCAGACTCCTTGATAAATCCAAACCAGCCGACGAGTAATATCATCTACATTGGGGGTAACTATCTGTCCACAAAATGCGGTAAGATTCACCACAGAGAAAACCGCCGTGCCCAAACCATCCACCCCTCCCACATTCGACCCCAACATCTACACAAAGATCATCCTGAACGATCTGGTAGTCTATTCTGTCTACACCCTCCACAAGCAGGGACATGAGGTCACCTCCGAGGACATCATCGCCACCTGCTTCGTCCTGTTCCCAAAACGTTTCTCCCTGCGGAAGTACCCGCAGTACCCCGATTCGGGCATCGTCAGCAGGCGTTGGAGGGAATGTAAAAGCAAAGGCTATTTGCGAGGCAACGCCGCCAGCGGATTCCAGATCACGGCGCGGGGAATCAAACGGGCGGAGAAGGTGGAGAAGTTACTCGGCGAACCGCTGAAGCCTGTCCGCGTGGCAAAGGCTACATCGTCCCCGAAGGGGAAAGTGGTGAAGCCAGCCGTCCCTGCGATGGAAGCGGCGGTTCATCCCGAACTCAAAGCACATGCGAAGAAATACGTCCGCTTGATTGAGATGTCCGACGCATACAGGCACTATAAGAAGAATCTGCCGCTCAACGAATTCGATTTCAGAAGTTTGTTGCTCTGCACCATGGAATCCCCGCCGACGACGCTCGCGCGCAATCTCAACCAGTTCAAAGAGTATGTCAATATCCACGAGCGCAAGGATTTGTTTTCGTTCCTGGAATTTTGCGAAGGCAGGTTTTCGAGTTTGCTCGGCGTGGACGCAAAACAGCCCGAAAAGAAATCAGCAAAGAAGTGATCTTTCAACCCAAAGGAGACAGAAGGTCACAAAGGTTTTTATCTTTCCCCTTTGTGTACCTCGTGACCTACAATGTGCCGAAGCATCAAAACATTACGCAATGCAGAAATCCCCGCCACAGAGGAGGAGATCCGCGCGGCGGCGTTGCAGTTCGTGAGGAAGGTGAGCGGGTATCGCAAGCCGTCGAAGGTCAATGAGGCGGCGTTTGAGCGGGCGGTGGAGGATGTGGCGGAGGCGACGAGGAAACTAATTCAAAATCTGATAAACACAAAACAATTTCATGATTGAGTTTTTTAGGCCAATATTGTCCAAGCACAGTATTCTTCTTGTAATAAACTATCAAATTCTAGAAATTTGTATTTAGAGATAACAGTATGTTTTCCATGAAAATTTTGCTGGAACGCTTTGAGCATCTTCGTTTAACAATCATTTTTCTTGAACCTTATCTGTCATCTATGGATACCGATATTCATGAACCAATACATCTTTATCGTTTTTAAGATAGGCAACATCTCCCTTATCATCCCAAACATGTTTGCGTCTATTCCAATACAGGTTTGTTGTATCGTCAATACCAGTTTCAGTCCATATTTTTACTGTTGATTTTATCCTTAATATATGGCTTGGAAATTTAAAGGTATTTCCTGCGTTATCAAAAAGCATCCATCCAGTCATATCTACATTTAACCAACCATTGTTGACAATGATTACATATTCATCTTTTGCATTTATTTCCTTAATTCTTACTTTAATTGCATAATGGATATACCATCCTTTTAGCACTTCAAACAATATTTCTCCAATCACCAATACGTAAAGAATGTATATTATAAAGTCAATAAGCGCCGATGAGTGGACATATACAGGCACAAGGATTTCATGCATACCCCAAAGGCCTAGCAACAAACCAAAGGCAACTTCAAAGAAACCCGATGATTCGTCTATCACATTATTCAATAAAAGAGTAATTGGTATCATTACCAAAAGGAATATAAGTAAAACAATTTTATAAAATGGGTATCTTTGTAGATGTAGGCTTTCCCCTCCAGAGTTGTTTTTTTCAAACGAGCCAATCCACCCTTGTTGAGCAACCACTACCTCTAGCGTAGGGGAAAATCTAGAAACTTCTTGCCCATCAAAGGTACCATCAAAAGTGATATTCAGTTCTATCTTCTGCTCATCAAACGGAAAAAGATCTGACCTGTTGCCTTGTATCTCAATAAGCTTAAAAATATTTGCGCTTGATCTAACTGGAACAATCCCCAACAGTATGTGGGGCATGATATATCTCTTGCCCCTAGCCATCTCCTGGGAATTGAAAGCGTATTTGTATTCATTAGAATCGTAAGTTAGATTTTCTGGCGATTTTTCCAAGACCAACTCTGATGGAACCAATTCACTATTTGTGGATATATATACAGATTTGATACTTAATTCTTTTGGGGCGCTAGCATCATCGTAAATCGCCACATAGTCCAAATATACTTGCGCAAAAGTACTCTGAGGCTGTAGTAAGAAGCTAGTAGTCCGATTACTTTCTTGAAAGAAGTCTTGCGATTCTGTATTGAAGGTCGAAGCGTCCTGCTGGACGATGCTTATACCTAAAGATATTCGATTATCCCCCTCCAAGAAAAAAGAGGAGTTAACATTCAATACATATTTTTGAAAAATTCCAACAAACAGAGCAAGGAAAAATATAATATTGATTGGCAATTGATATTTTCGAAACCAAGCGATATTTTTCATGAGTTCTCCATGTAAATTATCAGAGGATACTAAAAGAGTATTTTGGTCATAATGATGTTATTTTATTCTGGAAGTGTTTTTATACTCAAGATCTTTTTGATAACCTTGGAAATTGTTGACACACATCATTATATTACAGTAAAATGTCAACTACCATAGGAAAATGGTGGTGTTAGGATTTAGTCATTATTATGGTCATATGTGTGTGGGATTGAAGGTTAATTATGACAAGGTCGCTATTCCATGTTACAAATGTTCTATTTGTTATTATCGTTGTTGGCTGTAGTGTCAGTACTACACCAGAGACTAGTCTACCCTGGGAGTCGCCAAATAATGATGAAACACCTACTGATACATTTACACCTACATCAACGTACACAAACACCACTTTTTTTGATGTTACCACGCAAAAAACAATCTGCCATTTTGGCGCTAGCATTGTCTATCATAAGATTATTGAAATTGACGCCCTAGAAATTGTCAATATTTTGGGCAAGAATGGTAATAATGGGGATTGGGTTTTAGTACGCTGGAAAGATAATGATTGCTGGATTGAGTCAAAATATTTACAACATTTTTTAGAATATCAAGGAAGTTTACCTGTTGTTCCCACTCCTTTGTCGCCAACGTCTATACCACCAACTAAAGTTCCAAAGGCGACTAAACCTAGTTCTCCAACAAAGACATCGACTGATACGCCAACAAAACCAGATATTCCAACCGATACGTCAACGCCAACAAAGCCAGATATTCCAACCGATACCCCAACCGCCACGGACACTCCTTGCTATCCTCCTCCCGCCCCCAAATTTTTTGAGCCGTTACGGAACGGTAATAGCTTCACCCTCTCATGGTCAGCGGTTAGCGGAGCCACAAAATATCGCTTGCATATTTCTGGTAAAGGTGTAGTTGATGTAAATGGAACCAGCGCAACTGTTGAAGTAAGACCTCACGAATCCTTCGAGTTCTATGTAACCGCCATCAATGTTTGCGGAGAAGGGCCGTCGAGTAATTCGGTAACTATTTCTCGCTAATAGCCAATATCTGTCAGATGTCTTCAAGTGGATGACGGAGGTCATCCACTTTTTTGTTAACCGACATAAAGATTCTGTTAATTGCAATTGCATTGCACGGGGTTATAACTTGGGCATAATTTCACAACCCAAAAGGGAGAGTACTATGCCCAGATTATCCAGAAAAGTATTGTTCTTTGTTATTGCTTCCGTCTTGTTCCTCGGCGCGGCGGGATACGCGTATTCCACGGGCGCGCTCGGGGACGGGTCCGCTTTGGTGGCGGCGCTCGAAGGGGAGACAACGCCCATTCATATCGCGATCGTCATCCCTGAGAAGGCGGCGGATACCTATCCCGAACAGGAAAATGTGGGGAAGTTGTTCGAAAAGCAGGTCAATGATGCGGGCGGGGTCAACGGTCATCCCATTGAAGTGGATTTCTATTACGACGGCAAGGACACCCCCGACGAAGCCACAGTGCAGGCGGGCAAAGTGGTGGAAGATAACCGCGCCGTGGTGGTGATCGCTCACCGCAACAGCAATTCGAGCATCGCCGCGGCGCCCCTCTATGCCGAGGCAGGCATCCCCAGTATTAACGTTGCCGCCGCCGCCCCCGAAGTGACGAAAGACCTTCCCTGGGCGTTCCGCGTCATCAACAACACCACCGACCTCGGTAAATACGCCGCGCTCTATGCCCGCGAAGTGCTCGGCTATGAGACCGCCAGCATCGTTCATGAAGACGACGCTTTTGGGACTTCGCTCGCCGATTCGTTCCAGTCCACGTTCGAGAAGAGCGGCGGCACGATCGTTTACAAACAACCGTTGAAGCGCGTCACCGAAGTCAACGATGAGAGTTTGAGCGTTGCCAAAGATATTGTGCGCAAGGTCACCCCGGCGGGCGGGGAGGATCCCGGGCTGGTGTTCCTGGCGATCAGCCGGAATACGTCACAGCAGATCGTCACGGCACGAGGCGAACTCAAACGCGATTTCCCGATGCTCGCATCCTATTCGACAGGCGATGTGAATTTTGGAAAACTGTTCAACGATCCATCCATGCTGGATGGGTTGTACGCATTGTCCCTGCTCAATTACGATGTGGCAGGCGAGTCCGCGCAGAATTTCTACAACGACTACATCGAGATGTATCCCGGCCTGACTCCCTCCTGGCTGGGCGGCACCACCTACGATGCGTTGAATGTCGCGCTTGCGGCGATCGACGCCACCGACGCAACCGGTGATACGAACTCATTGAATGACGAACGCCAGAAAGTCAGGGATTACCTTGCCTCCATGGACAGCCCAAACAAAGCCGTTGATGGCGTGCGCGGTCAGGTCTATTTCGACTCGCAACATAACTTCTCACAGCCGCCCACCTTCGGCATGTTCGAGCAGGGCAACTTCATCCCCGCGCCGGTCCAACTGCGCCCGGTTGCCAACAAAAAACTGGTCACCGAACTGACCGACAGCATCATCGTGGACGGCGGCAAATACATCTACAAGACCAATGTCGCCTACACCGGCATCCGCGTCAACGAGATCACCGATGTGGATGTGGATAAGGCGCACACGTTCACCGCCGATTTTTATATCTGGTTCCGTTACCAGGGCGATATCGACGTCAGTTCCATCGATTTTCTCAACTCGGTTGCGCCCATCAAACTCGGCGACCCGGTCTCCTCGAGCGCACAGGACGGCATCAACTACAAACTCTACCGCATCCGCGCGCCGTTCCATACCACCTTCGATCTCCAGCACTATCCCTTTGACACGCAGGAACTGGCGATCGAATTCCGCCACCGCACGCTGACACGTGAAAAACTGATCTACGTGGAGGACGCGCCGGGGATGGATCACATCACCCATGGACCGGACCTGCTTGTCCGCCTCACCTCCGACGGGGCGTTTGCCTCCGTTACCGATTGGAATCCCACCGACCCGCGCATCTTCATCGATGTCCACAGCGACAAGGCTTCCTTCGGCAACCCGGCGTTAATCGGCAACCAGGGCAGTGTGGAGAACTCCACCTTCAACATGAAACTCGATATCCACCGCAACTATCCGCGCTTCATGCTCAAGAACCTCCTGCCGTTATTCTGTTTGGTGGCGCTGGCATATGTCAGTCTCTTTTTGCCGGTCTTGAGCATCGTCTTCTTCCACGTCAACCTCTCCAACCGCCTGAACGTGGGCTACAACGTGGCATTGGATTACGTCTTCTACGGCACCTACCTGCTGTTCATCATCGAATTGATGATCGTCGTCATCGCCTGGCATCACCACCAAACGGACGAGAAGATCGCGCACAAACGCATGGTCTTTGCGCGCGCGATCTATCCGCTCTACCTGGTGGTCGGCGGCGTATACTTCCTCTGGACGAACATCGTCCCGCAGGGATTGCCCTTCGCGCAGGCGGTCCTGGCATTTTTAGCAGGATGACTTCTGCATTGAGATAAATGAAAAGCGACCGGTGACCCGGTCGCTTTTTTGTTGCCGTGAATGTTTATTTCCCATATTTCGCCCGATCCTCTTCGCACGGACAGAGCGCGCGAAGGTAATGCCAGTTATAGATGCCGTAATCGTGACCGTCCTCCCAGACGATGGTCAGCGCGTAGGAGCCAACCGCCACCACGTTGCTGATGCGCGTGGAGGGAGAGTCGCCCAAGTGTTTGTTAAACACATCCGCATCAGGCTCGGACTTCATGTTCTCGTGTCCTCCGCGGCAGGAGGCGCAGGGACAGGCGGCGCGCAATAACTCGAACGGGTACACGCTCGTATGCCCGTCGTTCCAGGTGACGGTGAATTCTTTTGTCTTTTTGTTGGCAGTGATGCCGGTCGGTTTTTCGTTCATGTTCATCTTTCCCCCCTCTCTTTAGGAGAGGGGTCGGGGGTGAGGTCATGGTGACGGGATAAAGGTCAGGAAATCGGATGCCGCCCAGCCGACGCGGGTGTTGTCGTACGGCGCGGTGAGGTACCACCAGGTGTATCCATCCACGATTTGCGGACCGTCCTGCACGACGAACACTTCCGAGTCGAAGCCGAGGAAGACGAATTCGCCGTCCAGCCCCGGCGTGGAGCGGATGCGCAGTCCCTGCCCCTCGGTGCCGGAGATCTGCACGTAGTTGCCGATGGCGATGCCGGTCGGAACGGGAGTCGGAGCGAAGGGGTCGATGGTCGCCGTGGGCGGCGCGTTGGAGGTCAATGTTGGGGCGGGGATCATGGTCAAATCAGCGGGAACAAACCCAACGTCCGAGGAGGGAAGCGGGGTTGTCCATCCGATGGTAATGGCGGTTATGAGGGTCAGCAGTCCCGCGATGAGGATCGCGCCGAGGATGACCCATCCGTTAAAGAGTTGACGAGCGTTCATTCGTTTGATGTTCCTTCAATAATTCCATCCCGCGCGGAGGCATGAGCATTTTCAGGGCGCGCTCCTGCACCTTGATCTCGGCGGTCTGCGCTGTGCCGCGCGGTTCGCCGTCCGTTTGAAGCCAGAAGGGGGAGTCTGTCTCCACGCGCAGGTTGCTGAATGGGATGCGACGGGTCGTCTCCGATGTGATGTGGTCGCCGCGCCACATGTCATAGGCATGGCGGAGCGCGTCGCCGAGGTTACTGCCGCTGAACAGCCAGATGTCGAGCAGTCCATCGTCGATATAGGCATCGGGGGAAAGGTTGGAATAACCGCCCAGGTAGTGACGGATGTTGGTCGCCACGGCGAGGATGTATTGTCCCTCCACTTCCTGGTCGTCCACCCAGAAGCGGAGTTTCATGCCGCTCCATTGTGCTGCCTCCCAGATGGTCTTTGCGGCGTATTCGGGCATGGCAAAGAATTTCTCAAGACGGATGCGCGGCTCGAGCGATTGGATCGTCATGGCATCGAGACCGATACCCGCCCACATCATGAAAGAGTATTGGTTGCACAATCCCACATCCACCGGGCAGATGGGCGCTTTCGAAAGGATGGCGGCATTCCTGCGCAGAACCCACGGACGAGTCCAGGTGAAATGAGGCAGACCGAGTTCGATGCTCCACACGTTCGCCGTGCCTGCAGGCAGGACTCCGAGCGCCGTATCGGTGCCGATCAGGCCGTTGACCACGTTTCCGATCGTGCCATCGCCGCCGACGGCGAACACCGCGTCTCTTTTCTCAGCCGAGGCTTGCTTCGCCAGTTCGATGGTGTGCGCGCCGCTTTGAGTCTCCACCGCTTCCGCCCGCCACCCGGCGGATTCGAGTTCCCTGACAGCATATTGGATGAATGGCTTGACGGAGAATTTCCCCGCGGCGGGATTATAGACAATGAGAGCGCTTCGCATGGGCGAGATTATAACCTGCCCGACCCCCACCGCCCTGCCTCCCCCAAATGTGACGAACCACGGTCATATTTGGGGGAGGCAGGAGGATGCGAAATGATATAATCTTTTCAGATATGGAAGCAGGCACATTACTCAACAATCGTTACCAACTCGTTGAGCGCATCGGCACGGGCGGCATGGCAGATGTGTTCCGCGCGCGCGACCTGATGCTCGAACGCACAGTCGCGATCAAGATATTGCATGAGACCTACTCGAACGATAAAGCCTTCCAAGACCGCTTCCGGCAGGAGGCGCGCGCCGCGGCAAACCTTTCCCATCCCAACATCGTCACCGTGCACGACTTCGGGTTCGACCACGACCAGTTGTTCATCGTCATGGAACACATCCCCGGCAAGGACTTGAAGACCATCCTGCGCCAGCGCGGGCGCTATTCGGTCGAGGAAGCCATCCCGCTCATGGTGCAAGCCTGTGCAGGAATCGGTTACGCCCACCGCGCCGGGCTTGTCCACTGCGATATCAAACCGCACAATATGATCGTTACGCCGGACGGGCGACTCAAAGTCACAGACTTTGGCATCGCGCGCGCCCTTTCCACCATCCTGCCCGACGAACGCGCCGATGTGGTCTGGGGCTCGCCGCAATATTTCTCCCCCGAACAGGCCGCCGGTGAAGCGCCTTCACCGTCCTCCGATGTGTATTCGCTGGGTGTTGTTCTCTATGAAGTGCTGACAGGCGCGCTCCCGTTCACCGCGCCGACGAGCGAAGAACTTGCGCGCATGCACCTCGAAGAACAGCCCATCCCGCCGGTCGAGTATGTCCCCGATATTCCAACCGCCCTCGAAGAGATCGTGCTGAAGGTGCTCTCGAAGGAGCCTGCCGCACGTTACCGCACCGCCGACCAACTCGGGCGTGTCCTGCTCCGTTTTGGGACTCAACGAGATGTACCGCCCTCTCCCGCCTTGAATCTGACTCCCGAAGCAACCGGCTCCTACCAGCAGACGGACCCGCATCCTTCCAAGCCTCGGCCTGGATTCGCGCTCCCGGAGATCACCGTCCCTGAAGTGGAAGTCTCCATCCCGGATATCGACTGGCTCTCGGTGGGGCTGGGTCTGCTTGCCCTGATCGCGCTCGGCGGTTTGATCCCCTTCTGGATCGTTGTCATCAACATGTATAACCCCTGAGGAGTGACAGTCACTTCTAAAGTGACTGTCACTTATGTTTAATATCCATGACCAACCGATACGTGATTGCCCCATCCATCCTTTCTGCCGACTTTTCCCGCCTCGGCGAGGAGATCTGCACCTGCGAATCCGCCGAAGCGGACTGGATCCACATTGACGTAATGGACGGGCACTTCGTGCCCAACATCACGATGGGACCGTTCATCGTCGAAACCTGCAAGCGCATCACGAAACTCCCGCTCGATGTACACCTGATGATCGAAAAACCGGAGCGTCATCTTGAAGCGTTTGCCAAAGCCGGTGCCGGTACATTGACCGTGCACGTCGAAACCTGCCCGCATTTGCATCAGACTCTGCACACCATCAAATCGCTGGGGTGCAAAGCGGGTGTGACATTGAATCCGGGGACACCGGTCACGGCGCTGTATGCCGTTTTAGCGGAGGCAGACCTGGTCCTGGTCATGAGCGTGAATCCGGGTTATTCCGGCGGGAAATTCATCCCGGCCTCTTTTTCACGTGTGGCGGATATCCGAAAACGGTTGGACGCGCTGGGTTCCTCCGCCTGGCTCGAAGTGGATGGCGGCATCAACGCGGAAAATATTTCCAAAATGAAGGAAGCCGGGGCAACCGCCTTTGTCGCGGCAACCGCGGTCTTCAAACATCCGCAGGGAATTGCGACGGGAATAAAGGCGTTACGTGATGTCGTTGCGAGGGCGTAGCCCGAAGCAATCTCCTCGCCCAAAGGGGTTGCTTCGCGACGAACGCTCGCAACGACATGTAGCCGATTAAAACAAAAATCACGGCGCGCTTCGCGTCGTGACCTTTGTTCTGTGAAGCAGGACCTTATGCTGCGGACTTGCCGATCGCTTTGATGCACTTGGTGCAGAGCAGTTTATGCGTCTTGTGTCCCTTTTCCATCACCAGCGTCTTCTGCAGGTTGGGCTTGAAGGAACGGTTGGTGGCGCGCTGGGAGAACGAGCGACTATGTCCGAAGGTTGTGGTCTTGCCGCAGTTTGCACATTTAGCCATTGGATGCTTCCTTTCTTGCTATAATTCCGGTATTCACGCCTTTTTGAAGGCACGG
>JBFYRY010000210.1:0-7182 GCA_041302025.1 Chloroflexota bacterium | reverse complement strand
GACCTTTTGCCTGGTCGCCGCTAAACGATCGCTGACCGTCGCTTCGACATGCTCGAAGCCATATCCGCCGCGCGGACCTGAAACGGTATACGCAAAGGTGTAGGAAGCGCCTCTCGCAAGAGTCACCAGGTGCCGGCTGGGTCTGATGCGCCGCTTCTCATCCGCAAAACGGACCGTCAACTTTGCGGGCACGGCGTCATCCAGCAGAACCTCCTCCAGATCCGACCCGTGATTCGTGACTGTCACCGTCACAAGCACATCGGAGTTCGGAACGACGCGCTCATTGCTCAGATGGCGCACCGCCTCAAGATTGACTTCGCCGGGCGAGCGCAGAAATCCCGCCAGCAGATATGCCACAAGCGGGAGCGCCAGCGCGATAAACCCGCCGTCCATCGTAACGATGCCGGCAAGGATCAGGCTGTAGGTAAGCACACTAAGAAAAAGAGAACGCGACATGGGCATCTCCCTCTCCAGAGGGGAGAGGGTTACTTGACCACCGGCACCGGCGTTTTACCGATCACATCACGGATCACATCGTCCGCCACCTGACGCGCCATCCAATATTCGGGCTGGAGGATGATACGATGGGTCAGCACAGGCGTCGCGTAGCGCTTGATATCGTCGGGCGTGATGAAATCGCGTCCTTCAAGGGCGGCATTGGCGCGCGCCATTTTGAGGAATGCCAGCGAACCGCGCGGACTGGCGCCCACCGCCACACGCCGGTCGATGCGCGTGGCATGGATGAGCGCCGCGATATAACTTTCAAGGTCGGCATCCACGTGAACCGTCTCGACCATCTCGCGCAGTTCAAGCAACTGCCTCGCCTTCGTGATCTCGCGCAGTTCGACTTCATCCTGCCTGCGCTCGCGGCGCCGGCGCAGGATCAGTTTCTCCTCCTCCACGCTGGGATAACCCACGGTCAGTTTCAACATGAAGCGGTCCAATTGCGCTTCGGGCAGGGGGAACGTGCCTTCGTACTCGATGGGGTTTTGCGTGGCAAGCACCAGGAACGGCTCGGGCAACGGCAGGGTCTCGCCTTCGATGGTCACCTGCCCCTCCTGCATCGCCTCCAGCAGTGCAGATTGCGTCTTCGGCGACGCACGGTTGATCTCATCGGCAAGGATGATGTTCGCGAAGACCGGTCCCTTGCGGAGTTCGAATTTATTTTTGGTGCGGTTGAAGATGTATCCGCCGGTGATGTCACCGGGTAAAAGGTCGGGCGTGAACTGGATGCGTTTGAATTCCAGCCCGAGCGCTTTGGCAAAACTGCGCGCGATCAGCGTCTTGCCAAGCCCGGGGAAATCCTCGAGCAGGATGTGTCCGCCCGCCAGCACGGATGCCATCATCATCTCGAGCAAGGGACGTTTGCCCACCACCGCCCGTTCCACCTCCGCGATGACCTGTTTCGTTGTTGTTGATACTTTGGAAATTTCTGCCACGTTTGTCTCCATTTGGGTAATAGATGACGTCTGCTTTTCGAAGCGCTCCCGAAGCAAAGCACAGGGAACGAAGCAACTTCATTTCAAGTTATCGATCTTCGATTCAAGGAACTTCACTGCCTCTGCAATATCGTAATCGAGCGGCGTTTTTACCGGCGGGGCAATGGGATTCTTTTGACGGGGGTAATTGGCGAACGAGCCCTGCAAGCCGGAGTGGATATATTCCGCCAGTTCCGGTGACGCGTCCCAGTCCGGTCCATCCAGCGGCTCGAAGAGGGAACGCGGTCTGCCGCTGTCGCGCTGCACAAGGATCTGGTGGGCAAGTTTGCCAAGACGGTTCGCCACAAGCCATTTGTTGTAGGTTCCCCTCTGCGATCTATGGATCCAGGTTGCCAGGTTTTCCACCTGTCCCACCGGGGGTTTCCTTGTCTGCGCCGGACGCTCCCGGGGTCTCCAAAACGGCACAAGGCTTTTTATGAATAAATAAACGACCGCCAACAAGACCAGTAGCCACCAGACATATTGCGGCAGGGCATGGTACAGCAATCCCAATGTCCATAATAAAAAAGCCACAGGGATGACAACCACCTCATGGACCACGTCACGCAGGGGGAAGGCAAGCAGTACGGCGAGCAGGAGAATACCGGTCACGACCAAGGCGCGGCGCATCATACCGGTTCCCCGCAATAATTCAAAATGGATGTCAGGCAGGCGATCGCTTCATTGACATCTTTGGGACCCGAATGTTTCCCGCCGTATCGAACGCCCTCGAACAGACGGGTAAGTCTCTGCACGGCATCGCCCGGCAAGCCCGCCTGCTCGAGCCGGACGGCAAACTCCGCCGGGGTCATCGAAGCGGTGCGGTTCAACTGCCGCCTCTCAGACACCGCCCTGTCCATGCGGAAATAACATTTCATGATGACATCGGTTGAGTCGGTCCCGTCTCTCAGTTCCTTCAAGGTGGAACGCGCGATCTTTGCGATCGCATTCAGGGTTCTTTTATCGTCCCCCACTTTGAACTGCCTCCAAAAGACCGTGATCCGCCAGCCGACAAAGAGCAGGAAAAGGACGGATAGGATACTGACAGCATACGATAACCAGGAATTTTGCTGTGGAGGCACAAACACGGGAGGCGGCACGCTGGAGGATGGCGCCGCGGGTTGACTGATGTTAAGCGCCGCCGGATCGAAATTGAGCAGAGAGACCAGCCGGTCACCGTAATTACTCATCAGAAAATAGATCAGCCAATAAGTGGCAAAGACGCGCACCAACAGCCTGAGCAACAGTTTACGCCCCCGCGGCGTAAGCAACAGACTCACCAATGCAGTCAACAGGATCGCCACGCCCCAAAATATCGATTGCGATTTCAAGGATGCCTGATCGAGAATTCCCGCAGTCACTTCTTTGGAATCGCCGGACTGCGCCTCCTCCTGACCGATGGGCTGAGCCCTCGTGAAGGGAATATCACGCAGTCCGATGGCGAGTACCGTCAAAGCCCCCAGTGCAATGACGGAAAGCAGGAGAGTCAAATTCTTGTTTTGAAGAAAGGAACGCATACGGGTGACTTAATTTTACTCCATCGCAGATATGCCCAGGGCGGTCGCACACCTGCCCCGGGTATTATATAATCAACGGCAACGATATGCCATCCGATAACCGCGATGATACCTGCAATGCCCCCCTTCATCCACAGACTGTGGAGGGGTTTTTACTGTTCAATGCCGGGAAATATTTCGAGGCGCACGAAGCCCTGGAAATCGCCTGGATGGAGGAGACGGGCAGTATCCGCGATCTCTACCGGGGGATATTACAAGTCGCGGTGAGCTACCTGCACATCCTGCGCGGAAATTATAACGGTGCGCTGAAAGTCCATGCCCGGAGCCGGAAATGGCTCAAAGAGTGGTCCCCGGTCTGCCGCGGCGTTCACGTGGAAGAGTTAATGGAAAATGCAGAAGAAGCGTTCAGGGAAGTGAAGAGACTCGGCGAAGCGGGTATCGGTCAATTCGATGCCGCGCTCCTGAAACCGATCCGCTGGGAGGAGGTTTCCCACTCGAAGAAAACCTACCTCTGTGACCGGTGCGGGAGCCGGATGCAAGAGAAAAACTGCAAGGTCACCTGTCCCAACTGCGGCAACCGGTTCGATTGCTCGGACCTGAATATTTATTTTGACTAAATGAAACGTCCCGAAGGCTTGTCCTGAGGCGTAGCCGAAGGATCTACCTTCGGGACGTTTTTTATTTCACCACCCGGAATGTTTTGGCGCTCTGCTCGAAAATGGGAAGCATCTCGTAATATTCGTTGATCTGCGCCGCGTAGAGAATGAACCAGACCGTGCCGCCGTCCTGGATCACATAGACCAGTTCGTTGACATCCACCGTTTCGACGCGCAGTTCGAACGTCATCCGAATCGCTTCGGTCGAGTTCAGGGAAACCTTCCTGCGTTCCACAACCCTGATCTGAGAGTCCATCTTGGCAATTCCGGCATCCACAAATTCATCCAGCGAATCGCCGACCAAGGGTTCGTACGAAACGCTCACGCGCATCTTGTAGAGCGAAGACTTGGTATTGGCACCAAGGATCGCGAGTTCCTCATCCGGATCCTTGTCCACGGTCTTGAACGAATTGGGAAGCCATAACTCGACCAGTCCAGTTTTGAACTGCTTCCAGCCGGCGGGGATCAACTGCTCGTACGGAAGGGGCGTCGGCGTAACGGTCGGCGTGAAGGTGGGAATGACATACACTGTGGGTGTGTATTGCGGAGTAGCTGTAGCGGCGGGAGCGCGGGAAAAGGAAATGTTCGAACCTCCTCCCAGCACCAGCCAGCCCGTAACGGCAAACAGCAGACAAGCCGCGATACCCAGTCCTGCCAGAATTCCCACCTGCGTTATCGTCATCCCGAAATATTTTTTGTTTTGAGACATCGTACCCTCCCGGAGAGCGGAATTTCAAACATCTTAACCGCTTCCACTCATGAATTACCGTTGTAACATCATGACCGAATCAGGATCGCGCGCGCGGGCGCTCCGTCTGACCCGGCGATCTTCAAGGGCAGGCAATACAGTTCGTAGAAGCCGCGCATGACCTTCGAGAGATTCAATCCCTCGACAATGACAACCCCGGCTTTGAGCAAAATCGTATGCGTCGGGGACGAATCCCCGTATGGCGCAACGGACAGGTAATCCACGCCCACGAGTTGGATGCCATGTTCGACCAGCCATTCCGCGCCGTCTTCGGTGATGGCGACGAAATCGGTCTGGAACTTCGTCTCACCCTTTGCCCACAAATGGGAGTTGCGTGTGCCGAACAGGATGCGCTTCATATCGGGTGCGATCTCAACACGCTCCAAAACATCGGATGTGATCGCCTCCACCCCGTCCGGTAACTGCACCACGTAACAGGGACCGGTCAACACCTCGAGCGGCAACTGCTCGACCGTGCGCCCGTCGTTGAGGAAGTGGTGCGGCGCGTCCACGTGCGTGCCGACATGGACGCTGGTGCTGATGCTGGTCACATTGGCATGCGCGCCCTTGTCCATGGATTCGAATTGTTGCAGTTCGATGCCCGGGTCGCCGGGCCAGGTGGGCAGGTCGGGTGAAATGGTCAGGGAAATATCGAAGATGGTCATGGGTAAACTCCTTATCAGAGCCTTGCGAAGGTTCGTAACCTTCGCAAGGCTTACTTGTTAGGGACCGGGACTCGGCGTGTTTAACGGAAGCAGGTCCGGGGTGGAAGGAAGCGGGAGCGGGGTCAGGGTCGGCGTGATGGTCGGTGTCTGCGTCGGCTCGAGCGAAATCCATCCGCTGTAATAAAAATATTCCTTCAAAAATTTGGCGCGCTCCGTATCGGTCATCAGGCGCGGACGGGAATAATCTTCGAGCAGGGCGGTGAGCAATTCGGCGCTGATAAATTTTCCGTCATAGACGACGTATCGGTCGAGGAACTCGCGGCGGATTCCTTTGGGCATCCATGCCTGGTCGCCCATCTGGTCGAAGAACAGGTTGCCCAAGCCGTAATGGATGAACGAGTCTTTGTAGAACTCCATGCGCTGGGCGTAGTGCGCCTGACTGCCGCTGACAATATCGGCGCCCGCGTCGACCATGAATTGGAAATCCTTTATTTGCAGGATGTGCGGCTCATGGTCGTAACTCTCATTCCATTGGAACGTGGAAATGACTACGAAGCCCTCCGATTTCAACTGCGCGACCTTTTCCTTGAGGTACGCAAAATCGCACGGTGCGGCGCCGGGACGGGAGTCGGTGGCGGTCGGGAAGTTGCCGGTATCGGGGCGGTTGCATCCGATGAAGGCGATCCGGTTGCCGTTCACTTCGAAGAGAGCGGGCTTGAGCGAATCCTGCAGGTCGAGTCCGCCGCCGAAATAGGGCAGGTTGTTCTCGTTGTAGATGTCGATGGTCTGGACCATGCCCTTCGCGCCGCGGTCGGCAAAATGATTGCCGGTCAACTCGATCACATCGGTGCCGATGTCTGTGAGCAGTTCGATGTAGCGCGGGGCACTGCAAAAGACGAGCGCGGTCTGGTTGGGATTGGGGGAAGGGCATCCGCTATAAAAGGGGATCTCATTGCTCACGTGCGCGATGTCGGCTTCGAGCATCACGTCGCGGATCTTCTCGCCGGGGTATTTTATGCCCTTCACATCCATCGTCAGCGCGGTGGCGCGCACCAGCGCTGTGACGCCGGTCATGATGATGGTGGTGAGTTTGGATGAATCATAGTTGGAAGGATGAAGGAGAAAGGATGAAGGAGAAAGGTCGGGTGAAGTGCGGAGGGTGAAAGGGACGACCAGGGGATATCGTGTTGAGTCAAAATCCTTGCGGATCGGAGACAAGCCTTCAACCGTGAGCACCTTCCATTTCGGTTCGAGCGACTCGAACGGCATGATTGCCCACGAGGGGGATTCGCGCCACGCGGTTTCGAGCAGTTGATCCGCCGGGACGCTTCGCACGCCGCCGGGAGCGGGCGCCCCCCAAATGGCGGTGAACGCGGCGAGGGTGGAATCCTCCATCAATAACGGAGCCCCGTTGAACGGCGAGGGAGCCGCGCCTTGCCTCCATGCGCGTATTAATTCGTCGGATGTCACGCCGTCGGTGATGGTTGGGAAAGGCGCGACGAGGGCATAGACCCAGTGCAGTTGAGTCTCGTCTTCCGTTGCCGGGGCGGTGGAAACATCCAAAGCCAGATACGAACTGGTGGGAATGTCCCAAGCCTGCACCTGTCCACGCAAGGAGGCGGGGACGGCATCGCCGAGATGTACGCCGGTTGGGGAAGGTGTCGAGGTGACATATTCAACCGGGATGTTGGAGACGTAGGCTGTCGGGCTGGGAGGTACTGCGGTGGGCGCGGCAATCGTTGCTTGTGGCGCACAGGCGGATAACAATAAGCAGAATGCAACAAGGGTCGTGATGATGTTTGTGATGTTTTTGGCAGGCATAATGCCCTGATTATACTCTGCCCTCTTTCGTGTCATTGTGGAATATATACTGAACACGGTCACTTTCTGCGTTCTTTTCTTTCTGCTAAAACCGCAAAGAAAATGCCTTTATCGTAGCGGGCTTCGCGGTTCAAATGTCTGAAAGCACAAAAGAAATAAAACTCCGTGTCCCAGTGTTTGCATGGTTCAACATTTGTGTCAGGGTGAAAACCCGACCTACAGTAGCTGTTTGTGCTACGTCTTTATCGTCATCTCTGCCAGCGTGAATTGTTTGAGCGCGGCTTCGTCGATGGTGAC
>JBFYRY010000209.1:0-7201 GCA_041302025.1 Chloroflexota bacterium | reverse complement strand
TGTTCCTGAGAACCATCCCGCGCTCGAAGAGATGTTCGGAAACCACTGCGCCACCTGTCACACCACGTGCGGCGAATGTCATGTCAGCCAGCCGAAGAATGTGGGCGGCGGTTTGTTCACCGGTCACGTTTTTGAAAAGACCCCGCCGATGACACGTTCCTGCACGGCATGTCACGGAAGCCGCGTGGGGAATGAGTTTTTGGGCAAAAACGAAGGGTTCCCCGGCGATGTGCATTTCCGCGAGGGACGCATGAACTGCGTGAAATGTCATGAGGGCGCAGACCTTCACGGTTCTGCAACGGATGCGTCTGCCATGGATGCGAACCGCTTTGCGGGCACGGAAGACCCGAAGTGCGTGGATTGCCATCCCACTGCCGCACCGGATGGTGGCGACGGGAACCCGATGCACAAGGCACACGACGACAGGTTATCCTGCCAGGTCTGTCACTCGATCACATACACCAGTTGTGACGGCTGTCATGTGGCGGTCAGCGAAAAGAGCGGGAATCCGTACTTCGAAACGGAAGCAACCTATTCCACGTTCCTGATCGGACGCAATCCAAACCCGACCGAAGACCGACCGTATGAATTTGTCCCTGTGCGGCATGTGCCGGTGGCGACCACAAGTTATGAGTTCTATGGCGATAACCTTCTGCCGAACTTCGATGCAATGCCGACATGGGTGTATGCGACCCCGCATAACATCCAGAAGAACACGCCGCAGAACGCCTCCTGCCAGTCCTGCCACGGCAGTGACGGGAGCATCTTCCTGACCGCGGACAAGGTGAGCGCGGAGGAACTGGAAGCAAATCAAGGCGTGATCGTGAACATGGCGCCGCCTGCGGTTGAACTCTTCTTCGGCGGACCCTACATACCCGCTTCACACATCGACCTCGTCTCGAACTCTTGTACGGCTTGCCACACGACCGGCATACGCAACGCGCCGGTCAGCCCGGAAGACCATGCCGCATACAAGGACGAAAACTGCGCTAGTTGTCACAAGTTACAACCGTAACTTATAGATAAAAAACTTAAGGAGAAAAGAAAATGTCCAAGAAATTACAAATGCTGTTGGGTCTGCTGATGGTATTCAGTATGATCCTGGGCGCATGCGCGCCCGCCGCGGAACCTGTCGTCGAAGAACCGCAGGCTCCCGTTGTAGTAGAACCGCCAACAGCGGTCGTCGAAGAAGTGCCGGTAGTTGTTGCGCCCGATGCACAGGCGCTCTTTACTGACCTTGTCGCCGGGCTCACACCTGATAAGGGTTATGGCACCGTCAAACCCGCCGCGCTCAATGAAGAACTTGCCGACAAGGCTCCGTTCCTGCTCGATGTGCGCGAAGCCGCTGAAGTCGAAAAAGACGGTTTCATCCAGGGTGCAGTGAATATCCCGGTGCGCGAAGTACTCGCCAATCTCGATAAACTGCCCGGTCTCGATGAACCCATCGTAGTCTACTGCGCCTCCGGTCACCGCGGTTCCATGATCATGGCATCGCTCAAACTGTTGGGCTACACAAACGTCCGCAACCTTGGCGGCGGCTTGGGCGGCTGGAAGAAAGCCAACCTGGCTGTTGTCACCGGCTCCATGCCTGAAGTTCCTGCAGCCATCAGCACAGCCATCATTGCCGACCAGCCCCTGTACGAAATGCTCAACGGCTTCTTCACCGCCATGCCGGATGACTTCTACACTGTCAAAGCCGACAAACTGGCTGAAGAACTGACCGGCACCCCCCCCGTCATCATTGACGTCCGCACAACAGACGAATGGAATAAAGACGGCTACATCGAAGGCGCGATCAACATCCCGTTCAATGACTTCTTCGCCAACCTCGATAAACTTCCCGCCACTGACCAGCGCATCGTTGTCATGTGCGCCTCCGGTCACCGCGGTGCCATGGTTCTGATGGCTCTGCGCCTGATGGGCTATGAGAATGTCGTCAACCTCGGCGGCGGAATGGGCGCCTGGAAGACCGCCAAACTCCCCGTGGAGGGCTGGGTAGATTGGGCAACTGTTTGGGCTGATTACTTCACCAACATGCCCGAGGGTTATTACACCATCAAGCCTGCCGACCTCAACACCGCCCTTGCCGAGAAAGCACCCTTCCTGCTTGATGTGCGCGAAGTGGCTGAGATCGAAAAAGACGGTTTTATCGCCGGTGCGGTCAACATCCCCGTGCGCGAAGCCCTCAACAACCTCGACAAACTTCCCGCCAAGGACCAGCCGATCGTTGTCTATTGCGCCTCCGGTCACCGCGGCGCCATGATCATGGCTTCCCTGCAAATGCTTGGATACACGGACGTGAAGAACCTCGCCGGCGGACTGGGCGGATGGAAGAAATCCGAACTCCCCGTGGAAACCGGTACGCTTCCCGCCGCGCCGGTTGCTGGTACCGCTCCCGAAGTGGATACCACCCGTCTGGCGAATCTTAACGCCTTCGTTTCTGCTCTACCCGAAGGCTTCTACACCGTCAAGCCTGCCGACCTCAACGTTGAATTGACCAGTGCCACCGTCCCGTTCATCCTCGATGTCCGCACAGCTGACGAGTATGCAAAAGGTTTCATCGCCGGTGCTGTCAACGTCAACATCAACGAAGTGCCTGCCAACCTTGCCCAACTGCCCGCCGACAAAGCCGCACCGATCGTGGTGTTATGCCAGTCCGGTCATCGCGGAGCGATGGTCATGATGTACCTGCAAATGATGGGATATACCAATGTCCGCAACCTCGGTGGCGGCATGAATGGCTGGGTCGGAGCCGAATTACCGGTCTCCACCGCAGGATAGTCAATTTTCAATAAACTGCCCGCGGATTTCTCCGCGGGCAGTTCTCTTATAGGGTGTTTACCCTATTGTGTAATGTACAAGTATTGACATTATTCACTGGGCACAACAATGGCAACCGCTTATTCTTACAACAGAAACGCATTAGCATCCCTTATCGCGGAGAGAAGAATGGTCGAACTTTCCAATTTGCGCGTATTTCTTGTGGCGGCAGAAGAATTGAATTTCAGCAAAGCCGCAAAGCGACTGCACATGTCGCAATCGGCGGTCAGCCAGAACATCCAGGCAATGGAACGCGCCTACAACACGGAATTATTCATCCGCGGCGGACGTTCTGTCGAGTTGAGCGAGGCGGGTCACACGATCCTGCCAATGGTGCGCGAAGTCCTGCTTGCCGCGCGGTTGCTGGAAGACGGGCTTCAGGACATCAACAACCAGATAGGCGGCGAGTTGTTGATCGGTTGTTCCACATCAGCAGGAAGATACCTCCTCCCCGTTCTGCTGTCTGAATTCCAACGTGACTATCCGTCGGTACATCCACGCGTAAAAGTGCTCAGCCGCGATTCGGTTACCGAAAGGCTCATCAATCGCATCATCCCGATCGGGGTTGCCAGCAAATTGATCGAGCATCGTGACATCGAGTCGGTGCCATTGTTCGAAGACCGCATCTTTCTCCTTGTTCATCCCGACCATCCATGGGCAAATTATGGTCACGCCCTGCCCTCAGACCTGGTCGACCAGCCGATCATCAAGTGCGAGGAAACTTCCGGTACCTGTGAAACCGTCATGGGAGGCTTGAAACATTACCAGATCACTGTTGACAACCTCAATGTGGTAATGGAACTCGGCAGTATGGAGGCGGTTGAAATGTCGGTCGAGCGCGGCGTGGGGATTGCATTTGTCTCTGAAATGATCGCGGCGCGCGGGCTGGCATTGGGACGAGTTAAAAAAGTGGAAATAGAGGGACTAGACCTGCATCGAAGAATTTACATGGCACGACATATCGGCTTCCCGTTCACGCGCGCGCAATCCCTGTTCTGGGAGTTTGCCAAATCACAATATGAGAAGATCAATAACGAGATATGGGAAAGCATGGTGAATTTCGAACGGGTCGTGTGAAGTATACCAGTCGGGCATAATATGCTACACTAGCGGCATGGTCCCATTGCCCATTGCCCTAACGAGCAATCCCGAATAGACCAAAACATCATGGCGAAGCAGCCCCTTTATGGGTTTGCTTCGCTGATTTTTTATTCAGGAGAACCCATGCTGTCACTTGTCGAAAAAATCCTCTTTATTGTTGTAACCATTGCATCCATCTATTTCACCTACCAGGGTGTTCGGCGCATCATCACCCACATCTCCAGCGGACAGGGCAAACCTGATTGGTCACTCATCTGGAAACGGATCGGACAAGTGATCGTAAAAGCGGGCTTGTTTGGAAATGTTTTCCGCTTTCGACTCATTCCCAGCATCTTCCACGCGATGATCGGATGGAGTTTCCTCACCCTCGCCGTGACCGACCTGCTCGACCCGGTCTATGCTTTGACTGGAATACGCCTCCTTGACCGCCTGGGGCTGGTCGGTCACCTCTACCAATCCTTCGCTGACATCGCCACCGCGGCTGTGCTGGTCGGCATCACGTTCATGGTGATCCGTCGTTTCGTCGTCCACCCCACGAACTTGTCCACGCGCGAATCCACGCTTTTGCATCCGCAGGCAAGGGCCGGCATCAAGCGTGATTCGATCTTTGTTGCGACCTTTATCATCACCTGTAATGTTGCCCGTTTGTTGACCAACTCCTTTTATCTGGCTGGGGCGGGAGAGCCAAATGCGTGGGAACCTGTCGCTTCCGCGGTGGCAGGCTTATGGTCAGCTATGGACGCGGGGGGCATCCTGTTGGGCGAGCATCTCACGTTCTGGATCTATATGGGCGCGATCCTCGTCTTCCTGCCATACTTCCCGTATTCCAAACATATTCACATGGCGTTTGCGCCGCTCAATATGGCGCTCAAACCTGAACGCAAGTCCATTGGGCAGTTGGGGTATATCAACCTCGACGACCAGACTGTTGAACAGTTTGGCGCGGCGAAGATGAGCGACCTCGGCTGGGAACAGGTCATGGACAGCTACGCCTGCATCATGTGTTTCCGTTGTCAGGAGGTGTGCCCCGCGTACAACACGGGTAAGGTGCTAAGCCCTGCCGCGTTGGAGATCAACAAACGCTATCACCTGAACAAAGGCGGCGCGACGGATGTTCCGCTCACGAACCTGATCTCTGAAGAAGCGGTTTGGGCGTGTACCTCCTGCGGCGCGTGTGTGGATATTTGCCCGGTTGGCAATGAGCCGATGCGCGACATTCTTGAGATCCGCCGCAACCTGTCCATGATGGAAAGCACATTCCCGAAACAACTGGAAACAGCTTTCAAGGGCATGGAACGGAACATGAACCCGTGGAACGTTTCGCAAGCCGACCGCATGAAGTGGGCAGAAGGGTTGAACGTGCCCACCATCGAACAGAACGCCGAACCCGATATTCTGTGGTGGGTGGGATGTGCCCCCGCGACCGATTCACGCGCGCAGAAGACCGCGCAGGCATTTGCGAAAATATTGAACGCGGCAGGAGTCAATTTTGCGGTGCTTGGCAAGAACGAGTCCTGCACAGGCGATTCAGCAAGGCGTGCGGGACGTGAGGATATTTTCTTCGGTCTGGCAACACAGAATGTCGAGATATTGAACGAGGTCGCACCCAAACGGATCGTAACGACTTGCCCGCATTGTTTACATACGATCAAGAACGAGTATCCCGCGTTCGGCGGTAACTACGAGGTGGTGCATCATACGCAGTTCATCAATGAGTTGGTGGGAGCAGGGAAGATTAGTCTCGAAGTGAGCAGTGAGCAGTTATCAGTGACGTTCCATGACCCATGTTATTTGGGACGGCATAACAAGATCACAGATGCGCCACGCGAGGCCTTGAAGAGCGCTGGCGCGTTGACCATTGAGATGCCGCGCAATTCTGCTAAGTCCTTCTGTTGTGGCGCGGGCGGGGCACAGATGTGGAAGGAAGAGGAAGCAGGCTCGGGTCGAGTCAATGAAGCGAGATTCAGGGAAGCCAAGGCAACTGGCGCTGAAACTGTCGCGGTCGGGTGTCCGTTCTGCATGGTCATGCTTACGGATGCCTCCAAAGCGGACGGGGAGTCGGTTAATGTGATGGATGTCGCCGAAATAGTTGCCAAACGTCTTAAGGCTTAGAGTGGTCGGAATGCTATACTGCAATTAGTCATAAAAAGACCCACAAGGGCGGAGTTAAAGACAAATAACATGTCCTGCCCAACCGATGGTAGGTTGGAGCAGGGCAAGTAAACCTTTTTAAGAGGTGACTATGCGGTTAGCCAGAAAATTCCTATTTGCTGGGACAGCCATTCTGATCTTGTCAGGGGTCTTGCTCATGGTAACGTATTCTCATGGACAGGCATATACCAGCGCATCGGGGGGGCAAACGTTCAATGAAGTTTCCGTTGAAATTCCACCTGCACAACTTGAGCCATGTCTACATTGCCATATCCAGGGCGAACACACCAACCTGTGGACGCCCACCCTGCGCTGGCTGACGTTCGGCTCGTTCGGTCTGGTCTTTCTCTTCGGCTTCTATCAATCCACGTTCGTGTGGACCCAACGCAAACCGTTCAAGCCAATGCTGACACGTGCCTCTGAATGGGTGGAGGAACGGTATCAGATCGCCAAGCCGTTGAACGAGATGCTGAAAAAGCCTGTTCCATCGTTTGCCCGCTGGTGGTGGTATTGTTTGGGTGGAATCACCTTCTTCCTGTTTGTCATTCAGGGAACCACGGGCATCCTGCTGGCTTTCTACTATAAACCCACTGCCGCCGAAGCATACGCCAGCATTCAATTCATCGAGAACGAGGTCTATTTCGGGGCTGCCATCCGGGCCATCCATCACTGGTCCGCCAACGGGATGATCGTGATGGCGGTTGCCCACATGATCCGTGTGTTCATCATGGGCGCGTACAAGCCCCCGCGCGAACTGAACTGGGTCAGCGGCATGATTCTGCTCGTTCTCACACTTGCTTTTGGGTTCACAGGATATTTGCTCCCGTGGGACCAGCGCGCCTTCTGGGCAAGCACCGTGGGGACAGAGATAGCAGGCGCCGTGCCTGCAATAGGCAACCTCGTGTTGATCTTACTACGTGACGGCTGGGGCGTGACCGAAGCCACGCTTGGAAGGTTCTATGGCTTGCATGTGCTGGTTGTCCCCATTGCCACCGTCGCCTTCATGCTGTTGCACTTCATGATGATACGACGCCTGGGCGTCAAACGCCCGCTGTAGGAGGAAACATGAAAGATAGATCATCTCACGAGATTCTCCCGGACGACAAGCCCGTCCCGTTTTTTCCAGACC
>JBFYRY010000025.1:0-34915 GCA_041302025.1 Chloroflexota bacterium | reverse complement strand
CATTCATGCTGTCACTGCCAGAGGTTTTGAAATCAAGGTCGCTCTCTTTGTACTCGCTTGCAGCATCAATTTCCTTTGGTAGGTCGCAACTTAGGTTAAGTAAGAAAATGGAAAACCCACAAAATGGTACGCCAAATATAGGGGATGTCTTTAGTTCAGGATCAGCCCAACCCATAAAACCCAAGGATGTAACCGACCAAATAAGCCAAGTTGCGAACATTATATAAGTGATCCCACAAAGCCATGCGAACATGAATAAAAGCGCAGGTATATTTCTTCGGCTTTTAATCGTGATTATAAGACTGTCATCTTCTTTTTCTTCTGTATGTCTTGGAGTTCTTGATAATTGAGGCAATTTCATTTTGCGTCTCTCCCGCTTGTTTTAGACAATGGACCATTAACTATTGTCAATGATCCATTGTCCATGGTCACACCTGCATCTTCTCCCACTCGCCCAACTTCGCATCCATTTCCTTTTGCACGCGTTCGTACTCCGTCCCGATCTTGCGGACTTCATCCGGCTTCACGAAGGGACTCTCCAGTTGCGAGCTGAGACTCGCCAGTTTGGCTTCGAGTTCGGCGATGGCGTTCTCCAATTCTTGCAACTGAGCAACTCTTCTTCTTTCCTCTTTCGCCTGGGCGTTCGACGTTGAACGTTTAACGTTGAATGTCGCTTTCGATGCACTTTCCTGTTGCGTTGCCGCCAGCCGCGCCGCTTCTTTCTCTCGCTCCTCTTTCATCTGCGAGTACGTGCCGTTGAAGGCGATCATCTTTGATTCGTCGGGGTCGATCTCCCAGATCTGGGTGGCGAGGGCATCGATCAGATAACGGTCATGGCTCACCAGCAGGATGGTGCCCTGATACGAATCCAAGACAGCTTGCAGCACTTCCTGCGACGTGATGTCGAGATGGTTGGTCGGTTCATCGAGCAGGAGCAGATTGGTATCTTGCAGACCGAGTTTGGCGAGGGCTAATCGTCCGCGTTCACCGCCGGAGAGCATCGAGACCAGCTTGAACACGTCATCGCCAGAGAAGAGATATTTACCGAGGTACTCACGTCCTTGATAGGGGAGCATCCCAGAGGCCGCCATGATCTCATCGAGCACGGTCTTCTCGGGGTCAAGTCCCTCATGGGCTTGGGCGAAATAGCCGACGTGTAGACTCGCTCCCAGGATCACCTCACCCGCCAACGGGGAGAGAGAACCGAGGATCGTCTTGAGGAAGGTCGATTTACCCGCGCCGTTCGGTCCGATTAGGGCGGCACAGTCCAAGCGTCGTAGTTCGATATCTGGCGTAGAGAACAAAACTTTTTCCGGCAGTCCATCTTCAGCGGGATATCCCACCGTTAAATTTTTCGAGCGGATGACCAGATCGCCGGAACGATTCGTCGAACGCAGGTGCAGGTGCAGGTCAGGCGAGATGCGCTGAGGAGCTCGCAAGCCGCGCACGCGCCGCTCGGCTTCCTCCACGCTGAACGGGCTGGTGGTGGTCTCCACATCCAACTGCGACCAATTCGAACTGACCACCGCGCTCATGCCCACCTGTTCGATGGCTTGCACCACGCGCGTCAGTCGTTTGAGTTTGCCTTTCGCCTGCAGTGTGTTCTGCCCCGAAATATTTTTCTTGATGTACTCCACTTCCTTCATCAACTTTTCGCGCTCGCTCTCGAACACTTCAAAGCGATGCGCCCAGCGGATCTCGCGCTCCTGCAAATAGGTGCTGTAATTGCCGCGATAATATTCCGCGCCGCTGATCGCCATTTCGAGCAGGGCGTTGCAGGCATGGTCGAGAAAATAGCGGTCATGTGAGACGATGACCGCCGCGCCGTCCCATTGCGTCAGATAGCCTTCGAGCCACTCGACGGCTTTGATGTCGAGATGATTGGTGGGCTCGTCGAGCAGTAACAGATCGGGATTGGATAACAGCAGACGCGCCAGATGCGCGCGCGTGCGCTGACCGCCGGAGAGATGATCGAGCGACATGTGAAAATCAGCGGGATCGAATCCCAGACCGGTCAGCACCTGCTTGATGCGGACTTGATAGATGTATCCACCGCGCCGTTCGAACTCATGCTGTACGCTTCCATACCGGACCAATGCCTGCTCCCGTTTAATGGGGTCTGACATTTCCGCTTCGAGCTTTTCCACTTCCCCCTGCATGCGGATGAGGTCCGCGAACGGCTCAAGGCACACATCCCATAGCACGCCCTTGAGTTCAAAGTCCGCTTCCTGCGAGAGATAGCCGATGCGCAAACTCCTGGCGCGCGTAACTGTCCCGCCGGAAGGTTCTTCCTGCCCGATCAGGATGCGTAATAAAGTCGTCTTGCCGATGCCGTTCGGACCCACAAGCGCGAGACGAGCGCCCTTGGCGACCGAAAACGTGACGCCGGAAAACAGGTCTTCCGCGCCGAAGGATTTGGAGAGGGAGGAGACAGTGATGAGGGACATGCTTCAATAACCAGTTTTCAGTGAACAGTAATCAGTTTTGAATGCCCCCGAATTATAAAGCAAGAGTGAAAAGTGATTTACCAAGGGCGACTTTTCTTGTCAATCTTCTCTTGTCTCTTTGGTTTAAATTGGTTTTTGGCAATTAGATCACCGTAAGGGAAAGGATATTCCCCGGTTTCAATGCGTGCTACAACGTCGAAAGGACTCCATACGACCAAATATTCCAACTTTTTATACTCATCTGGGAGAATCTTTCCAAGGCGAGTCTCCTTCTCACCATCCCAGATAAACCAAATACATGCTTCGCCCGAATTCTCATCATAAAAAGTTCGAACAAACTTGGGGTAAATAAAATTTTCTACTGAAGAATGCCCAATTACAGTCCATTTTCCAGCCCTGGTCATGGCATTAACGCCTGTAATCACAGGTGGAAAAAGCGGTTTTAGGTTCTCCAATTGCTGAACATCATTGATTTGAGTACTTGAAATCAGATCAAAAACCTGTATTAATGGACCAAACTGTTTATCTTTAAAGACGAGTTGTCCATAGGCTCTGCGTCCATTTGATAATGGGATATCGAAAATATCGCCTATCTTGACCATACAGTGAGATTATAAAACAAACGAACGCACCCATCATCTCTTCATGGCTACGGATCACGTCCTTGAAATCATTTCTTTTCCAGATACTGGCGGCGCTTTGCCCTCGTCCAATACGACACGTAACAACTGACTTGAACATTCGCACTATCGTCGGTATGGAACCGGGTGCGGATTTTTGAAATTGTTCAGCCCCAAGGAGAATGTTTTTCTGTGTGTTGATTTCAGAAATTGGAAAGTACCAGCAAAACCCCCAGGATTAGCAGGCCTAATTCAACAACATATTCCATCCAGGATGCCGTTTTGAAATTCCGTACAAAGGATCCCAATGCAATGATAATGAAGCCTGCACCAATGTAACCCAGGGAGGGTTTTACATCTTCATTATATTCATCGTCAACGCGATCCCTGCAAGTCTCGACAGCATCAAAAGAATATGCACGTTGGCAGGCAATTCTCTCAGAACTTGTGGCAGCGTAAATAGAATTGAAACGCCATCCCCCGTAAATAATTAACAGGACTCCCATGGCAACCATCAGATTAAATATGATGTTTGTAGATATGGAAGCAGAAGATTGCCCTGATGTGAGTTGTTTCAAGTTGAGAACTATGGTAGTTATTCCAAGCAATATACTTATAACGTCTTTAACCATATCAAAGGTCATGAAATCTTTCCTTTTGAGAGCAATGTAAGATAATTTAATTATAAAGCAAAATGACTCTATCCATCTGCATCATCATTCTCATGCAAATGTCCCGGCTTTTCCTTCCCCAATTCCAACGACCGTTGATACGCCGCCCAGACCGCGCGCGAGATGGCGGTGCGAAAGCCTGCTTTTTCGAGATAATACAACGCTTCGGCGGAGGTCCCGCCGGGGGAGGTGACTTGATTCCGCAGGGTCGCAGGGTGACGTCCCGCCGCTTCGTAGAAAGACGCGGAACCTTTAATCGTCTGCAGGACCAGTTGTTCGGCGATGCGGCGCGGGAATCCCATGTGGACGCCTGCGTCGATCAAGGCTTCGGTGAAGAGGAACACGTACGCAGGTCCGGAACCGGAAAGAGCCGTTGCCATGTCGAGATAGGATTCGTCTTCGACGAAGACCTCCTCGCCGAGTGCGCCGATGATGGAACGCGCCATATCCTGTTGTTCTTTCGTCACTTCTTTGGAGGAAGTCCAGACCGTGATGCCCTCACCAATCTGCCCGGGCGTGTTCGGCATGGAGCGCACCACAGCCTTGTGATTCAATCCCGTCCCGATCTTCTTCATGCTCGCGCCAGCAATAATGGACAGCACCAACGCATCGGGGCGGATGCCTTTGAGGCCCTTCATCACTTCGCTGAGACGCTGTGGTTTGACGGAGAGTACCACCACGTCCGCGTGGGATGCGGCGGAGGCGTTGTCTGTTGCAGATTTGACGCTGTATTTCTTTTGCAGTTCCATACCGCGCTCCTCGCGCGGACCCGATGCAGTGATGTTCTCAGGCTTTGCCAGTTTCTTGCGTAACAAACCCGCGATCATGGCTTCCGCCATCACGCCTGGGCCGATGAATGCGATCTTCTTTTTGAGCATGTGTTTCTCCGTTTGAATGATGCCCATTATAAGCAAATGAGCGGACATTTCGTCCGCTCATTGATAACCGGTCACTGTTTACTGAACTATGCGTAAGCCATTTGCTCGGCGCGCTGTTTTCGGACCTGGCGCTTTTTCATTCGCGCCGCAAGCATTCTGTCCTGGCGGTTCTGGGCGGAGCGGATGATCAGGTTCAGGAATTTGTGATGATCGTATATGGGATCTTTCATCAACGAGAAATCGGCAGAGCCTGGTTCATGCGGCGCGTAGAAGATGCCGCAGTTGGGGTTGATCTCGAGCATGTGGATCGTGCCATCGGCGTCCATGCGGTAATCACAACGGGCGTACCCGTTGCCTTCCATGGTTTTGAACAGACGGGCTGTCTGTTCGCGCAGGGCCTTCTCGATGCGCTTGTCATTAACCGGCGCAACGGACATCTTCTCGTACTCGACCCATTTCATGTCGTAATGCTTGAAAGATTCGCCTTCGGGGAAGATGAATTCGACCGGCTTGAAGGTGACGGGATTGTCCGCGTCTTCTGGATTCTCGGCAATGAGGCAGGTGAACTCGCGTCCTTCAACGAACTCTTCGAGGAGCGCGCGTCCGAACTGCTTGATCTCGAGTGTGGCCTGTTCCTTGAGTTGTTCGATGTTCTCACAGCGTGATTTGCGCGTGATGCCGACACTGGCGTATCCATGCGGCGGTTTGACGAGGACAGGGTAGCGCAGTCTCTTCGCGACGCGTTCCACATCCTCCACACGGTCCACCATCACCCAGCCCGGTGTGGGGACGGCGGCTTTCTTGGCATACGACTTCATCTCCTGGCGGGAGGGGTCGAAGAATTTCGAATCGGCACCAGTGAATGCCAGTCCCATTTTCTCCATGAGCTGTACAAGCCCGATGCCGGAGAGCGGGTCGTCGGGTGTGCCATCGCAAAGATTGACGAACACATCCACACCCTCGTTGACGAGGTCGCGCAGTTGTCCTTCAACGTTCTTCGGGCTGACCGGATGATGTTTCCATTTGTATCCATTCATATGAGGCGCCGGATCGTATGGTTTGTCGTTCGGGTCATCCGGTGTACTTGATAAAACGCAGATATACATGTTGAGTCCTTTTCTTTCCTTTCAATCAAGATGGATGAATGTTGATGTTGCTTTATCTTGATTGCGTTGCATGTCATCATTTGTTGTGTTGATTCTTTCAATCGATTCAAAATTCATTTTTGAATCATGTAATGATGATATACAACCATATAGATTGTATCTATTATTGAGTTTATGTAAAGGTTTTTTGACGATGATTAACTTTAAAATTTTGCAAATCGATTCGTTGAAAATTTAAAACTGATTCGTTGAATCGATGATCATCTGATTGATTCAACGACATATATGCCGATCGGTCATCATGAAATTCTTTGAATATCATTGATTCGAATCGCGTCATGCTGTTGATGAAGATGATAATTCATGCGGCGCGCTCTTTATCTTGGATTACATACTGTGCATCGTTCAAAGAGTTTGTTGCATGATGGCGGAGTGCCAAGACTGTTTTGATTGGTAATACGCCCTGAATCGATTTGCAAAAACCTGACAAGCGGTAAAATTGCCTTAAGAGGAAATCATGACATTACATTCTGAGATCTTCGAACAGCCTGAACGACTTGCGTCATTGTTTGCGAACCAGAAACAAACCGTGCTTGAGATCGCAAAAGCCATCCAGTCACGGAATGTGCAGTATGCATTCCTTGCGGCACGCGGTACATCCGACAACGCCGGGAGATATGCAAATTATCTTTGGGGTGCGCACAATCGACTCCCGATGGCATTGGCAACACCTTCTTTGTTCACGTATTATCAAAGCCCGCCGCGTTTGCAGGATGCACTGGTCGTTGGTATATCGCAATCGGGACAATCACCGGACATTGTCAGCGTTCTCGAAGAAGGACGCAGACAGAACTGCCCCACACTTGCCATCACCAACGTCCCTGATTCTCCGCTTGCCAAAGCCGCCGATTTTGTCCTCGACATTCAGGCTGGGCCAGAGAAAGCCGTCGCTGCGACCAAGACCTATACGACCGAACTCATGGCGATTGCCATGCTCTCTGCTGCGCTCTCGAACTCCGATGAGCAATGGCAGCAGCTTGCATCCGTCCCTGAATGGGCGGGTTATGTCCTCAATCTCGATGAAGAGATCGCCCAAATGACACAGCGTTATCGTTATATGAGTCAATGTGTTGTGCTGGGACGCGGTTTCAATTACGCCACCGCCTACGAATGGGCACTCAAACTCAAGGAGCTGACCTACCTGATCGCTGAGCCGTATTCCTCCGCCGATTTCCAACATGGTCCCATTGCGATGGTCGAAGGCGGTTTCCCGGTCCTTGCCGTTGCGCCCAAAGGCAAAGTGCATGACTCGATGAAGGAGATGCTCACCCGCCTCCGCAGGGATAAGAACGCCGAACTCGTCATTATTTCGGATGATGCGGACTCGCTCACGCTGGCTCAATCGCCGATCCAACTCCCGCCTCAGATTCCCGAATGGCTGACTCCGCTTGTGAGCATTATCCCCGCTCAATTATTTGCCTGCCACCTCACGCAGGTCAAAGGCTACGACACAGAAAAGCCTCGCAACATCACCAAGGTGACCGAAACGCACTGATCAAAAAAGAGGAGCCCATCGGACTCCTCTTTTTGTTTACTTTATCTTCAGCCTCAGCGTCATAATTTGATATGGTCTCAAATTCAGGATGACCCGATTCGACTCGACCTGCAATTGGGATTGATCCTCCTCAAGCAGATTCGTCTCCCACGCGGACTCGACCTCGCCTCCCACCTGGACTTTGACCTGCCCCCGTTTTCTCTGGCTTTCATACAAGCGGACAATGATCCCGTCTCCATCCTCAGCTTGCTTGATGGTCTCGATGATGACATTGGGTGAGTCGCATGTGACGAGTGAATCATGACGAGTAACTGATGACTGTTTACTACTCACTGATGACTTGTAAACAATGATCGGGTCATTCAGCAAATACGCCTCCCTCTGCGTCTCATCATTCCAATTCCCAACATGCGGATACAAACTGTACTTGAACTGATGTTCGCCAAAATCCGCCATCGGGTCGGGCATGGTGGGCGAGCGGAGCAGCGTAATGCGCATCACGTTATCATGGATGTCATGTCCGTATTTGCAATCGTTGAGCAGGCTGACACCGTAATCACCTTCGGATAGGTCCACCCATTTTTGGGCGCAGGTTTCGAAGCGAGCCCAATCCCAACTGGTGTTGCGGTGAGTCGGTCGCTGCACGTTACCCCATTGAATTTCATACGTGGCTTGCGGTGCAAGAATATCCACCGGAAAAGCGGCCTTCAGCATGGTGTGACGTTCCATCCAATTAATGGATGTGTCGAAGTCCAGTCGTGGGGAGTTGTGGTTGAGCGAGATCCGTTGCGTATATTCGCTATTCTGGATCCTGCGTTTGATCTCAATTGTCTGCCTTAATGCCCCAAATTCAACGATTTTGACCGATTCCGCGGGCTCTGCCAGCCACATTTTGTCATCGTAGAAGATGTCCACATCCCAGGCATCCCACGATTTCGGGCGGTCTTCGAATGCTTGGAATTGGTTGGCGATGCTGTTGGGCGGGAGGATTTCACGGTTGGCTTGCTTGTCGAAAATACGGGTGATGTCGCCGTTGCTATTCAGTTCGACTTTGATGTACAGGTTCTCAAGAGATACGGGATACGAGTTACGAGTTACGTGCGACCCTTCGGACTCACTCAGGGAAGGCGTGTAACTTGTATCTTGTAACTTGTAACTTTCATCACTCGCCTCTTTCTTTAGACCAATGACACTGTACGGACTCATCTCACCCGCATCCAGCCAATAGCCAGAGTCCGTTGGTTGAACGAGAACAGCTTCCCCGTCGAGAGAGAAGCGCTGGGATGAGTCGCCGGGGACGAAAACTAGGGCTCGTTGCGTGAACGAAGTCGGGTTGACGAGGAGCAAGTCCCCATCCAATTTTTGAGTAATGGCTTGAAGCGCATCGTCGCGGAGTTGTGTCACACTCGCAGTGAGTTCGGCGTATTGTTCCTGCGACTCTTCGTAGACAGGTCCGATGCTGGAGCCGGGGATGATGTCGTGGAATTGGTTGAGACAGACCGTGCGCCACGCATTGGTGAACTTAGTGATTGGATATTGGTAATCGGTGAGTTGTGATGCGAGCGTGGCGAGGAACTCGGCGTCATGGAGGAGAAACTCGCTCTTGCGGTTGGCGCGTTTGTTGCGGGCTTGGGTAGTGTAGGTGCCACGATGATATTCAAGATAGAGTTCGCCGTTCCAGACCGGCATCATTTTTGATTCGGTGAGCGGCTCGATGCATTCGAAGAATTGTTTGACACTCGATTGCCTGACCTGCGGCAGTGCAGGGAATTTCTTCATCACTTCGATATTCTCGAGCATCTCGCGCGTGGGACCTCCGCCGCCATCGCCAAAGCCGTATGCCATGAGCATGTCTTTGTGCAGTTCCTTCTGCTGGAAGTTTTGCCACGTGCCAAGTGCTTCTTTGGCGTTCGCCATCGAGTTGTAGGTGCTGGCATATTCACTGCCAAATTCTTTGACCGTGCTGAAGTGAGTCAGGATCTGAGTGCCGTCGACGCCTTGCCACATGAACGTATCGTACGGCAGGCGGTTGTATTGACTCCAGCCGATCTTGATGGTCATGAAATATTTCAAGCCCGCCTGCTGGATGAGTTGCGGCAATGCCCAGGCATACCCGAACACATCGGGCAGCCACAGTACGGGACTATCTGCATCCTTGCCGAAGTGTTCGCGGAAGAAGGTACGACCCAGCAGGAACTGGCGTGCCAGCGATTCAGCACCGCTGAGATTGCAATCCGCTTCGACCCACATGCCGCCCATCGGTTCCCAGCGTCCCTCCTTTATTTTTTGTTTGATGGCTTCAAACAATTCGGGCTTATCTTCTTTTATGAACTGATACAACTGCGGTTGGCTTTGCGAGAAATGGTAATCAGGGAATTGCTCCATCAAGCGGATGACGTTATAAAACGTCCGCTCGGATTTGCGACGGGTTTGACCGAGAGTCCACAGCCAGGCGACATCGATGTGTGCGTGACCAGTTGCATGAATAATTGCATCCAGTGGCGCGCCTGCTTTTTCAATCCCTGCTTTCAGTGTTTGTATTGCCGATCCAACGCTGGCATAGAAGCGTTCGTCGCCGATGGGATCGCGTGTATCAAGAACGCTGAAGGCATCGTTGAGGGCATTGTAGATGAGATGTTTGGCGGGGTTGTTGCTGTCCAGATTGTTTGCGGTTTCAAGAGCGATGCGCGATAACACGACAAAGTCGCGCGTGGATTGGTGAATTTGAACAACGGCGCATTGTCGCATGTACAGTTTGGTGAAGAAGTCGCCTTCGCCTGCGCCGCCGAGTCCTGTCCAGCCGTGTAAGGCGAGTGTATGTTCTTTGCCGTCGCACCATTCGGGCTTGAGCAAAAATTCCTGATGATGGCGGTCACATGTTGCATACGGTTCACCATCAACGTAGGCAAGACATTCAGGATGGGAGAAATCGCCCGCATCACCGAGCGGCAGATACAACGCGATGGGGCGCGAAGCATCCATAAACTCTGGCACAGTGAATGTTGTGCGCAATACAAAGTCCTGCATCCACGATCCCCAATATTCGTCGGCGTCAATTTCCTTCCATTGCGAATCATCTACATTCACTTCAATCGGTGGATGTGTTGTTGGGTTCGTCAGTTCTTTATATCGAAACGATGGCAACGCTTTGCGTTTGATATAGACCAACGATGAGATGAGGTCGAGTCGTTGTTTGATCTTTTCGGGTGTCCAGCGTTGTTTATGGTACATAGCTAATCCTCTGCGGAGTGAGGAGCGTTTGTTGCGACGAACGAAGTCGAAGGACGCTCCGCTCAGCGCGAATAACTATTTCACTCTCTTCGACATGATGATATCGGGCTTGCCCCTGCCATTTGCATCGGGGACGACGCCGGTGATGACATATCCCAGCTTTTGATAGAACTCGAAGGGGTGTCTCTTCAGGTTGCGGATGTTCTTGATCTGATCCCAAAGGTCTTCATATAGATCGACATCTGATAGCGAAGTCATGCCATCTTCATCGTCCGAGCCAAGCGTGATGGTGAGTCCGCCGCGCTGACGGACCTGTTCTTCGAAGTCTGCGACCAATGCGCGACCGATGCCTTTCCCTTGCATGGATGGCTTCACCGCCAGCGGATGCAGTTCCCAAACGTTGCCATCATATTGTGGGATCCCGCCGATGACGCCGAGTAGGTTTCCATCTTCGTCGAGCGCGGCGCCGCAGATACGCTCGGCTTCGAGCATTTCATGGACTTCTTTCATCGCTTCGTCCAATGTGGGCCATGCATCAGGCCAGTGTTCACGGAAGGCGTCTGTTAGAAGCTGGGCGGACTGGTGGATGAGGGGTTCGTCGGCGGGTGTGATGGTGATGATTTTCATTTATAGTCTTGAGCATGTCACCCTGAGCGACAGCGAAGGGTCTCGATTGAGTCACTAGAGATTCTTCGCTTCGCTCAGAATGACAAGCAGATTACTTCCAGTATTGCGGCAAATATTCCTTATACTCGGTCAGGTAATCATCCAATATTTTCTTGGCAGTGTCGATATCCGTAATGACCGGGTCAAGCAATAGACATTGCAAGGCCTTTTCGCGTGAGCCTTCCACAGCGGAATCCACGCAGAGTTGGGCGGCGGTTGTTTCGCGGCGCAGAAGTTCGGCGATGGGTTCGGGCAGTGTGCCAACATGGACAGGTTGTATCCCTCCACCATTGACGATGACAGGGGTCTCAACGGTCGCGCCAAGCGGCAGGTTGGAGATCTGCCCCACATTCGGCAAATTCGCTGCGAGATGGTAGTGGGTCGTCGCGCCTGCGACGTTCTCGATCATTTCCAATGCGCCTTCCGAATCCGTGTTGAGCAAGCCTTCGATGGTCATATTCCCGTTTGCCATATCGTTCAGGCGGTCGAGTTCGAAATCGCGCAAAGCGGACATAACATCCCAATCATATAGTTTGATGTCGTATTTTTCCCAGGGTTTGGTTTGCGAATCCGCGACCCACGGCAGGTATTCGCACAGGTGTGTGTCGCCGGGGATGGGGAACAAGCCAAAGGCTGAGAAAATGTCCCTCGTGAGCGGCTCAAATGCTGGGTCCAATTCGAAGAAGCGTTTGCGAAAGAGCGGGTAAAGGTCCTCGCCGGTGCGTCGGTCATGCAGGGAGAGCATCCACGTGAAGTGGTTCAATCCCGCAGCGCGAATATCCACCAGCGGCACGATCTGTTCGCGCACGCGATGCTGGGCGCTGAATTGATCAATGGCGGCGTGCATGCCTGTGAGACCCTCAGGCACTTCAATGCCGAGGTCCTTTGCCAGTGCCACACCGACCATCGTATAGCCCGCAAAGATCTGGTGACACAGCCCGACCGCCTTGATCCTGCTGTGACGGTTGACCGCGTCGCAGATGCGCACCATTGGGTTGGTGAAGTTGACGAACCACGCCGCGGGGCAGGCCTGTTCCATATCACGCGCGATCTGCATAATCGGATCGATGTTGCGCGCCGCGTGGGCAAAGCCGCCGGGTCCGCCGTTCTCTGCATAGGGTTGACGCACACCATGTTTGATGGGGATCTCGAAATCGCGCTGCCACAGGTTTTCGCGCGCGCCGACCTCGATGGCATTGACGACGAATTGGGAATCGGGCAACGCGTCCGCGTGATGCGTGTGGGCGGTGACGACAAACTCCGCGTCCCACTCGACGTTGAGCCTGTTCGCCAGCCGATGGACAATGTCCAGGCTGCTGGCGTTTCTGTCCACCAATGCCAGCGTGGAACCTTTGAGTTTCTTCGAGCGCATGATGGCGGACAGGGTGTTCTCGCCGAACGACGCCGAACCGGCGCCAATGACCGTTGCTCTTGTCATTCCCCGATCGTCACTTCCGCGCTCATGCCCCACAGCAGACCGGCGGGCTGTTCATCCAACGCGACGGTGACCTTGTAGACCACGTCGCCGCCGATGGTGTTGGATGTGGGTGAAATGGCAACAACTTTGCCCGCGAAATCCTTATCGAACGCATCCACGTAGACGGATGCCGGTTGCCCGACTTTCACGCCGGGCACATCACGTTCGCTCAGGTCCCTGGTCTCGATCTGCAGGTTGTCGAGCGCGGCGATGGTGATAACCACCTGCGCCACATCCACCGATACGCCGGGTTGCACATCCACCGAGACGACGGTGGCGTCGATGGGCGAGTGCAGGATTGTTTCAGCCTGCCGCAGTTGTGCGATCTTGATCTGTGTTTCTGCCTGATCAAGCCGGGCTTTGGCGAAGACGCGGTCTTCGGGTAACTGATATCGGCGCGGTTGCAGATTATATTCCCATTGGGCGTATGCCACATCACGGTTGGCGGTCGCCAGTTGCACGGCTGTATCGAGTTCGGTCGAATCGAGCGTGGCGAGAGTCTGCCCGGCGGTGACCTTGTCGCCTTTATTGACAAGCACTTCCTTGACGCGCCCCGGAATGGTGAAACTCAGGCGCGTGATCTGTGCCGGCTCCGCATTGGCGGAGGCAACCACCGGGCCCGTCTGGGCGAATCCGCTTTGGATAACGGAGGCAGAGACCGGCTGGGCAAGAAGCGAGAGACCGGCAACGACCAGCAGGAGGAACGCGGTCCATCGTATGCGGTTCATCATCCTACTCCTCAAGGTTCACTTCGGCGCTCATGCCCCAGCGCAAGCCATCGGGTTGTTCATCCAGTTCGATGGTGACGGTGAAAACCACATCGCCGCCGACGGTCTGCGATTGTTGCGCGATCTCGATCACCTTGCCGGTGAATTCCTGGTCGAGCGCTTCGATGTAGACTGTGGCGGTCTGCCCGATCTGTACCTGCGGGATGTCCACTTCGCTCAGGTCGGTGGTCTCGATGCGGAAGGTGCCGAGGTCGGCGATGGTGATGAGTGCACGTCCGGGGGTGATGGTTTCGCCGACACTGATATCCACGGCGGTGACGGTGCCGCCCACCGGCGCAATGAGGGTGGAGTTGGCGAGTTGCGCCTTGATCGAGTCAAGTTTTGCCTTTGCCGCCTCCACGTTGGCTTTGGCAATGTTGCGGTCGCGTTCCGTCGCCACGTTGCGGGTCAATTTTGTCAACTGGATCTCAAGCGCCTGCAGGTTGAATTCTGCTTCGGTGATCTGCGCTTCGATGATGGCGGTATCGAGTTGCACGAGCATCTGCCCGGCGGTGACCTGATCGCCGACCTTGACCTCGACGGCTGTGGCGCGTCCCACGGTGGTGAAACCGAGTTGGATGATATCGAGCGGCACCACCACGGCGGATGCGTTCACGCCCGCTTCAATGACGGGGGTGGGGGTTGGTTCCGTTATGGCAGGCGTGGGTGTGGCGAGGGCACCGCACGCGCTCAGAGCAAGCGCAAGGATACTAACTACGACCCAAAGGATTTTCTTCATTGATTTTCATTTCTCCGATATGTACAAATTTTTGAAAATTATTTCTTTACCGTACATCCGTCATTGCGAGGGTGATCTTCCCGAAGCAATCCCATCTCGCCATGTAGGGATTGCTCACTTGCACCAGTATGCAAGTGCAGGTGTCGTCGGGATTTCGATGCTGTCGCATCTCAAACCTCCTCGCAATGACGAAATTTACTCATATTTGTAAGGTATCGAGAAAATTATAATACAATGTACATATTTTGCAAAGGTTTTTTCTATGTTTTACCCAGTCTCTTTATTTCGCGGAATCCTTTACGATCAAACCATCCTGTAAAGTGACCACGCGGCTGGCGTACTTGATAACGCGCGGATCGTGCGTGGCGAAGACAAAAGTGGTGCCGGTCTCTTTGTTGAGTTTCTTCATGATCTCCATGACCTGTTCGCCGTTCTCTGTATCCAGGTTGGCGGTGGGTTCGTCAGCGAGGATCAGTTTGGGATCAGTGGCAAGCGCTCGGGCGACAGCGACGCGTTGCTGCTGTCCGCCGGAGAGCTGGTCGGGGCGGTTATTCGCCCGGTCAGTCATGCCGACGGCTGAGAGCAGTTCCATGACGCGCTGTTTGCGCTGTGCCGAAGTCAATCCGTTAAGTAGGAGCGGCATCTCGACGTTCTCGTAGGCGGTCAACGTTGGGATGAGGGCAAAGAACTGGAACACGAAACCGATCGTACCTTTGCGGAGGTCGGCACGCTGATTGCGGTTGAGACCGGTAGTCTCCTTGCCGGCGATGATGACCTTGCCTGAAGAGGGCTGATCAAGACAGCCGATGAGTTGCAAAAGGGTGGTCTTGCCGGAACCGGAAGGTCCGACAAGGGACGTGAACTCTCCACTCTCAATGGTCAGATTGACGCCGTTCAGGGCGCGGGTTTCGACTTCTCCGATCTTATAGATGCGGGTGACATCTGTTAATTTTGCGACTTCCATTTTATTTCTCCTTTATTGTGCGCTGTGCAATGCTTCGACAGGTTCCATGCGGGAAGCCATCCGCGCCGGGTAGAGTGAAGCGATTATGGTGATAACGAATGCAGTAATAACCAGGTTGATGGCCGACTCAAGCGTCAGGTAGGTATAGATGCGGTCTTCAAAGAGCATGTCGGCACTCATGCCGAGGTCTCCAAAGTAGATCCCAACTTTCCCAAAGTAGAGGGAAAGCACCCAACCGATCAAGCCGCCGGCCGTGATTCCGCCGAGGGCCAACAGGCTGGCCTCTGCCAGGAACATGGCGATGATCTGCCTGCCTTTCATGCCTATGGCGGAAAGGATGCCGATCTCGCGCGTGCGCTCGAACACCGACATGAGCAGTGTGTTGACGATGACAGTAACAGTTATGCCAAGGATGATCAGGTTGATGACCGTCAGGTAGGCGTTCGAGAAATCGTTGACCAGCACGAGCAGGGAGTTCAACTCTCTCCATGTCTTGACCTGGAAGTTCTGACTGGGGATCGCCTTTGCCACCAATTCAGCCTGTTCGCGATCTTTTAGCAGTACAAAGATGAGGCTGGCATGATCCTCTGCGCCGGAAAACGCCTGTGCCTTTGCCAGCGGCAGCAACACGATGCCCTTGTCGTAGGCGGTGGTGCCGGTTGTGTAGATGCCACGCACCGTGAACTTTTGCTCATCCACCGTGCCGTCAGATGTGTTGACCAGCAGGCTGAGTTGGTCCCCAACTCCAAGCCCCAGGTTTTGTGCGAGCGGATACCCGATCAGGATGCCATCGCGGTCATCCGCTGTGACAAATTGACCTTCCATGATGCGATAGGGATCATTCGCCTTGGAAGCAGGGTCAACACCCATGATCTGAACGCCGACGGAATCGTTTTGTGATGTAATGATCCCGCTTGCGAACAGGCGCGGCGTTGCGACTTCGACCTGGTCCAGCGCTTCGATCTGTGCCGCAACCTGCTGCGGATTCTCGATCAAATACTCCCAGGCGACGCTGAGTTTGTCGGGGTCATAATCCGCATCGCGCACCTGGAGATGTCCGCTGCTGAGGTGTAGGGTGGTTTCCATCGAACTGCGCATTTCACCCTGAAAGAATGCGGCGATGAACATCAACAGGGCGGTTCCCATGGCAAGCGCCAGCCCTGAAAGGATCGAGCGGCGGCGATGCCTGCCCAGATTTCGATAAGCCAGTTTGAAATAATTCATCATAGTTGTTCTCCAAACCTGACAGGTTTCATCATGAAGTCTGACGAACCGACTCTCTCGTTTTCGCTGAACCCTTTAGAGGAAGGTTCCGCGAAAACCTGTCAGGTTTATTGTTACACGTAATGCAACGCCTCCGCCGGTTCATGGTGTGAGGCCTGAATGGCAGGGTAGAGTGCCGCAAGTGCCGCAATGATCGCGACCGTGAGAGCGTGTTGAAACACCTTCAATAGATCCAGTTGCGGGTAGATGCTTCCGCTGATCAGGGCGGTGTACTCGGTCAGGTCAGCGAATTGTGAGTAATTGAGACCGTTGACACTGAGCGCCAGGTTGATCGCAATGCCCAAAATCGCGCCGAACACCGCTCCCATCACGCCGATCAGGGTCCCTTCCAGCAGGAACAGGAAGGTGATCTCGCGCGGTTTCAATCCCAGTGCGCCGATGACGCCGATCTCGCGCGTGCGTTCAAAGACTGCCATCATCAACAGGTTCAGAATGCCGATCGCTGCGATACAAAGCATGAAGACACCCATATAACTCATTACGCCGGTCTTCATCTCCATGGTCCGCTTTAACTCTGGGAACGAGTTCTCCCAGGTTTCAACTTCATAGCCTGCTGCAGCCCCATTGATGGCATCGATCACGCCCTGTTCCTGCCCGATCTGTTTCAGCGAAATGACGATCTCCGTTACCTGTCCATCCAAATCGAACAAGCTTTGGGCCTCGGCAAGCGACATGTAGATCATGGCTTTCTCAACAGAAGGAATGCCCACATCATAAATGCCGACCACTGTCATCGTGCGCTGGCGGTTTTGCTCATTCTTTGCACTGCCCACCATTGTGACACGGTCGCCAACGTCGATGCTCATGGCGGTGGCGAGTCCTTGACCGATGACGATCATGTCTCCATCGTCCGGGCTGAGATAACGTCCCTTTGTAATGTTTTCAGCAACCGGGGTGATGTCTGCCTCCTTTGCGGTTTCGATGCCAATGATCGAGACCGCAAACGCGCCTTCGCGGTTGGTCACCAAACCGCCGGTGACGATCCGTTTCGAAGCTGCCACCACTTCAGGCTGCGACTCCGCCGCTTGTACAACGGCATCCGGGTCTGCCAGGGGAAACAATGGTTTGCTCCCCAATGTGTCGCTATAGCCGGGAGCGTGCACCTGGATGTTGCCTCCCAACAATTGGATGGCATTGCCATAGATTGCCTGCTCAAAACCATCAATCAGGCCGTCATAGAACACCAGCAATGCCATCATGAAACCCATTGCCGCAGCGATCAGGAGCGTTCTGCGGCGTTGTCTCCATACATTGCGCCATGCAATGCGCAGGAATAAACTCATGGTGATTTCCTTTCTCTAGAAACTCTTTGTAAATTCAGATTCCGTTTTACGCAATCCGTATTCCATCACGTATAACATCTTGTCAATTCTTTCCTGGACCCTCGGCGAGCGCACCCATTTCATTATGTCTTTCTGCTTCATGCCCTCGTTCAACACATATGTGCTGATGGCATTGCTCCATGTTTCCATGATCATCACAGCCAGTTCCACGTCCACGCTTGGGTCCACTTCACCGTTCGCGATGGCCTGCTCGATCATCGCCTTGAGGCCTCGCGATGTTCTCTCACGGACGTCGGCAAATGTGTTCCCGTAATACAGCCCCTCGCCGAACATTACGCGGCTGATGGCTTGCGTCAGCAGTGGGTGGGAGGTATTGAACTCCATGCCCGTCTTGATCATCCATCGGAAATAACCAAATGTATCCATGTTATTGCTCGGCGGGTGCTTGCCTTTGAAGTACGCCATTTTTTCCTGTTCGAGCACCATGAGCAGGTACATGAACACATCCTGCTTGTCTTCAAAATACTGGTAGAAACTTCCCTTTGAGATGCCGCTGTTCGCAACAATGCGGTTCGTGGATGCGTTCTCCAGACCGTATTCTGCGAATTCATCTATCGCCGCATCAATGATGACTTTTCGTTTTTCTTCGGGGAGGTTGAGGAAGGTTTGTTTTGGCATAAAAATGTGACCTCCAGGTCATATGACCTGGAGGTCACATTATAGGACGATTCCCCCCTGTGTCAAGTGCTTTATGTCACTAGCGGACGAATTACGCTTCTTCCCCAGCCGATACCTGCCGAGGCTTCGAGAAGCCAAGTCTCCCCCAAAGTATTTTCACCATTAACCCCGCCCTCCAAAAAGTGACCGCCGCCATCCCATGCGCCAACACCGCAAACAGCGGAGGCTTTTGCATGGTGTAGTAGATCCAGCACTCGCGCGTGGTGCCCCACAACTCGAGGAAATATCCCAGCCCGGCGCCCGCGACAAAGGTCAACAGGGCAAAGCGGTAATCGGTGGGCGTCAGGATGAGGAGAATGCACAAGGCAAGCGAGAGCCAGGTATAGGATTTGTCAAAGGTCGGGGCTGTAAAGACCAGCATCAGGCTTAGAAAAGAAGCGAAGGTCAGCCAGTAAAGAGTAGAAAGTAGAAAGTGGAAAGTGGTCGGTTTGAGAGTCAGGCGGCTGAGAGTCCAATCCAGAAGTCTTGTGATGCGGTCAATGGAAAGTGATGCGATGGGCCAGGCAGGGATGATCCAAAGCGGGGGGCGTTCGGCGGTGTAATAGTGCCAGAGATTGGTTTGTGTTCCCCAGCTCTCGATGGCGAGACCGCCGCACATGCCTACAAAGACGATGAGCAAATCGGTTTTGAGATTCGCCTTTGCGATGATCGTCAGCGACATGAAGCCGAAGATGCCGAGCAGGAGCCAGTCCATGTAGCGCCACCAGGGACCGGACCAATCCACGTAGGCAAGCGCCTCCTCCGCCAGGGGCCACCAGACGTAGACGATCAGCAGGCAGACGGCAAAGAACCCGCCCAGCAGGATACTGCTATCGCGGGTCCAGAAATGTTTGATGGCGGCGCGGATGTGTGTCATGGGTGGATTATAAAATACATCTGTCGCGAATTGCGCTTTCCCATCTCCTCAAAATGAATCAGGTATAATCCCGATGCAAGAGCCGGTCACAATCCCAATTTTGGAGGTGTACTTGTGGATCTCTCGAAGCACGCATTCTTTGAGGGAAAGATCGTCCCGTTTTCTGACGCAAAAATTAATATAGCCACGCACGGCTTTTTATATGGCACGTCCGTATTCAGCGGCATGCGCGCCTATTGGAACGAAGAGAAGAAACGTCTCTTCGTTTTTCGTCCCTACGATCATTTCAGGCGGTTATTACACTCCGCGCGTATCATGTCGATGCGGTGCCAGTACGACGAAGATGGATTGATCCAGCTCACGCTCGATCTTCTCCGCACCGACAACTGGCAACAGGACGTGTACCTGCGTCCCACCATCTACAAGGCAGACATGGGCATCGGCGTGCGCCTTCACAACCTCAGGGACGAGTTCAGCATGTTCGTGACCGGATTCGACAAGTACGTGACGAACGACACCAACGCGCACGTGACCATCTCCTCTTGGCGGCGCATCGACGATAACGTCATTCCGGCGCGCGGCAAGGTCTCCGGCGCATACGCCAACTCCGCGCTCATCAAAACGGACGCGAACCTGGCGGGCTTCGATGAGGCGTTGGTGCTGGATAACAACGGACACGTCTCGGAAGGAACAGCCATGAACGTCTTCATGCTGAGGGACGGTGTGCTGGTCACACCGCCCGTGACCGATAATATCCTCGAAGGCATCACGCGCAAATCGGTCATCGAGATGGCGCGGCGCGAACTGGGTCTAGAGGTGGTCGAGCGTTCCATCGACCGCACGGAAGTGTTCATCGCCGAGGAGATCTTCCTGACCGGCACCGCCGCGCAGATCACCGCCGTAACGAAAGTGGACCATCGTCCCATCGGCGCAGGTGTGATGGGACCGGTGGCATCAAAATTACGCGCGATGTACGAGGATATCATCCGCGGCAGGAATGACAAGTACCTGCACTGGAATGTGGCAGTGTAGAAAACAAAAAAGGTGACTGTCACCGCGAAGTGACAGTCACCTTTTGCATTTAATGGTTCTTACCTATTCTTCTTGAACCGTACGATCACAAGGTTCTTGCCGCAATCGGTGGAGGTGGTTACGAACACCTTTTCAGACAACGGGATATTCTGCAAATCCACAAGTTGGACGTATAACGTTTTACTCGATGCCACGGGGGCGCTTCCCAGCACGAACTCAAAACCGGAAGGACCATATTCCTTGTTGACGCCGGTCACGGTCTGCTGTTCGATCGACTTCCCGTCCAGTGAACCGCGCAACACGACCACCATGCCGATGACCGGGCTGTTGTTCACATCCACAACCGCCCCGCCGATGCCCGCCCAGTTACAGGCGAGTTCGGGATGAATGAGGGTGCTCTCGACATTGGAGACCGAGATGGCACCGAATGGCGCCTTGGGTGTGTTCGTCGGTTTGGGTGTCCTGGTCGGCGGCACGAGCGAGAACGGCGTGTTGGTGGAAAACGGTGTAAACGTGGGGCGCGGCGTATTGCTCGGGGTGAGTTCCAAGGTTGGGCTGGGGGTCCAGGTCGCATCTAGTTTGATGGGTTCGGGCGTGAGGGTCATGGTCGGCACGGCTCTTCCGCCGGGCGGTAAAATATTCAGGCTCGAGGTTGGGAAAATAAAGATGACCAGGAAATACAAACCGATGAATGCTGTAACGATCAACACCAGGATGGAAAGCATGTCCCACATATCCATGCCCGCACCGCCGGATGATTGTTTTGTTTGTTTTCCGTCAAAATTGAATTCGTCACTCATTGATATTGCTCCATATTCCTATTGCGGCGCAAGCACCACACTTGCCGATAGTCTCTGTTCCTCGACCCATTTTTTCAATGCCAGTTCCTGCAAAGCCAGGTAGGCATCGGGTGAAAGCGGACGCGCCGGGTCGCGCGCAAGGATCCTCAGGATATGAAATCCCACGTCGGTGGCGATCACATCGCTATGCCCGCCCGCTTGCAGGTTGAACGCGGCTTCCTCGATCCTTGCATCGAGCAGGTAGCCTCGCGGCACCCAGCCCAGGTCGCCCCGTGTCAGCGGGTCCGCCCGCAATGCCAGTTCGTTGAAATCGGTTCCGCCATTTAATTGGAGGAGAAAGTTCTGAGCCGTGTCTTGATTATAGAGCAGAATTTGCTGGACGTGTACCTGTTCGGCGGTACCGGGGACGTTTGAAATAATCCTGTCACGCATCCAGGCGGATTCTGCCGCACGCCTCAACGCCGACCGAAAAGTCTGGTCCGTGTACCCGTGGCTTTGTTGCCACGCTGATAACGCGTCCGCGCCGCCGACCTGCGCCGCAAGCGAATCGATGCGCACCTGTAATGCCGCATCGTCGAGGGCGAAGCCGTCCGCGCGCGCCGCCTGGGCGAGGAGCATCTGAGCCACCAGGTCTTCGATCACCGTGCTGGCGGCGGAGGCGGAATCAACGGTTTTGCCCAGCGCGGTTTGCGCGGCGGTGTAACGCGCCACTTCCGCGTCGAACTCGGGGAAGGTGATACCCTCTCCGTTAACGGTGAGAGCCATCGGTTCAGGGGTGGCGGTGGGAGGCTCGGGCGTGAGCGTCGGTTCGGGGGGTAAGGTGGCAGGCACAGGCGTGGAAAGAACCGCGCATGCAGAGAGTCCGAGTGCGAGGCTCAGGGTCAATAACACGGTCCCGGTGTGCTTCCAGGATATCCAGATGGATGAAGTACGTTGAGAAAACATCGTCCCCGATTATACGTTAAAAAGTATGGGCAGGTCTGAGACCTGCCCATACAAGGTTGAATGGTTTAGTAATCCATTCCGCCCATGCCGCCAGGAGGCATGGCAGGAGCCTTGTCCTTCTCGGGCATGTCGGTGATGAGCACATCGGTGGTGAGGATCATCGAAGCGATGGATGCGGCATTCTCGAGCGCGCCGCGCACCACTTTGACCGGGTCGATGACGCCGGCTTCGATCATGTCCACATATTTGCCGGTGAGCACGTTGTAGCCGATGTTCTTGTTCTTCTTCTCGATGGCGGTGCGGCGGACGGTGTCGATGATGACGGAGCCGTCCTGCCCGGCGTTCGAGGCAAGCTTGCGGATCGGGGCTTCGAGCGCCTTTTTGACGATGTTGATGCCGACGCGGATCTCTTCGTTCTCTTCATCGGCATTCTCTTTCGCCAGTTTATCCAGCTTGCTGGAGGCGTTGATGAGGGAGATCTCGCCGCCGGGGACGATGCCTTCCTCAACCGCGGCGCGCGCGGCGGAGAGGGCGTCTTCCACACGGTGCTTCTTTTCCTTCATCTCGGTCTCGGTCGCGGCACCCACGCGGATGATGGCGACGCCGCCGCTCAACTTGGCGAGGCGTTCCTGGAGTTTTTCCTTGTCGTAATCGCTGGTGCTCTTATCGATCTCGGCGCGGATTTCCTTGATGCGGCCTTCGATCTCGCTCTTCTTGCCCTTGCCGCCGATGACGGTGGTGTTCTCCTTGTCGGAAACAACCTTCTCTGCCTTGCCGAGGTCCTGCAATGTGGTGGTTTCGAGCTTGCGGCCGGTCTCTTCGGAGATCACGGTGCCGCCGGTGAGGATGGCGATATCCTGCAACATGGCTTTGCGGCGGTCGCCGAAGCCCGGGGCTTTGACGGCGAGCACGTTCAACATGCCGCGCAGTTTGTTGAGGACGAGCGTGGCGAGGGCTTCACCGTCGATGTCTTCGGCGATGATGACCAGTTCGCGCTTGCCGATCTGGACGAGTTTTTCGAGGATGGGGACGATATCCTGAGCCGCGGAGATCTTCTTCTCGTTGATGAGGATGTACGGCTCGGTGATCACGGCTTCCATTTTATCGGTGGTGGTGATGAAATAAGCGGAGAGGTAGCCGCGGTCGAACTGCATACCTTCGACGAATTCGGTCTCGAACTGCAGGGACTTGGATTCTTCAACGGTGATGACGCCGTCCTTGCCGACCTTGTCCATCACATCGGCAATAAGTTCACCGATCTCTTCATCTGCAGCGGAGTTGGTCGCGACGGATGCGATCTCTTCGCGGGTGTCGATCTTAACGGACATCTTGCGGAGTTCTTCCACGACCGATTCGGTGGCGAGGGAGATGCCGTTCTTGAGGAGCATCGGGTTGTAACCGGCTTCGAGCGCCTTCAAGCCTTCGTTCACGATGGCGTGAGCCAGCACGGTGGAGGTGGTGGTGCCGTCACCGGCGATATCGTTGGTCTTCTGGGCGGCTTCCTTGAGGAGCTGAGCGCCCATGTTCTCGAACGGATCTTCGAGTTCGATCTCCTTGGCGACGGAAACGCCGTCATGGGTGACGGTGGGGGAACCGAATTTGCGGTCCACTGCCACGTTGCGTCCCTTGGGACCGAGGGTTGCGCTCACCGCATTCGCGACGATGTTCATACCGTTCTTGAGTTTGCGGCGGGCGTCTTCTGAAAAGACGAGTTGTTTAGCAGCCATTGTTCATTACCTCCGAATTATCCTTCCACGATGGCGAGAATGTCGCTTTCGCGCAGGATGAGCAGTTTCTTGCCATCCACTTTTACTTCGGTGCCGGAGTACTTGGCATACAGCACCTTGTCGCCCACTTTGACGTCCATGGCGATGCGTTTGCCGTCCTCATCGCGTTCACCGGGACCCGCCGCCAGAATCTTGCCTTCCTGCGGTTTTTCCTTTGCGGTTTCGGGGAGGATGATGCCGCCGGCAGTCATTTCTTCCTGCTCGATCGGCTCCACGATCACACGTCCGCCAAGGGGTTTCAATTTCAACTTACTTGCCATTGCTAGACCTCCTGATAGGATTTGGTTTTTTGCAGTTTTTGCATAATCACGAAATTAGCACTCCAGCCTATAGAGTGCTAATCGTATGATACCGAAACCAAAGACCGAAGTCAAGAGGAGTATTGGATTTCTTATAAAGCTCTGATACACCGCCCTACAAGATGTGCCGTTAATTGGGCAACGGGGTGGGCGTGGCATCCGTCATCGCATCAGGCGGGACCGGGGAGGCTGGTACCGTGCCCTCGTTCAGGGACTCGCAGATGAATTCGCTCGGCTGGACGATATCGAACAGGATCGTTTCGCGGGCTTCGACGTAGGCTTCCGGGTTGTTGTTGACCTCGGTCTTCACATCGTTCAGCACCTTCATTGCCAGGTCGCATTTGTTATCCGCCGGGCGGCTCAAGGCGGCAAGTACGGAACCGTACGTGTAGTAATAGACGATGGTATTTGGCGAGATCGTCTGTCCCGGCACATCGACAGGATTCTCATTCAGGTTTGGGAAACACCTTTCCAGCCCGCGCCCGAGGCAGGAATCCTCCCCGGAACAGCCGTAGGTCGCGCATTGCAGGGAATAGATCGAGCCTTCATAGTTACGCGAGCGGAAGTAGACCAGTCCCAATTGCCCGTAGATCTCGGGGTTCGTCGGTTGGTAACTGAGGGCGGTTTGCACGTTGCGCGCCGCGATAAAGAACTCGCCCAACTGGGTGTACGTCCGCGCAATGGACAGGTACGGACCCGGGTCATTGATCTGTAATTGTTTGTTGATCTTTGCCGCCCTGTCGAAGTATTCCAGCGATTTTTCATAGACCGGGCGTGCCGCATCTAAATCGTCGATCTCGGAGGCGAGACGGCGATAGTTCACCCCCGCGCTTAGATATAAGAAGGTGAGATTGGGCTCGATGGCAATTGCCTTGTCATATTCCGTGATTGCCAGGTTGTATTGCGCCAGCGTCTCCAGCACATAGGCATAGACGCGGTGTACGTCCATCAGCGAGTCGTCGATATCCAGCGCCTGCTTGATGATGAGTTCCGCCTGGTCCCATTTCTGCTGATCGACAAGGACTTCCGCGTAGTATGCAAGCGCCAGCGCATTGGAACTATCCAATTGCTGGGCTTGCAGGGCTTCATTCTCCGCCTCGATCAAAAAGTCCTGCACTTCTTCGGCGGTATAAAAGTTCCGGTTGGCGTTCCAGTCCAGCACAAAGGCGCGGACGGCGCGGGCGGTGCTGTCATCGGGTGCGAGTTCCACCGCTTTCGTGGCGGATTGAAGCGCCTCCTGCAAGCGCGCCTTCTTTTCCTCGTTCGTGATGACGAAGGTGGATGAGTATGTCTGGATGCGCGCCAGTTTCCACCAGGTTTCGGCGTTGTTCGGGTCCGCCTCAACAGCATTTCGGTAGGCAAGAATCGCCGCCTCCACTTTCCCGGCGCTGAAGTTCGCATCCCCCTCCAGCGCATACGATGCCGTTGAACGCGTCGGAATGGGTGTCGGCAGGAACAATGGCTGGATCTCGCCCCGGTCGATCTGCTGGAGCATCCACACCCCGCCCAACAGCATCACAACCCAGACGAACATGCGATAGATGTTTGCCTGAGGTCTGCGATTAAAAATGGGACGACGAGGATTGACGTTCATTCGTTAGTTGGGGAGCGGTGTGGCGGTTGCATCCACAGGCGGGACGGGCGTATCCACCGCCGGGTTGTCTAAATTCTCCTGGCAGATCTCGATGGCTTTATCCGCCGCCGCCATGGCATCTTCATTCGAGCGCACCCTGCTCTGCAGGAGTTGGACGATCTGCAATCCCTCACCGCACTGGTTCTGGCGTGCGAGTGCCAGGGAGTATGTGTAATGGAACTCGATGGAGAACCGGTCATTGGGGTCCAGTGGAAGAGGCGCGATCTCACGGTTGTCCTCCGTCTTGCCGCCATAGACCACAATACGGAGTTGGTCCACCGCCTCAGACCAGCGCAGGTTGCGGTACAACATCACGCCATAGTTGCCGTGCAATTTGGCGCTGGCAGGGTCATCCTTCATCGCCTGTTCGGCGTACTGTACCGCCTTGGCATAATCGCCGACACCCGCATACGTGCGGGAGATCAGGTATTCAGGGTCGGGATCGGAGGGATTCAGCGTATTTGCCAGCGTATACTCCGTCACTGCCTTGTCTGTGGCTTGCAGGATGCGGTAATTATCCGCCAGTTCCATGTGCAGGATCGGAATATTCGGATTGATCTTGATCGCCTCTGCCAGTTCCAAAGTGGCTTGTTCATAGCCGGTGGTTGCCGAGTAGATGTAGGCGCGGGCGCGGCGCGTCTCCACAATGTTCGGGTCGAGCGCCAGCGCGATTAGGGATTGTTCCGCCGCTTTGGGGTAGTTGTCGAAACCGGCGTCGGTCAGGATCTCGACGTAATACGCCTGGATCAACGCGTTATTCGGGTCCGCCGCCACAGCCTGTTCGATGGCATCCATCGCCTCGGAATTCCTGCCCTGAAAATCCAGCGCCCAGGCGCGCACACCCTGTGCCAGCGCGTTCTTCGAATTCAACAACAACGCGCTCTCGGCGTTGGTCTGCGCCTCTGCATATTGACCTGCCCACACCTGCAGGCGCGCCAGTGCCACATACAGCGTGGAATCCTGCGGCGAGGAGCGTATCGCCTCTTTATAAGCCTCCATGGACTGGAGCAATTTCCCGTCTTTGAAGAGCGCCTCCGCCTCGGTCACATACGATTCCGGGGAACGCGTCGCGGTGGGTGTTGCCTCGAACGGGTTCGGCTGGGTCGGCAGGTACACCTGATTGAAATAATATCCAAAGAGCAAAACCAGCCCGAAAATCGTCCATGCAAAATAATTCGGGCGCCTTTTTCGGCGATTCATGCTCCAGCGACTGCTTTTCGGTAAATACATAGATTCATATTACCATGAAAATATTAAGCATAAAATGAAAGAAGAAAGCCTGCCCTGAGTTTATCGAAGGGACGAAAGATGATGATAGAATTCCGTCATGCAGTTCGATGTGTTTACACTCCTGCCTGAAGTCTTCCCTCCCTATCTCGATACAAGCATATTGAATCGCGCCCGCCAGCGGGGATTGATCGACGTGCGCGTCCACAACATCCGCGATTACACCCACGACAAGCACCACACCACTGATGACACGCCCTACGGAGGCGGAGGCGGCATGGTGATGAAACCGGAGCCGGTCTTCGAGGCGGTTGAATCCGTTTTGGGACACGCTTCGCGGACGCTTCACACTCAGCCGACAGTTGTTCCCGTTATCTTATTAACTCCTCAGGGACGGGTCTTCACGCAACGCGTGGCGGAGGAGTTATCCCGTTATGAGCGCATTGCCCTGCTCTGCGGCCGCTACGAAGGCGTGGACGAACGCATCCGCGAGCATCTCGTCACCGATGAAATCTCCATCGGCGATTATGTGCTCACCGGCGGAGAACTCCCTGCGCTGATGATCATCGATGCGGTCTCACGTCTCATTCCCGGCGTGCTCGGCGACCCCACTGGCGCAGAGGACGACTCGCATTCCATGGGCTTGCTCGAATATCCACATTACACCAAACCCCCAGAGTTCCGCGGCTGGAAGGTGCCCGATGTACTCGCCAGCGGTAACCACGCCAAAATAGATGAATGGCGCAGAGAGCAATCATTATTGCGCACATTCAACAAAAGACCCGATATGCTGGAGAAAGCGGAACTGACTGAAAAAGATAAGAAGTTCATTCAAGGTCTAAGGTCAAAGGTTGAAGGTCAAGACGTTTGACCCTTTGACAAGCTCAGGGCATTGCTTTCAACCTTGAACCTTCGATCTTTAGATCAAAAAACTGGAGGAGACCATGAAATTCAGTTACGGCAGGATCTTTCTACTTGGCTTTGGTTTTTTTGGCGTTAGTATTTTGAACGCCCTGTACAACTCGTATGTGCCGATATTCTTACAGGATAAGTTCGATCTTCCGGCGCGCATCATCGGTATCTTCATGGCACTGGATAACATCGCCGCGTTGTTCATCCAGCCGTCGGTCGGTCCCTGGTCGGACAGTGTGCGTACAAAGATCGGGCGGCGCATGCCATTCATCCTGATTGGCGTCCCCGTCTCGGCGGTGGCATTTGGGCTAATACCCGTTGCCGCCATCCTGCCGTTCTTTGTCGCGTGCACCACATCCTTCTTCCTTGCCATGGCATTCTGGCGTACTCCGGTGGTCGCGCTCATGCCCGATATCACCCCCTCTGAGAAACGCTCCCAGGCGAACGGCATCATCAATTTCATGGGCGGAGTGGGAGGCATTATCGCCTTCCTTGCCGGGAGCGCCATGTACAAGATCAATCCTGGATTGCCCTTCTGGGTCGGTTCGGGGCTGGTTATCATGGCGGCGTTGATGGTCTTCTTCTTCATCAAGGAACCAGAGGAGTTCGTCCAGACCGAGCGGTATAACATTATCAGCAGTGTGGTGCAGGTCTCAAAGGACAAGGATAAGAGCACCTTACGCCTGCTGTTCGCCATCTTCTTCTGGTTCCTCGGTTACACTGCCATTGAAGCCTTCTTCACTTTATATGCCCAAAACCATCTCGGTCTCCCCGAAGCGGATGGAAGCCGCCTGCTGGGTCACATGTCGCTTCTCTTCGTTTTGTTCGCCATCCCCTCGGGTTTCGTCGGTGGGAAGTTTGGCAGGCGCGGCACGATCTCCGTGGGTATCATCCTGCTGGCCGCCACGATCTTCGGCATCTCGCTCACCCCGGCTGCCACGCTGACGAATGTGCTGACCAAACTTCCAGTGCTCGGCGAAATTCTCGGCATCAGCCTCTTCCTGATGAGTGCGGGCATCGCCTGGTCGCTGATCAATATCAACTCCCTGCCGATGGTGGTGGACATGACCAGCATCGAACGCATCGGCACTTTCACCGGCTTGTATTATCTGTTCTCTACATTATCCGCCATCCTCGGACCGATCTCGAACGGTCTGATGATCGACCTGACCGGCGGGAATTACAATGCTGTGATGTCGCTGGCGCCTATTACCCTGCTGATCGCGCTTGTGCTTATTTCCGGCGTCAAACGCGGGGAGGCAACGTCCGGGTAACGGGATCAGCCTCCGGCTTGGTACGAAGCGAGGCGTTCCATCCCGCTTAAAAACCCGCCATATCCGGACATTTGTCACGTTCTTTAACAACCGGCTTGTCGAATGGTTGAAGTAAATGTATACTAGTCTTGAGATGGGTTTCACAATGAACCCAGTCATTCAAATTTCAATAGGAGAAGAAATATGAAAAAGCTGTTCGTTTTGCTCGCGGTGCTTTTAGTCGCCGCCATGATTCTGCCTGCCTGTGCCCCTGCGACACCGGACTGTGCGGATGAGAAGACTTTCTGCGTGGGTCTGGTGACTGATGTTGGTAAGATCAACGACAAGTCCTTCAACCAGTCTGCCTGGGAAGGTGCCCAGCGCGCCGAGAAGGAATTGGACGCGGTCGTGAACTACATCGAAACCGCCGACTCAAAGGATTACGCCAAGAATATCGCCACCTTTGCCGATGAGAACTACGATGTGATCGTGACCGTCGGTTTCGGCATGGGCGAAGCGACCATTGCGGCCGCCGCGACCTATCCGAACGTCAAGTTCATCGGTGTGGACCAGTTCCAGGCCGCTGAGACCCCCGGCGTCGTTGGTTTGAACTTCCCTGAGGATAACGCCGGTTTCCTTGTTGGCGCTCTCGCCTCGATGATGAGCAAGACCAACAAGATCGGCGCCGTCTGTGGTACCGATGTGGTCCCGCCCGTCTGGCGCTTTGGTGAAGGCTACAAAGCCGGTGCCGCGTATGCCGATGGCATGAAGGGTACCACCACTGAAGTGTTCGTTGTGTATCACAGCGATGTCGGCTTCGACAAGACCTTCACCGACCCCGAGTGGGGCGCCGCGACTGCCAACTCCATGATGGACCAGGGTGCGGATGCGATCTTCGGTTGTGGTGGCATCACCGGTAACGGTGCGATCACCGCTGCCGCCCAGGCTGGCGCCTACGCCATCGGCGTGGATACCGACCAGTACCTGACCCTGCCCGAAGCCGCTCCTCGCATGCTCTCCAGCGCGATGAAGCTCATTACTCCGGGCGTCTTCGATTTGACCAAAATGGCAAAGGAAGGCAACTTCCCCGTCGGTAACTATTTCGGCGCCGCCAGCTACGCCCCCTTCCACGATCTCGATGGTGAAGTTCCCGCTGATGTGAAGGCGGAGATGGAAAAGATCAATGCCGGTCTGCTCGACGGCTCGATCAAGACCAATGTTTCACCCGCAAAACCCTAGTAATTGAAGTTTGTAAAGGAAGGGAAGAGGCGAAAGTCTCTTCCCTTTTTGATTCCATATCAAGTTCAAATGCAATTTTGGAGTGAGAGTTTCAGGTGATATAATTCGGGAAATTCATCACAGGTGTATGCGGAGATTCCATGCAATCCGAGACGAAACCGGGCTTGTCCATTAAGAATTTGTTACGATCTGCCCTGGATGCCATGTTGATTCCATTTTTGGCGATCCTGACCGCGGTTGTTTTGGGCGGAATCATCATTGCCGCTGTGAGGGGAAATCCGTTCCTGGCTTACTATGGTTTGATAGACGGCTCATTTGGTTCTGCAAAAGCGCTCAGTGAAACGGCTGTTTGGGCAACCCCCTACATCTTTGGCGGACTGGCGGTGGCACTTGCGTTCAAAGGCGGGTTGTTCAACATTGGTGCGGAAGGACAACTGGCGCTCGGTGCAACCGTCTCAGCGCTGATCGGGTATGCCCTGCCGGAATGGCTCGGCGTTGAAATTCCCGCTATCATCCACCTGCCGTTGACGATCCTCATCGGTATTGCGGCGGGCGCGTTATGGGCGGCAATCGTCGGTTTTCTCAAGGCATACACCGGGGGACACGAAGTCATCAATACGATCATGATGAACTACATCGCGCTGAACTCCATTTCATTTTTATTGAATGGTCCCATGAAGGACAGGGATCCGAATAACGTGATCGCCCGCACGCCGTTGATCGCGGATGGCGCGCGCATTCCCACGATCTTTGATGGGCTTCGCATCCATTGGGGATTCGTATTCGCACTGCTGGTCGCCTGGTTTGTCTGGTGGCTTCTCAACAAGACCACGCTCGGGTTCGAGATCCGTACCGTCGGTGCGAACCCCGATGCGGCGAAATATGCGGGTATCAATGTCAAACGCACGGTTATCCTGACCATGGCGATCTCCGGTATGCTGGCGGGACTGGCTGGGACAATCGAGGTGACGGGATTGAATTACCGCCACGAACTCGGATTTTCAATTGGCTACGGCTTCGACGCTATCGCCATCGCCCTTTTAGGCAAATCACATCCATTGGGTGTGGTGCTTGCCGCCATCCTTTTTGCCGCCATGCGCAACGGAGCGACCCGGATGCAGTTCCTCACGCAAATGCCCGTTGACCTGATCTCGATGCTTCAGGCGCTTATCCTTTTATTCGTTGCGGCAGACGCCATCATCCGCTACATCTACCGCATCAAGGCACAGGGCGAGCGAGTGGTGCTGACGCGCGGCTGGGGAGGCTAGGAGAAACCATGGACTGGAGACGTTTCGGTTTTATCTTTCTGATCATTGTCATCCTGTTCGGGGTTGTCGTGTTGATCGGGCGCACAGAGTCATCAGCCATTATCATCATCACCAGTATGATGGCGACGACCATTGCTGTGGCAACACCGCTTACCCTTGGTGCATTATCGGGTGTCTTTTGCGAGCGCTCGGGTGTGGTCAATATCGGCATCGAGGGCATGATGCTCTCCTCGGCATTTTTTGGCTGGCTTGCCGCCATCTACATGTACCATGTCTTTGGTTTCGAACAGGGCATCAGCATCTTCGTGGGGCTCCTTTTTGCGGTCTTCACCGGCGCCTTGATGGGGCTTCTGCTGGCGGTGCTCTCGGTCACCTACAAAGTGGACCAGATCATCGGCGGCACGGTCATCAACATCCTTGCAGTGGGTCTGACGGGTTTTCTCAACCGGCAAATGTTCTTCGGCAAGGGAAGTGTCTTTGGCGGGCAGGTTCCAAACTCGCCCGGAACGCTGTTGAACATCCACGTTCCGCTTACCGAGGCGTTCAAATCCATTTGCGGTGCAAATGCAGAATGCACGGAGTTCATCCGGGCATTCAATACGGTTCTTGATCAAAGACCGATCGCCATCAGCGCCATCGCGCTGGTGTTCATCGCTCATTATGTGCTCTTCAATACGCGCTGGGGATTGCGCACCCGCGCGGTTGGCGAACATCCCAAAGCCGCCGACACGGTTGGTATCAATGTGTTCAGGATGCGCTATGCCAACGTCATCATCGGCGGCGCGTTGGCTGGGCTGGCGGGGGCATACTTCACCATCGAGTCTGTGCCGTCCTTTGAGCCTTTGCTGACGAACGGGCGCGGTTTCATCTCACTCGCCGCCATGATCTTCGGCAATTGGACGCCCATCGGTGCATGGACCGCCGCGCTGGTCTTCGGTGCATCGCAGGCATTGAACATCAAACTGCAGTTGTTCCGCGAGGCCATCCCTGCGCAATGGGCGTTCCTGCAGCAATCCTATGTGGTGGGGTTGATCCCATACATTCTGACCATGATCATCCTGACCGGGATCATTGGCCGCACCACCCCGCCCGCGGCAGACGGTGTGCCCTACGAGAAATAACATGGCAAAAAACGAAACCGCCTCCATTGTTCTCGAAGCCAAAAACATCACCAAGAAATTTCCGGGTGTTCTTGCGAATGACGAAGTGAACTTCGATCTCCGCAAAGGCGAGATCCATGCATTGCTCGGCGAGAACGGCGCGGGCAAATCCACGTTGATGAACATCCTCTACGGGCTCTACCATCCCGAATCGGGCGAGGTAACCGTCGAGGGGAACAGGATGCGGCTCAACTCGTCGCGCGATGCGATCAAGCACGGCATCGGCATGGTGCACCAGCACTTCATGCTTATCCCGGTCTTCACGGTGACAGAAAACATCATGCTCGGCGAGGAGACATCCCATCGCGCGGCGCCGAACGAAAATCCGCTTGTGAAACTGGACCGCAGGGAAGTGGCGCAAAAGGTGCGGAACCTCTCGCATCAATACGGACTGGATGTTGATCCCGATGCGATTGTCGGCGACCTGCCCGTGGGCATTCAACAACGCGTCGAGATCGTCAAGGCGCTGTATCGCAAGGCGAATATCCTCATTCTCGATGAACCCACCGCCGTGTTGACCCCGCAGGAAGCGGAGGAACTCTTCCGCATCATGCGCGACCTGACCGGGAAGGGCGTCTCCATCATCTTCATCACGCACAAACTCAAGGAAGTGCTGGCGGTGGCGGACCGCATCACCGTGATGCGCGCGGGCCGCGTGGTTGGAACAGCGGTACCCAGGGAGACCAACGAGCAAAAACTGGCTTCCATGATGGTGGGACGCGAGGTGATCCTGACCGTTCAAAAGGGACCTGCCAAACCCGCCGAAGAAGTTTTGAAGGTGAAAGACCTGCACGTGAAAGACGTGCGCGGGCTGGAAATGGACAGACCGAACTGGCAGAAGCGCTGACGGGTTTGCGTCATATCGAAAGCGGACGTTTTACCCTCTCCGGCAGGGACCTGACCGGCAAGCCACCGCGTCAAATCACGGAAACGGGACTGGCACACATCCCCGAGGATCGCCAGCGGCACGGACTGGTGATGAGCTACAGCGTGGCAGATAATATGGTGCTGTGTGATTATTATCAGCCGCGTTTCTCAAAGGGCATCGTCATTCAGCAGAACCAGGTGGATGCCAACGCGCAGAAACTGATCAAGGAATATGACGTACGAACACCGTCTGCTTTTGTGAACGCGGGGAAACTCTCCGGCGGGAACCAGCAGAAGGTGATCGTGGCGCGCGAATTGAGCAGACCCATCAAATTGCTGGTCGCTTCACAGCCGACGCGCGGTCTGGATGTCGGCTCGATCGAATACATTCACAAGGAGATCATCGCCATGCGCGACCGCGGCGTGGGTGTCCTGCTCATCTCTGCTGAATTGGACGAGATCATGTCGCTGGCGGACCGCATTGCAGTGATGTACCGCGGTCAGATCGTTGCCACGGTGGATCGCAAGGACGCGACGCGTGAACATTTGGGCTTGTTGATGGCTGGGGTCCACGAAACAGCCTGAGGCTTGTCCTGAGCCGCGTCGAAGGGCTTGGAAAGCCTGCGCTGAGCGTGATCGAAGCGAAATATCCCTCCTGTCGCCCTCTCCCATTGGGAGAGGGTTTTTGTTTAGGAACAAAGGGGAGTTTCAGCTCGTCTACATTCGTGTACAATGAGTTTCACTCACGAGGAGAAAAGAATGTCCAAATCATTACTTGCCATTTCCACTTTTTTATTGATCGTGATATTCACGGTTTCGGCATGCAATATGCCTTCGAATACACCTGCAACGGATGAGCCTAATGCGATATTCACTGCGGCGGCATTGACGGTGCAGGCACAGTTGAATCAGTCCACCCCGTTCAACACACCGACCCTGCCGCCAACCCTGCCGGCCCTGCCGACGAATACCGCCGTCACTCTGCCGACGCTCGCGCCCCTGCCGACAAACACACCGGTCACATCGCCCACTGCGGCTTGTGATGCGGCGCTGTTCGTCAAAGATGTGACCATCCCCGACGGTACGCCGGTGGAGCCGGGCGCGACATTCAAGAAGACCTGGCGGTTGAAGAATGCCGGCACATGCGCATGGTCTGGCTACACTCTCGTGTTCGATAGCGGAGAGGCGATGGGCGGCGTGCCGGACCTGAT
>JBFYRY010000208.1:0-14051 GCA_041302025.1 Chloroflexota bacterium | reverse complement strand
TGCCCCGCTCTGGGCGGCGAGCGGTTCGCCCATCAACAGCGGTGTGAACGCGCGCTGGTCGCTTGTAGATCTTCCGGGCGTGCAGGCGCCCTACCCGCAGATGCACGACCTCGCCGATGAAGCCTTCAACGCCCTGCGCGGACGCGTCACACGCGAAGCCGGCTGGGATGCGCTGGCAAGCCTGGAAAATGCCTTCGTGCCCCTGACCATTTCCCTCGACCCCGGCTTCAAAGAGGACTGGCTCTATTCGGGCCGCGCCTTCGCCATCAACTCGCTCATGATCAACGCAGGGTGGATGACCGCCGTGCGCGAGGACTATGGCTCACAAACCTACTGGCGCTTATACCTCCGCGCACAGGCGCAGGATGGCTCGCTGGGCATCCCCCTCCACAACCTGCCGTGGGACCTCTCCGCGCGGTACAACCTCGACCCAAAGGTCTATGAGCAGGGCGGCAAATATAGCAGTGTGCCGTCCGGTTATTGGGTGGATGTGACCGCCCTCGCCGCGCAGTACGGTTGGGAGCGCGTCCCTGCCCTGCCGAACTGGCGCAATTTCTATCGCGGCGCGCGCTTCACAGAATTTGCCCTCACCGATGATCTCGACTGGTATTCCGCCATGCTCCAGTTATATCCGCCCGAAGTGCTGGTCACGGCAACACCGTTACTGCCGCCCACGCGCACACCCACGCGCACAGCCACAGCCACACGCACTCCCACCTCCACGCGCACCCCGCGTAACACACCCACGCCGTCGAATACGCCCACCCCATCCAACACGCCCACCATCACAGCCACGCCGCCCACGATCATCCCATGATAAAGATATCATCATCCCGTAATTGCGAGGAACGGCGCATCGCTCCGCGACGACACTTGCACCTGGCGCACACCTGCCCTGGCGGGCGGTGCCAGGGAGTGCAGGTAAGCAATCTCATTATTGTCGTACTCTTCCTCCTGCTCGCCTCCTGCGCCGCTCCATCGACAGGAGGGGAAACGGGATCAACTCCAACGCCGGTGATCGCCGTCGAAATGGCGACCCAGGCATCGGCTGGGAATGACGCGTCGCCGCGTCCCACGATCGAGCCGTTTCGATTCGTCCTCCCCACCCCCGGAGCGGAACCCGTTTCGGGATGGCGTCCGCCTCTTTATCCGGTGCCGTGGTCTGTTTCCGCATACGATCATTTTTACTTCGCCCGACCCATCGCCGCGGATACGGTCAACTGGCCCCTCGCCGAGTACCGTTATGGAGGCGTCTTCTTCGCGCCGAACATCATCCACACCGGTGTGGATATCGATGCCGAGGACTTCTCGCCGATCCTTGCCGCAGGACCCGGCACCGTGATCCAGGCAGGCTGGGGGTTGTACACCGAAGCGCCCGGCAACGAGAACGATCCTTACGGGCTGGCGGTTGTGATCAAACATGATTTTGGTTACAAGGATCAACAGCTTTTTACGATCTACGCTCACATGAGCAAGATCATTGCCTATGAGGGACAGCATGTGGAAACGGGCGATGTGATCGGTCTGGTCGGCGCGACGGGAGCCACGACGGGTCCGCATTTGCATTTTGAAGTGCGTCTGGGAGCGAACACGTTTTACAGTACCTACAACCCCGAGTTGTGGACAGCTCCGCCGCAGGGCTGGGGCGTTCTGGTTGGAAGCCTGACGGATGAAGAGGGGAAGTTCCTGAACCAATATCCTGTCGAAGTGCGCCCCCTGCCTTCAGAGGTTCCCCTGCGCACCGTGCGGACGTACGCCCTTGGCACCGTCAACCCCGATCCTTATTATCAGGAGAACCTGGTGCTAAGCGACCTTCCCGCTGGCATTTACAAAGTGCTCCTGAATTACAAAGGCAAGGACCAGCAGTTCTGGATCCAAATTTTCCCCGGTCAGGTTTCCTATTTCACCTTCACCGATGCAGATGGGTTCAAGATCGTCCCGCCGCCCGTGCCAACTCTTGAGTTTTTACCGGGGACGGTAACGGTCGCACCTTGACGAACAGAACATCTGTGCTATACTCTCGGCCACACACAATTCAGACCTGTACACTCGTATTGGAGAAATAAATCATGTCCCCTCGAAAGTCAAACAAAGAATCCAAAGCCGCCCAAATGGAAGAAAACCAGGCCAATCGCAACGTGGATGGCGCCAAGCGCGCCGTGCTCGATAAGGCTGTTGGCGATATCCTCAAACGGTACGGCGACGGTTCCATTATGCGTCTCGGTGAAGCCAAGCACATGGAAACCGAAGCCTTCCCCACCGGCTCGCTTTCCCTTGATATTGCCCTCGGTGTCGGCGGCGTTCCGCGCGGACGCATCACCGAGATCTACGGACCGGAGTCCTCCGGCAAGACCACCCTTTGTCAGCACATCGTTGCCGAAGCGCAGAAGATGGGCGGCACTGCGGCGTTCATCGACATGGAACACGCCCTCGACCCGGTCTATGCCGCGCGTGTCGGCGTGGATATCGACAACCTGCTCGTCTCGCAACCGGATACCGGTGAACAGGCGCTCGAGATCGTCGAGACCCTCGTCCGCTCCGGCGGCGTGGATGTGGTTGTTATCGACTCGGTCGCCGCGCTCGTCCCACGCGCAGAGATCGAAGGCGATATGGGCGATGCCACCATGGGCGTGCAGGCACGGCTCATGTCGCAGGCGCTTCGCAAACTCTCCGGTGCCATCAACCAAACCAAAACCGCCGTCATCTTCACCAACCAGTTACGCCAGAAAATCGGCGTCATGTTCGGCAACCCTGAAACCACCACCGGCGGGCAGGCGCTCAAGTTCTACGCCTCCGTCCGTCTCGACGTGCGCCGCATCCAGGCCATCAAGGTCGGCGATGAAGTCATCGGCAACCGCACGCGCGTCAAAGTGGTCAAGAACAAGGTTGCGCCCCCGTTCCGCACCGCCGAATTCGACATCATGTTCAACGAAGGCATCTCCAAGAGCGGCGATGTGCTCGACCTTGCCACCAAGTTCGAAGTCGTCCAGAAGCGCGGCGCGTTCTTCTCGTACGGCGACATCCGCATCGGGCAGGGACGCGAGAACGCCAAGGATTACCTGCGCCAGAACATCGACCTGATGAACGAGATCGACGCGGTCATCCGCCAGAAGGCGCTCAGCGGCGAGATCGCCCTTCCGCTCGAGATCGGCGGAGGCGAAGACTCCGGCGGTGGCTCGGACGAAGAAGCGTAAAATTAAACACGCATACAAGTAAACAAGGAGACACGGAACACGGAGTTTAAAAATCTCAGTGTCTCCGTGTCTTCGTGGTTTAATAAGGATATGAAACCCCGCTTCCCTCTCAGCCGAATTCTGATCCCGTTCATCTGTGTTGCTCTGTGCTCCTGTTCCCCCGCTCCCACAGCGACGCCGTTCATCCCGCCCACCGCCCCGGCTTCGCTCATCGAACCGACGTTCATCATCCAACCCACACAACAGGTCATCATCGTCCAACCCTCGCCGCTACCGACGATCCCCGCCATCGAACCGACCCTCAGCCCGGAAGAGTGCATCAACGACCTGACCTTCATAAGGGACATCACCATAGACGATTACTCGAATTTTAACTTTGGCGAAATCATGGACAAGCAATGGCTGGTCGAAAACAGCGGCACCTGCAACTGGGATTCAAACTACCGCCTGAGACGCACCAGCGGTTCGTCCCTCAGCGCGCCTGACGAGATCGCCCTCTTCCCCGCCCGCGCCGGGACCCAGGCTGTCATCCAGATCATCTTCACCGCCCCATTCACTGCCGACTTCTTCGTCAGCGAATGGCAGGCATTCGACGGTAGCGGAGTCGCATTTGGCGACCCGATCTATATCAAGGTCAATGTTCAGTAAGGATGCCGACTGGCAGGTGATTGGAGTAAACATGACGCAACTAACCGATATTTCCTCAACGATCATTAACATGGAATGTGCAGCCCTCGAACGCTGGATCCACGGTGATCCATCCGGTTTTTTGGAGATCTGCGCACCGGATATTGTCTATTTTGATCCCTATCGCGAGAAACGGGTCGACGGACTTGAGGCTCTCACTTCTCTCTACAAAGAAATCCGGGGCAAAATTCAACTCGACAGGTTCGAATTGCTCAACCCGCTGGTACAAGTCATCGGCGATGCCGCTGTATTGACGTTCAATTATGTCTCGTACTCCGGCAAAACAGAATCCCGCTGGAATTGCACCGAAGTCTATCGCCGGTATGGAGATCGCTGGCAGATCATTCAAACGCACTGGTCCTACACAAATAAAGTATAGTGGATGTATATTGGTGGAAAAGGAAAGAATCATGCCGGGTATTAATGATTTTCCAGTGGTATTCGAAGAACTGAAAAAGATACTCAAACCCTACGCATCCAAACTGACCGTCACCGCCGACACATCGGAGGCTTATTCCCTGGACGGTCCCTACAGCGAAAAGTGGAAGCGTACTCTCTTCTTTGGCTCCGCCCAGATCAAGAAGAATTACGTCTCTTTTTATCTGATGCCTGTGTACATGTTCCCCAACCTGCTCGAAAACATTTCACCTGAATTGAAGAAACACATGCAGGGAAAATCCTGTTTCAACTTCAAGAAGGTCGAGCCTGACTTGTTCAAGGAACTTACCAACCTTACAAAGAAAAGTTTTGAGCGTTTTACAAAGGAGAATAAACAATGAGTGGAATGGATATCACCTTCGATGTAAACGGACAGCCAGCCGCAGGCTACCTTGCATTACCCGCCCAACCAGATGCGCCCGGCGTGATCGTGCTCCATGCTTGGTGGGGATTGAATCCAATTTTCAGGCAACTCTGCGACAAACTCGCGGCAGAAGGATTCGCCGCCTTCGCACCAGACTTGAACAACGGCAGGGTTGCCAAAACCATTGATGAAGCCAAGCAGGTCATGGAAGAACTGGATGGACAACGGAAATATGATGTCGCTGTGGCAGCATCCGATTTTTTACGGAACCAGCCTCAAGTCAAGAAAGAACCGTTCTCCCTCATCGGATTTTCGATGGGCGCGGCATGGTCGCTTGTCTTGAGTGAGGCGCGTTCGGCAGACATCCACAAGATCGTGATGTTCTATGGCGCAGGAGAAGCGGAGTATTCCAGGCTCAAGGCGGACGTTCTCGGTCACTTTGCCGAGAAGGATGAATGGGAGGACGAGAAATATATCCGTGCCATGCAAAACGACATGCAAGCCGCAGGGCTGAATGTGCAATTCCATTTTTATCCAAATACGAGCCATTGGTTCTTTGAAGAAGACCGCCCCGAGTTCAACGCGGATGCCGCACGAATCGCATGGTCACGTACTCTGGAATTTTTGAAGGCGAAATGAAATTCAAACTTGAACTCACCATCAGCAAGCCCCGCGCGGAAGTGTGGAAGACATTCACAGACCCGGAGAATATGAGCAAATGGCAGTCTACGCTCACAAAGACCGAACTCCTCAGCGGGATGCAGGGACAACCGGGCGCAGTCTCGAAGTTGACCTTTGAAGAGGGCGGACGCGAATTTTCACTGATCGAAAAGGTCACAGTTCTTGATAAGCCCAATCAATATGATGTGGTTTACGAAAATGAATTTACAGATAACCCGATGCGCCATTCATTCAAAGAACAAAGTGACAATGAAACGTTATGGATCGTGGAGGCAGAGTTCAAATTCAAGACCTTTGCCATGAAATTACTCGGTCCGTTGTTGAAAAAGAATTTCATCCGGCGCACCCAAAAGGATATGGATCATTTCAAGGAACTTTTGGAAACCCCGCAGGAAGTATAATCAACCGCATGAAACAGGGAACCTTCGAAAAAGAGATATTCATCCAGTCCGATGCGAAGACGGTCATCAATGTCATCGCGGATTACAGCAACCATCACAAGATCCACCCGCTCATCGTCAAGGTGGAGCGCGCAAAAGAGGAACCTGCCGGGGTGCGGCGATATTTCATCACCGACAGCCTGCAATGGGGACCGTTCAAATTCAAGATCAAGTATCAGGCGGACATCATCTCCATTACTGAAGACACCGTCCACACAGAGGCGTATCAGTCGCCGAACACCTTCATCACGAACGTAACGAAAGTGACGCCCAAAGATGACGGTGTGATCCTGCATGAAACCATTACCATGAAATCACCCGACATGCTCTTCGGGTATGCCTTCAAACAAGCCGAGACCGCGCACGAAGAAATGCTCAAGCGCATCAAGAAATTTGTGGAAAACAAGTGACAGTCACTTTGAAGTGACTGTCACTTTTATTACACAGGAGAACCCATGACCCATATCACCCTCAGCACGAAAAAGGAAGTTCAAGGCATCCATTTTGTCCTCGCAGTCGCGCCGCAGAATATCGCGCCCGACGCCCCCGGCAAGGAGACCGGCGACATCCGCTTCAACCCGTCCACGCAGGTTGCCACCGTCTCGCTCGGGGCAAAGGACAAGGTGAATCTGGAAACGTTCCGCCGCGCGGGAGGCGCCATTGCCAAATGGACGGCTAAAAACAAGGTGACTGAAGCCGCTCTCGAAACCGCATCCTTTGCGGATTTTGAGCCTGCCCCCGATAAAATTGCCTTTGCCCTCGCCGAAGGGATTTTGCTCGGTTCCTTCCGCTTCGACAAACACAAATCCAAAAAGGAGGAACCGACACCAGCAATAGTCTACTTCCTCGACGAGTCGTTCCAAACCAAATTGGAGGAGGCGGCGATCATCTGCGAAGCCGTCAATCTGGCGCGCGCCTGGGCAGGTGAACCTGCCAATGTTATCAATCCCGTTTCGCTGGCTGAAAGAGTTCAGGACCTTGCAAAAGAAGTCGGGCTAAAGTGCACCGTCCTCGATGATATGATCGTGTTGGAGTACCAGCCGTCAGTTAAGAGTGATGCGAAGCCCGTCGCACTGGTCGGCAAAGCCATCACCTTCGACACCGGCGGATATTCCATCAAGCCCACAATGGGCATGGTCGGCATGAAATACGATAAATGCGGCGCGATGGCGGTGTTGGGAGTCATGGTCACGGCTTCGAAGTTGAAACTCCGAATCCCACTGGTGGGAATCCTTGCCGCATCTGAAAACATGATCTCGGAGATTGCCTATCGCCCGAACGACATCATCAAGACCCTGTCAGGCAAGACCGTGGAGATCATCAGCACCGACGCCGAGGGACGGCTGGTGTTGTGCGATGCGCTTGCCTACGCCCAAAAAACCTTCGACCCGCGCGCCATGATCGATGTGGCAACGCTGACAGGCGGCATCGTCACCGCGCTTGGCTCGAACCGCGCGGGATTGTTCGCAACGACCGATGAACTTGCGAATGCCCTGTTCGCGGCAGGTGAGTCGACCCATGAACGTCTATGGCGCATGCCGCTGGACGAAGAGTATTTCGACCTGATCAAAAGCGTGGATGCCGACATGAAGAATTCAGCGGGCGCTCCCAAAGCCTCGCCGATCATCGGCGCAACCTTCCTCAAACAATTCGTGGAGGACAAGACTCCCTGGGCGCACATCGACATAGCAGGCGTTTCCGATTGGGACAATGAAATGCCCTACTGCCCCAAGGGAGCCAGTGGGTTTGGCGTGAGGTTGTTGGTGGAATATTTGCGCGGGTTGGAATAACCCAGTTCCCAACCACAGAGCCGCGGAGGCACAGAGAATATTTAAACCGAACTCCGTGACTCGGCGCAAAGCGTCCGCGGTTCAAAATCCGCCTTACCAAAAACAGTATTCCTGATAGAATAGCCAAAGAAGAAGCCCTTCACCGGGCTTCTTTCATGTAAACCTGTAAGACCGAATCTGCATAGCACCCTTTAGGGTAATTCGGTCACAGCAAAGGAAACCCTGCTTCGATGCACTACAACTTCCGCCTGTTCTGGCGCACATTCTATCGCTCGTTCTTCAACTCCAAAAACACCCCCGCCCGCCTCGTTCGAAAACGGATCATCTTCCTGATACTTTTTTATCTGGTCTGGATACCCGGCTCGCTCATCCACTGGCTCTGTTTCTGGCTCGACGACATTTTCTTCCCCGCCTACAAAACACAACCCATCGAAAAGCCACTCTTCATCCTTGGCAACCTGCGAAGCGGATCCACGTTCCTACATCGCCTGCTCTCCCGCGATTCCGAAACGTTCACCAGCCTGACCACCTGGGACATTTACCTCACCCCCTCTGTCACACAAAAGAAGATCACCCAATTCGCGGCTCGCCTGGATAATAAATACCTTGGCGGCTTTTTCCATCGTATCCTGCATGCCTTTGACCACGCCACACTCGGCAAGATCAAGATCCACCAGATCTCGTTCTTCCAACCCGAGGAGGATGAAAACATCCACCTGCACATCTGGGACGGCTACTTCGTCACCTTCCTCTTCCCCTTCATGGACGAGTTCCCCGACTACCAACACTTTGATGTGGCAATCTCTCCCGAGCGCAAACGACGCATCATGTCATTCTACAAGTCCATGCTTCAGCGTCACATGTACGCCACGGGTAAGAAATATTTCGTGGCAAAGAATCCGGCTTTCAGTCCAAAGATCGAAACGCTTGTTGAATTCTTCCCCGACGCACGCATCATCTATCTCGCACGCAACCCACTGGACATGCTCCCCTCCACCGTTTCATGGATCAACTACGCCCGCCGCCAATTCACCGATCCCAGGGAGACATGGCTGTACATTGACGAGATCGTGGACATGACCCAGCATTGGTATCGTCACCCTCTCCAATACCTCGACACGCATCCTTCTCCCCGACACCTGATCCTCAACTACGACGATTTGATCCAACGCCCCGAAGCGGTTCTGCACGCATTCTTTGAGCAATTTGGCTACCCTGCCAAACCCGGACTCGATGAGATCGTGGACAAAGCCGTCAAAGAGACGCTCTCCTTCAAAAGCGACCACGCCTATTCCTTCGAAGAGATGGGCTTCACACGTGAACAGATCGTCGAATTGTATGCCGATATTTTCGAGCGCTTCGGCTTCGATAAGCGTGATCCATTGCGCGCCAAATCTGAAAAACAATCCTCCCAAATCCCTGCAACGGATTAAATCAACTGCCCGAAGGAATTTTTCCTTCGGGCAGAATTTTTTATTGGGAGGATTTCTTTGTTCGCGTTGCACGCTTCTGTGCCGTACGCTTGGGCTTGTTATCGACCGCTTCGGATGCCGTTTTTTTCGTTGCCGCCTTTTTGGTGCCGGCGGCTTTTTTCACCGCCGCTTTTTTCGCCGTGGCGGCTTTTGGCTTTGCAGAGGCGGTTTTCTTCACAGGCTTGACTTCCGGAATTTCCTCATCACCAGGCAACTCTTCCACCTCTTCCATTTGCGGCTTTTTCGCCTGCGTGGAAAGTTGATACTCTTCCTCCCAATCTTCAGCAACTTTGATCGCCTTGTAGCGCGCCAACAACAGAACAGCGCCTGTGAGTGCCATCAACGCCGCAGCAATGCTTGTATAACTGATATCCAACGCTCCGATCCTTGGCTGGTCGGGGCGGAAGAATTCGATCCACACGCGCCCAATACCAGCCAGTATCAGCCAGCCCGCAAAGAGCGCCCCGGGTTTGAGATCCTTTTCATAGCGGTGCGAAAGCCAGATAAGAAATCCTGCAACTGCAAAATTCCATAACATTTCGTAGGCAAAGGTCGGGTGAAATCGGACAGACTCGCCCAATCCTCTAAACTCAGGCAGACGATGTGCCATGTCTATGGGAATCCCCCACGGCAGGGTGGTTGGCGGACCATACAGTTCCTGGTTGATGAAGTTTGCGATACGCCCGATCGCCTGACCGACCAGCACAGCGGGACCAGCCGCATCGAGGAACAACCAGGGGTCAAGTTTGTTCCAGCGGAGGTAGGTCAACAAGGCTATGGCGCCAAAAAACAAACCGCCGTAAATGTGCAGTCCACCGTTCCATGTATAGAGGATTTCGATGGGGTTCTGGGTATAGGTTGTCACTCCACCCATTGTGGCGGCTACCACAAACCATAACCGGGCGCCGATGATCCCTGGAATCAATACCCAAACCAGCGCATCCCAGATCAACTCGCTGTTTTCGCCGCGCCGTTTGAGTTCGCGTTCGACGATCCATGCTCCGACAAACATCCCAATGACCACGATCACACCGTACCAGTGGACGGGCCATGTGAAATTTCCGATCCTTATTGTAAAAATAATGGGGTCAATCATGTACACCTCGGGGAATGAATTTCAGGAGATTATAAACCAGTTGATACAAAATTAAACCCAACCCATTCAAGAATTCTACCTCCTGTTTTTCGGTTAGGGAGTGCGAATCAATTCAGAAAACAGGATATTTTTTAGCCGAAATCATTTATTACATTTGTCACCTTTCATTTGTGATAGTTTCCACATTACAGCATAACGGAAATGTTTACAATTCAAGTCAACGTTTACTTTTAGAGTAATGGTTTTACAGGATATTTATAATGCTCAAAATCAACCGCCAAACCGATTACGCAGTCCGTGTGGTACTGGCGCTCGCCCGGCGCGGTGAAGGTGCGCGTATTTGTAGCGGGGATATTCAACAGGAAATGTTAATCCCGAAATCGTTCATGACTCGTATCGTTGCACAACTCGCACGTCACGGATTGGTCAATACCTTTCCGGGACGCGATGGCGGTTTGATGCTCCCCCGCCCTGCTTCACAGATCACCCTCAAGGAAGTGGTGGAAGCGTTCGAGGGGCCGATCCTGCTTTCGGAGTGTATGCAGGTCAAGGGTGAGGATGACTGCCCGTTCCAATCCAATTGTCCGGTTCGTTCGAAGTGGGGACGCGTTCAGGCAGCGATGATGCGCGAGATGGCATCCATCTCATTCGAAGACCTCGCGCAAGAGGCGGCTGGCATCCCAGTGGCGGTGTCAAGTTTTGTTTAGTTAATCCGTACGTGCCGCAAGGTGCGTACATATTTTTCAAGGAGAGTCTATGGACCCAATCACACTTTCTCGATTGCAGTTTGCTCTCACAACCGTCTATCACTGGCTGTTCGTTCCGCTAACGCTTGGGATGGGATGGTTCGTGGCGTTTATGCAAACTCGCTACTATCAGACCCGGGACGAAACCTGGCGCAAGATGGCCAAGTTCTGGGGCAAGTTGTTCCTGATCAACTTCGCCATTGGCGTGGTGACAGGCATCGTACAGGAGTTCCAGTTCGGCATGAACTGGAGCGAATACAGCCGTTATGTCGGCGATATCTTCGGTGCGCCGCTTGCCATTGAAGCATTGCTTGCCTTCTTCATGGAATCGACATTCCTTGGCATCTGGGTCTTTGGTGAGGGCCGCGTTCCCGAAAAGGTTCACCTCGCTTCGATCTGGCTCGTCGCCATCGGTTCGAACTTGTCTGCGCTCTGGATTCTGATTGCGAACGGCTGGATGCAAAACCCGGTCGGTTTTGTGATCAATGAAGCCACGGGACGTGCCGAACTGGTGGACTTCTTTGCACTCATCGGCAACCCAAAGGGCTGGATTTTCTTCTGGCACACCATTTCTGACGGTCTGGTAATGGCGGCTTTTATGATACTCGCGGTCAGCGCCTATCATCTTGTCCGCAAACAAAACCTTGACTTTTTCAAACGCTCGTTCCAAATGGCGGCATTGGCTGGCTTGATCGCCAGCACGCTGGTCTTCCTGGGTGGTCATACCATGGGGCAGTTCATGTACGAAAGCAACCCGATGAAATTTGCGGCCATCGAAGCACACTGGGAGACCTCACAACCCGCCGACTTTTCGATCATCACTGTCGGTGACCTGACCGGCAAGCGTGAAGTCTGGTCGTTCCGCACCAGCCAGATCGGCATTCCGGGCGTGCTTAGCTTCCTGGCCTGTAACAACTTCGATTGCGAAGTGAAGGGCGTCAATGAACTCCAGGCAGAGGCCTCTGCCCAATACGGCCCCGGTGACTACATCCCGCTGATGGTTGTCACCTATTGGACCTTCCGCATCATGATGACCTTCGGTTTTATCATGATGGGTGCATCTGCATGGTTCCTCTATGCCACCCGCCGCAAGGATTATGAGAACGCCAAATGGTTGAAACTGGTGCCGTTTGGGGCGCTCTTCCTGCCGTATCTCGCCAACGCCAGCGGCTGGATCCTGACCGAAATGGGACGCCAACCCTGGATCGTCTATGGCTTGCTCAAGGTGCAGGATGCGATCTCCCCGAATCTCACCACCGTCGACCTGCTCATCTCCCTGATCGGTTACACGGTCGTCTACGGCTCACTGGCTGTTGCCATGGTCAAGCTCATGCTCAAATATGCCAAAGCTGGACCCGATGCCGCCATGCACGAATCGGTTGACGTTGCCCCCTCGCTCGTCGGCGCGGATGATTAATACGGAGAAACAACATGTCTTACGAATTTCTTCAAACACTCTGGTTCATTCTGATCGCTGTCCTTTGGATCGGCTTCTTCTTCCTTGAGGGCTTCGATTTCGGTGTGGGGATGCTCCTGCCCTTCCTCGGCAAAAAGGATGAAGAACGCCGCGCCATCATCAACTCCATCGGCTCCGTCTGGGACGGGAACGAAGTGTGGCTTCTTACAGCAGGCGGCGCGACCTTTGCGGCTTTCCCGCACTGGTATGCCACCATGTTCAGCGGTTTCTATCTTGCCCTGTTCCTTCTGCTGGTTGGTTTGATCCTGCGCGGTATCTCCTTTGAATACCGCTCCAAGGATGCCAACCCCGCCTGGCGCAATCGCTTCGATTGGATGATCGCCATCGGTTCATTCCTTGCGGCTCTCCTGCTCGGCGCGGCATTTGCAAACCTCGCCCGCGGCGTGCCGATCGACGAGAACATGATGTTCACCGGCAACCTCTTCACCCTGCTCAACCCATATGGTCTGCTCGGCGGCGTGACAACGGTGGCTGTTTTCCTGCTCCACGGTGCAAACTTCCTCGGTCTCAAACTCGAAGGTGAATTACGCAATCGCGTCAATGCGACCGCTAAAAAGCTTTGGGTTGTGACCTCCGTGCTATACGTGGCACTCGGTGTCTTCACTTATGCGGCTGGTTTCTGGGCGCGCGGCATCGTCAACCCCGGCATCGTGCCGATTGCCGCTGTGGTCGTCCTTTTGGTCGCTGGTTACTTCATCAATCAAAAGATGGAAGGTTGGTCTTTCATCATGGTGGCGCTCAACATCGTGTTGACGCAGGTCACGTTCTTCTCCATGACCTTCCCCAACGTGATGCTCTCCACCACTGACCCGGCATTCAGCCTCACCATCTACAACGCATCCTCATCGCAATATACACTGACGGTCATGTCCATCGTCGCCCTGATCTTTGTCCCCATTGTGCTCGCCTACCAGGGCTGGACGTACTACATGTTCCGCAAGCGCATCAGCACCGATAAGAAGACACTGGTCTACTAAGTCTCACCTGGACCGGAGCAAGCGCCCCGCAAGTTCGCCTGCTCCGGTTCTTTTTTTCTCATTCGAACCAACAAAAGAGGAATATTTCCATGGCTAAAATCGTTGTCATTGGAGCAGGGTTTGCCGGGCACACTGCCGCACTGTATTTGGGCACCAAACTCGGCAGGAAACACGAGGTCACCGTCATCAGCAACCGCGATGTGTTCGGCTATGTGCCATCGTGGGTGTGGGTCGGTGTGGGACACATGAAACCCGAAAAGACGATATTCAAACTCAAGTCAGTGTATGACCGCAAGAACATCAAGTTCGTCCATGCTGCCGCGAAAGAAATCCACCCTGATGCAGGTGACCAATATGTTTTGGGCGAGGAAGTGAGCACTGGCAAGGAAGTCCGTTTGGATTACGATTACCTTGTCATCGCGCCGGGACCATTGCTCAACTTTGCCGGCACGCCCGGCCTTGGACCTGAAGGCGGCTTCACCCATTCCATTTGTTCACTCCCCCACGCCGTCAAAACGCGCGATGCCTATCTCGCTTTGTGCGAACGCATGAAGAAGGGCGAGAAGGTCAAGATCGTAATCGGAACTGGTCACCCCGGTGCAACGTGTCAGGGAGCGGCATTCGAATACATCGTCAACGTCCACAAGGACCTGGTCAAAAAGGGACTGCGCGACAAAGCCGACATCCTG
>JBFYRY010000207.1:0-7313 GCA_041302025.1 Chloroflexota bacterium | reverse complement strand
TGCGAAGATAAGACAAAACACTGACCAAACTTTTCGGTGCAAAACTCATCTTCAGCCTGGCTTTTCGCCACTTCTTCCGAGTTTTGCACCAGAAACTAGTTTAACACAGCACCTGTCAATGGGGATAGGTATGCCCAGCAATTACCCAGTCAGGTCAAATGATTCACGGCGCCGGCCACGGAATATCCACCGGTGCTGAAAATCCGTGCTTTTCGACCGTGTATAACAATCCGCTGGAGGGTTCGGAGCATCCTGCCTCGTCCTTGACCGTGTAACTGGTAGTGAATTGGGTGGGATATGAATCGGTCCACCAGAGGAATGCGCCATCCTGGCAGACGAATAGTTCCAACAGATAGCCGCGGTCTTTATCTTTGGTCATTTTCACCTGGTTCCAGCTGATCGTGACCTGACTGCCGTTGCGGGTAGCCGTGACGCCGGTGGGTGGACCGTACATATTCGTGCCGATGGATTGCAGGTGTAATTCTGTGTAGTTGATCTTTGAAATATCACCGATCACATCAACGACGGATGGCGCAACCCAGCAGAAGTAGTTTAATTTGTCGAATTTGATGTACAGCCAGCCGCTGTAAACGAATCGTCCACGGACGGTGCCTTTGTCGCCCGCGTATAGATCTGCGGCGTGGAGATACGCCACCGACGATCCGTAGCGGCAGTGTGCCTGTTTGTTGACCGTGACCGAGGGGAAGGCGTATGTCGGTGTGGCGGTGACAGTGGGCGACGGGGTGATGGTCGGTGTGAAGGTCAGGGTGGGGGTGAGCGTTTCGGTAAAGGTTGGTGTAAAAGTTGGGGTGGGTGTTGGCGTATCCGTCCAGGAGGCGGCAGTGGCGGTGACGGCTGTCGCGGTCAGTGTCGCCTGCTCTTCGGGGGAAGGTCCGCAGGCGGAGAGGAAGAGGATCAAGAGTAAAAGCAAACGGGAAATCTTCATTTGGGTTCTCCAATGAACGTCACTTATTCATTCTGAGGGTCGCTGGCGAGAATCTCTATTTCGTCTTGGAGTCATCATGACATAGAGAGATTCTTCACTCTGCTCAGAATGACATGGCAACACGAATGACATGTTACAAAAAGTTTTCCAGGAACGCCACAATATTCCTGCCAAGTGCGTCGTTATTGTAGCCGCCTTCCATGACTATGACGGAGGGCAATCCCAGCGCGGTGGTGCGTTTTCCGATTTCGCCGATGCCGGCGGTTGTGACGTGGATCGTGCCGAGCGGGTCGTCGGTGTAGATGTCCATTCCGGCGGAGACGACCAGATATTTCGGTTTGAAATTCCTGATCAATTCCAGAGCATTATCGAGTGCCTTGAGATATGCCGCATCATCTGTCCCGGCGGGGAGGGGGAAGTTGTGATGGAAGCCGAAGCCGCGACCGGAGCCGCGTTCGCTCGCAAAGCCGATATAGTGCGGATACTCGAAATCAGGGTCGGCGTGGATGGAGACCGTGAATACATCGTCGCGTTTGTAGAAAATATCCTGCGTGCCATTGCCGCAGTGATAATCAACATCGAGCACAGCGACGTGTCCTTTGGTGGATAGATGATTCGCCGCGACCGCCGCATTGTTGATGAAGCAATATCCACCGGCGTAATCTTTTCCCGCATGATGACCGGGCGGACGGCACAGCGCGAACGAGGAATGTGCTCCGTTTGCCACCGCCTCTGCCGCGCTCAAGGCGCAATTCGCGGAGCCAAGCGCGGCTTGATACGTCCCTTCGACGATGCAGGCGCTCAAGTCCATGATGTAGTAGCCTGCCTTGCCAAGCAGGGACCTCGGCTTTTGGGGAGTCCGCCGAAGGGCGAAGGTGGCAGGTATCAGCGTGGATTTATCTTTGGCAGTGGTAGCCAGCCACTCGGTCCAGGCTGAGGCGAGAAAGTCCAGGTAGTCTTTGTCATGCACGGCGGCGATTGGGTCGAGTCCAAAATCCACCGGCTCGCACATCTCCGCCCAATCCACATCATGCAGGGCGTTCAGGATGCGGTCCATACGGTCGGGGTTTTCGAGATACGGCACGCGCAAACCGCCGTCGAAGACCTCAAAGGGCGGGTAATGATTTCGATGTGCTTCTGAATAGAAAACCTTCATCTCGCCTCCGTAAGAAACTGTACTACAATTGTATCAATAGTGCGGAGGATTCCATGGATCTATTTGATGCAATTCACAACAGACATTCGCAGGGGAAGGTGAAGCCCGACGCGGTTGCGCGCGAGCTCATCGAGAAATTGTTGGATGCGGCTGCGCAGGCGCCGAATCACTTCAAGGTGCGACCGTGGCGCTTCGTGGTCCTGACCGGGGACTCACGTAACCGGTTGGGGGATGTGATGTCCGCTTCGCAACGGGACCGGAAGCCTGATCTGCCCGCAGAGGCATTGGACAAAACCCGGGCGTTGCCGCTTCGAGCGCCCGTCATCATTGCTGTCGGTGTGGATAAGCCCACCGAAGAAAAAGTATTGGAGATCGAAAATATCGCGGCGGTCTCGGCGGCTTGTCAGAATATCCTGCTTGCCGCGCAGGCGCTGGGACTCGGCGCGATCTGGCGCACCGGTGAATGGGCGCGCGATGCGAAAGTGAAGGAGTTTCTCGGCTTTTCACCTGACCACCATATCATTGGGTTTATTTATGTTGGGTATCCTGAGTTTGAAACCGAAACCACGCCAAGACCGTCGTTTGAGGATCGAACGGTTTGGAGGGAATGAACAAAGGATGAAGGCTGAATTAAGGAGGATGAAAAGAGCAACGAGATAAAACTCGTCGCTCTTTTTGTTTATTATCATGAAGGACAAGGGATAACACTCTGTGTCAGATAAGAATTTATTTCCAAGAGTACAATAGCTCTGGTTAGTAAACTCAAAGGTGTTTCAATGAAGTTCCTAAGCAATCTCCTGAATAGTGGGTTGGAACAGTCAGGAGTGATTACGCTGGCAGGGGTAAAAAAACGTAATCAGTCAGGGACTGATTACGTTCAGGGGTTTATTCACCAGCTGGTGCGCAATGACGGAGGCGGTGCAGCAAGCGAAGATTGATCAAGGAATACGTGAGAGTGTTGAAATTGGCGATGGCATTGCCATTTCGAAAGTGAGGACGTTCAATGCCAAGAGCAACCGCCTGGCTATTAATGCGTTCAGTGGCAGAGCGTTGGGCGTATACCTCTTTATAGGTCTGGCTGTGGCGATCCAACGAATAACGCAGACGTGAGCCGACGCTGGTAGGCATGGTAACGGTGCAACCGCCCTTGCGAGCGTGTTTGTGGTGAATAGGACACGATTGTTTGATGAATTTGTTCTTCACCCCTTTGGAAAAGAACGGGCAGACGTACTTGCCGCGTTCGTGTTCGATGATGGTGACTGTGCGGTCGGTGTAGGTGAAGAGAAGTGGCATGGCTAAACCGGCTTCGCAGATTGGCAACCCCTGTGGATTGAACGTACGGCTTTTGTATCCGCCTTTTTCGGAGAAGGGCACTGCGGCAAATGCTTCTGGATCCTCGTCTCGGTGGAAGTACTCGTAGACGTAAAAAGCGTCAAAAGCGGCGTCAAATGTGCCGAATCTGGGGCGAAAGCCCAATCTTTGCTCGGTTTGCTGCATGAGCGGGAAGAAGTATGAAACGTCTGATTTATCGAAGGGCTGAGTGAGTTCAGCCAGAACAAACTCGCCCCACTTTGGAACCTTAATAACAATGATGCCGGAACCATAGCCCCAATAATATTCCCCAATGGCAACCGTCTTGGCTGGCACTGCCTGCGTGAGGGGTGTGATCTGGGATGCAGTCACTTGGCGATTGTGCTTGCGTTTACAGCCCAGTTTGCAATCTGGGTCGCCAGCAGGCTGTTTATGTTTGTTGTAGCGCTCCGGGACATAGGCTTTGGGATTATTTTCTTTGACCCAGGCAATGATGTGTTTCGTATCCAAAGAAATGCACTCTCCAGCATGCAGACCCAGTGCAGCAAACTCAGCCAGAAGCAAGGCAACACTCTGATCCAAGAGGAACTGGAGAGAAAGGTTGGAGAGATCGCGAGCCATTTGAGTCAAGTGGCGTTGGGTGGGCAGGCTGGCGTCCGGATCGAAACCGCAGGCATGTTTTGAGGAAGCAGCCAATGGAAATCCCAACAGCCATATGAAAGCGGGATGCTCCACCAGATAACAGCGCAGATCCCCCATTGAAACCAAATTTTCTTCCAGCTTGATCAGGCAGGCAGCACTGAAAGCCGTGTGAGGAATTGTAGTCTGCCCCCAAAAACGAACGAGATTTCTTTCTGGGAAAAGATGCCAGGGAAGTGGACCGAGCAAATCCAGGATACGCATGGCGGGTGGGCAGTCTTGCACAAAACGCGGTAGCTTTTCTGGATTCAGAAACGCCGAATGCAAATTGCGTTGTTCGGGTTGCCAGAGGCGCGAAAGCAGTTCGAAACGGGTTAAAATGGGGTTGCTGACCATGATTTTGTCTCCTTTTGGATGGATTTGATTGTGACAAATTGATTCTAGCCAGAGGAAACAAAGCGGGAAAGCAACGTAACCAGTCGCTGACTGGTTACGTTTACAACAAAAACAAAAATGGTTCTTGGGTGAGTGATTACGAAAAAGCGTAACCACTCAATTGACTGGTTACGCTTTTACAGATTGACTGCCTGACTGATTACGCACTGATTACGCCGAAACGTAATCAGTCATTTGACTGCTCCAACCCTCCTGAATAGGATTGAGATAATCGCTTTTGTCTTCGGCTTTGTGACCGGGATATACATGCTTATATTCTTCCCGGCAAGATACTTTATTGTCTGGCATGCATTACCTATCCCTCCTGAACCAGTCGTAAAAATAATCAGCGCCAACCATATGGGCGAGGTAATAGTCAGAACTACTTCGAATAAAAAATTCATATGCGATTTAGGCAATGAAAAGGAATGTTGGGCTGAAATTGATTATGAGCCTTTTGCCTTTGGCAAGGTTTTGTGTTTTATGGAAGATTGCTCTGATAATCACACGCTACAAATAATAAAAGCCACTGGGCAATCCCATAACTTCGGCGAACTTTCATTTGTATATTTTTTGAATGATAGTGGAACTATTTACGTAAAGGAAACTGGTTTTGTTTACCCGGAAGGTTATATGATGGGAGCGATTCTTGGTGGATTTTGTGCATTTGTTGCCTTCGTTGGCAAACATTTGATTTTAGGCGTCATTCCCATGTTCAAAAGAAATTGATGGCAAGCATTGTGAGCTTGTGACTACTAGAAAAAAGAGCGATGATGGTAAACTCGTCGCTCTTTTCTTGTTTACCTGTCTACCTTCCCATCTACCTCAACCCCATCTCCTTCAACACATCCATCATCAGATCGGGTCTATCGGTCATGATGCCATCCACGTCCCATTGGATGTATTGCTTCATCAACTTGGGGTCATCCACTGTCCACGGTTCGACGTGCAGATTCTTGGCATGTGATTCACGGATGAAACGTTCGGTCATGATGGGGATGTTCTTCGATTCCGATTTCTCCCACGGCACTTGAAGCGACTGGTATTGCGGTGAATCCCATCCACTGAGAAAGACTTTGCCCATGATTACAAATTTTGTTACTTCACTTCTTGATGCGCTCGTGGCGACTTCGGGGCAGGTCTCGCGGAAAATTGCCATGTCATCATCATGGAAGGATGCCACAACGACTTTCTCCTGCATATTCATCTCGCGGATCAAGTTGCAGAGTGGCTTGTCGATGGGGTTCTCTGTTAATTTGATCTCGATCACGTAACGCATCTGTGGGAACTTTTCGAAGAGTTCGCGCAATGTGGGGACTTGGATCCCCTGCCCGCGATACGGGAAGGTTTGTCCATCGTCGTTCGACCATTTGTATGCCCCGTCGAGTTGTTTGAGTTCAGCAAGTGTCAGATCTTCGATGAGACCGGTGCCATCCGTGGTGCGATCCACTTTTTCATCGTGCATCAAAACGATCTCACCGTCTTTGGTGATGTGCGCATCCATCTCAAGGACATCTGCTCCCGTTTCGACGGCTTTTTCGAAGGCGTACATCGTGTCACCGGGCCAGATACCATCCCCTCCCTGGTGGGCGATGACCATCACATCCGGTCGCGGATTGGTGTAGTATGCCGCGTCCGGCGCGGGCTTGGCGAGCAGGCGCAGGACGACGAGGACGGCGAGGATGATTCCCAACACACTATAGGCGATTCTGCTTTTGTTCATGATGTCCTTTGGAATGTAGATGCGTCGTCGTCGGGAGTTTTATTTTTTGTGGTTTACCGGCGGTAATTCCCTCGGTTCGATCATTCCCCAGCGTGACGCGCCGAGATAAAGGATATCCAGGATCAGATCTTCATAGCAGATGCCTTCGGCTTTGGATTGCAGGCAGAGGTCGCTGTAGTCCGGGGTCAAGCCGGGCAGGGTGTTGATCTCGAGCAGGCGCGGGTTGCCTTCTTCATCAAGACGGATATCTGTGCGGGAGACATCCAATGCGTAAAGGAGTTGATGCGCGCGCAGGGCGAAATGTTTGAGTTTCTTTTCAAGTTCGGGGTCAATATTCGCCGGACAAACGTAATCGGGTGCCCCTTCCTCGCCAACTTCTTTCGATTTGGATGCCTGGCTGTACACATTTGGTGTGACTGAACGCGAACTATCCAATTCCAGGATAGGGAAGCGGTGGAAGCCATCTTTTTCGTACCATTCCGGGTGGCGGGAATATAGTTTGGCATCATGCCGTCCCATCACGCCTACTGTAAACTCGCGGCCCGGCAGAAAAGTTTCCACAAGGGCAGGTTGTTGGTAGACATTGATGATATACATGGCGCGTTCGCGCAGTTCCCTCTCGTTCTTGACAATGGCTTTTGTATCCACGCCCATGCCCGTCCCTTCGCGGGCGGGTTTGACGAAGAGCGGAAATTTGAGTTCGGGACGGAGCGACTCATCGCCGATGGTGAATTCCTGAAAGGGTGCCACGGGTAGGCGCCGGTCGCGCCAAATGCGTTTGGTCAGGGTCTTATCGAGGGAGATGCCGTTGGTCAGGACGCGCGAGCCGGTGTAGGGGATGCGAAGCATCTCGAGCAAAGCAGGGACCTGTGCTTCGCGTGCATCGCCGCCCAGACCCTCGGCAATGTTGAAGCAAATATCGGGCTTTTCGTCCTTGAGCGTGTAGGGCAGGTCGGCATCAGCCTGGAGAAAGACCGTTTGATGGCCATCAGTTTCGAGGGCGTCGCGAATCGAGTCGATCGTCTCGATGTGGTCAAAATCCGCAAAGGCATCCGGCGGGACACCCTCCGGTTTGGGCTTGGATTCATCCTTGATGTTGGCAA
>JBFYRY010000206.1:0-7338 GCA_041302025.1 Chloroflexota bacterium | reverse complement strand
GTAATCGGACTGTCCCTGCCAGCGCGCTTCGGCATTGCCCACCGATTCTCCGTGGCGCAGGAAGGTAAATTGAAAGACAGGCCTGTCACTCGGATTCATGTTTCCCCTTTTTCAAAAGAAAGATGGGGCGCCGTTTGACTTCCTGAAAAACATAGCCGACATACACGCCGATGAATCCCAACAGGATCATAATGATGCCGTTGCCGATCAGCATGAGCGTCAAGACCGATGTCCAACCGGGCACGATCTGATCTTTTTGATTGGTCATCCACAAATACACTACAGAAATGATCTGGGCGGCGGCAAGCATCATGAAAAACACACCCGCGCTCAAACCGATATACAACGGTACCAGCGAAAACGAAAAGACCGCATCCATCGCCAGGCGAACCATTTTCCCCAGGTTATATTTCGTCCTCCCTGCCACACGTTTGGTTTCATGGTACGGTATGATAACGCTCTTATACCCGATCCATGAAACCATGCCGCGCAGGAAACGGTGATACTCAGGCATCGCCTTCAACGCATCCGCCGCCTGCCGGCTCATGCCGCGAAAGTCTGCGGCGCCGGGGATCATCTGCGTGCCGCTGATGCGGTTGATGAAATTGTAGAAAGCAGAGGATGTGACCCGCTTGAAGGACAGACCCCGTCCATCGTCATCGATCCGTTGCGCTTGAACGATATCGTATCCCTGCTCGAATAACCGGATCATCTCAGTGATCATCTCAGGCGGGTGCTGACCGTCGGCGTCCATTGAGATGACGAAGTCGCCCTGCGCGGCATCGAGACCGGCGGTCAACGCGGCCTGGTGACCGAAGTTTCGGGAGAGTTCCAACACAACAATGCGTTTGTCCGCTTTTGCCAGTGCGTTCAGGGATTGGACGGTTTTATCGTCCGAGCCGTCATCAACGTAATAAATGGTGAACGTATGAGGCAGGGTATCAATGATTTTGCAGACATCCTCATACGTTTGTTCGACCACCCCCTGCTCGTTGAAAACGGGGACGACAAGATCGATGCTGAATTTGGACTTCCTGGGAGACATAGGGGATTATTCTACCACTCGCCTCACAACCGGACCCCGTGCCTGTCCGCCAATATGGACAGGGTGCGCGCCGCCTCGGCGGATACCTGCTCATCGCTCCAGCCGAGGGCGTTGCCCAACACTCCCGCCAGTTCATGGACGGAATCATGTGTGAGACGACCAAGCATTGCCAGCATGGAACGGCGCAGGACGAAATCATCGAGATGCCGGACCTTTTCATGTTGTGCAAGGAAGATCACTTCGCGGCGGGTGTAATCGGGCAGGGAATGCAATTCCCGATCGGTGCCACCATTCATGAACGAGGCAATGGCTTCGGCACGCGTGCCGTAGCGCTCGAACAAAATCTGAAGCCGCTCTTTAGGCATTGCCGTCCACGCGGAGAGGCTTTCGACCTGACGTTTCATTTCATCCGGGGTGCTGGGGTAGCCGCGTCCACCGCCGATGGGCAGGGAGCGCGTGTCCTTTTGCCGCTTCATACCGAGGAACGCCAGCGCCTTGTCGGTCACCTGTTCGGCGAAGGCACGGAAGGAAGTCCACTTGCCGCCGACGAGGGAGTAGATCGGGAAGGCAAGATTCGTCCAATCGCCGCTGACCACTTCGATGCTGTGATCGCGTGAGATCTGTCCGGTGGTCTTCGCGCCGGAGTGGGGTAACGGACGAACGCCGGAGAACTGGAAGACAATGTTTGACGGAGACAACTCAAGGCTTGGGAAGACGCGCTTCACCATATCCAGAAAATATTCGATCTCTTCGTCCGTACAGTCGACATCATCGGGATGTTCCACGGGAATATCCGACGTGCCGATCAGGACCTTGTCGTAGAGCGGGAAGATGAGGACGATACGACCGTCCTTGTTCTCGAAGAAAAATTCGTTTTCGCCGATCGCTTTGCGCAGTCCATCATGTTCGACGACAATATGCGATCCTTTTGTGCCGCCGATGAAACGCGTGGATAAGCCAAGTTTGCGGTTCGTAAAATCGATCCACGGACCGGCGGCATTGATGACGAGTTTTGGGCGCACATCGTAGTTGTCGTCGGTCAGCTCGTCACGCAGGATGATAGTGTCTTCGCTCCCGCCGACCATGCTCATGTAATTCAGGGCGCGCGCGTTGGGGTTTTCGGATTCGGCATCGAGGAGCAGTTCCACCGCCAGCCGCTCGGGTTGCAGGATGGCGCCATCGTAATAGACGGCGGCGTTGATGACTTCGGGATTGAGATATTTCCAATTGGCGAGCGATTTTTTGCGTGAATGGAATTTATGTTTGGGGACCGCCCGGTTCCCGCCCTGCGCATTGGTGTAGGCATCGTACATCATCAAGCCGAGTTTGATGACCAGCGATCCGCGCTCGGACGGTTTGTCGAGCATCTTCAGGAATTTCAACGGCGCGTTGAGCAAACCGGAGAACCGCTTGAACATCGGGATGACGGTGGGAAGCGGTTTGACCAGGTGCGGCGCGTTCTGGATCATTAGGTTGCGTTCCCGCACGGCTTCACGCACGAGACGGAATTCGCCATTCTCAAGATAACGGATGCCGCCATGCGCCATGTGCGACGACGCGGCACTCGCCCCTGAACAAAAATCGCCGCGCTCCACAAGCAGGACATCCACGCCGTTCAACGCCAGATCGCGGAACACGCCGATACCGTTGATACCTCCGCCGATGATGAGTACGGAGACTTCGGCATTATTCTTGATGGTGGAAAGGATTTCCTGTCGATTCATTCATTGGTTCCATGTTTCAGGTTTCGGGCTCCAGGTTTCCCTGGGGCATATAGTTTGGAACATGACACATAATCTCTTATTCGATCCGGTTAAATGCAGGTGATTCAACCATCTCCCACCCCAAGTATAACTTCTCTCCGGATTTCGTGCGTATGGGGAAAGCGCCGTCTGGCACCGTTTAGACGTCAGGGACAGGGTGGTACAGAAGCCTGTCCCATTAATTGTAAAACAAAAAGTTCCCACCCAACAAACCGGGCGGGAACCATAATACAAATTTCCGGCAACTTATTTCTTTGAACTCTTGCGTTTCGTAGTTTTGCGCGGCTTTTTAACAGCGTCCTCTTCGACAAATGCAACGACTTCAGCGGCTTCTACAGGAGCCCCATCTTCATCATCTTCCATTATGTCATCGACAATCGGTTCATATTTGAAGAGTTGATATAAAAGGACAGCCACCACCGAACCGAACAGCGGTCCGACAAAATAGATCAAATAGAAGTTCGGGTTCAGGTAATCGAGCTTGTTCGCGTCGATCACCGAGGTAAAGAGCGCGGGACCGAATGAGCGCGCCGGATTCAGGGATGCGCCAGTCAGGGGTCCGCCCATCATCATGGCAACCGTCAGCGTTGTACCGACCACCCACCCTGCCATGGGACCCGCCTTGCCGTCCGTCGATGCGTGTAAAAACGCAGTGACAAGCAGGAACGTCAACACGGCTTCGAGAGCCGCGGCGTAGTAGAACGGGTTTGCCGGATCGGTCAGCATACCTGTTGTAGCGGCGCTGGGAAAGGCGCTTTCACTCAGGATGAGGACGAAGGTGCGGAGCAGATACGCGGCGAGCACGGCGCCGACAAATTGCGCGACCCAATAGACCAGCGCTTCGAGCCATTTGACGGTGCCATTCAAGGCAAGCCCGAACGTCACAGCAGGGTTCATGTGCCCGCCTGAGACATGACCGAAAACATACATGAACGCCGCCAGCGTGAGTCCATGCGCCAGCGCGATACCCAACAACCCGACGCTCTGTCCGTAGATCCCCACCGCGGCGCCCACAAACACCAGGGCGAAGGTCCCTATTAATTCTGCAATAAACACTTTGTAATTGAACATACAGCCTCCAATGGATTTAACTTCACTAATCAAACCCCGCGAATCCCAATTCGCTACGCCCGGCAAGGGTTTGGAAAAACAGGCAATTCATGTCCTGATCGTTCCTGTCAATCATTCTGACACATTCGATCCTTCAACAACCCATCTTTTATTGCAAAAAACAAGGGTCCTGTCGAAAGACACGACCCTTGTCTTCTGCTATATCAGAGTTTCAACAGGTATCTACTCGTTTTTTTTCAATTATCTCTTTCAGCAAAGGTTTTGTCTACGGGATGTACTTTTCCATGTTCATCCCAAGCTTCTTTGCAACACCGCATCAGGCAATGTCGAAGCGGTCCAGGTTCATGACCTTGTTCCAGGCCGCGACAAAATCACGCACGAATTTTTCTTTGTTGTCGTCCTGGGCATATACTTCAGCCAGCGCACGCAACTGCGAGTTGGAACCGAAGACCAGGTCCACGCGCGTGCCGCTCCACTTGACTTCGCCGGTCTTGCTGTCGTGGGCATTGAAGGTAGCCGCGGCCTCCGAAGTGGGATGCCAGACAACGCCCATATCTGTCAGGTTGACGAAGAAGTCGTTGGTCAGCTTGCCGACCTGTTTGGTGAACACGCCATGCTGGGAACTACCATAGTTCGCGCCAAGCACGCGCAAGCCGCCGACGAGCACGGTCATTTCGGGCGCGCTCAGGGTCAGCAACTGCGCCTTGTCCACCAGCATCTCCTCAGCGGAGACAGTGTAGATCGTCTTCTGGTAGTTGCGGAAGCCATCCGCTTCGGGCTCGAGCAAGGCGAACGATTCCACATCGGTCTGACTCTGCGAGGCATCGGCGCGGCCCGGTGTGAAGGGCACCTTCACCGCGTGACCGGCAGCCTTGGCTGCCGCTTCGACCGCCGCACAACCACCCAACACGATCAAGTCAGCCAGCGAAACCTTCTTGCCGTCAGACTGGGCGCTATTGAATTCTTTGCGAATGCGCTCCAGTGTCTTGAGCACCTTCGCCAATTGCACAGGCTGGTTGACTTCCCAATCCTTCTGCGGGGCAAGGCGGATGCGCGCGCCATTGGCGCCGCCACGCTTGTCCGATCCGCGGAAGGTGGAGGCAGATGCCCAGGCTGTGGAAACAAGTTCCGGTACAGAAAGACCCGAGGCGAGGATTTCCTTCTTCAGAGCGGCAACATCCTTCGCGCCGATCAATTTGTGATTGACTGCGGGAATGGGGTCCTGCCAGATCAAATCTTCCTTCGGGACTTCCGCTCCGAGGTAGCGGGCTTTGGGACCCATATCGCGGTGGGTTAGTTTGAACCAGGCGCGGGCGAACGCATCTGCAAACGCTTTGGGGTTTTTGTGGAAGCGACGCGAGATGGGTTCGTAGATTGGGTCAAAGCGCAGGGACAGGTCAGCGGTGGTCATCATCGGCGGGAACTTTTTCGACGGATCGTGCGCGTCTGGAATCATATCTTCTGGCTTGCAGTTCTTGGGAATCCACTGATGCGCGCCAGCCGGGCTTTTGACCAGTTGCCACTCATAGCCAAATAGCATGTCAAAATAGCCCATATCCCATTTTGTCGGGTTCGGTTTCCAGGCGCCTTCGATGCCACTGGATGTGGTATGAACGCCCTTTCCAGTTCCCAATTTGTTTTTCCAGCCAAGTCCCATTTCTTCCATGGGAGCGCCTTCAGGTTCGCGACCGACCAGTTTGGGGTCGCCTGCGCCGTGCGCCTTGCCGAACGTATGTCCACCGGCGACGAGCGCGACGGTCTCTTCATCGTTCATTCCCATGCGTGCGAAGGTATCACGAACATCGCGTCCCGAAGCGACAGGATCGGGGATGCCGTTGGGACCTTCGGGGTTGACATAGATCAAGCCCATCTGTACGGCGGCCAGTGGATTTTCCAAATCACGCTCGCCGCTGTAGCGCTTGTCGCTCAGCCAGGTATCTTCGTTGCCCCAGTAAATGTCTTCCTCAGGCTGCCAGATGTCTGCGCGTCCGCCGCCGAAGCCAAAGGTTTTGAAGCCCATGGATTCGAGCGCGACATTGCCAGCGAGGATCATCAGGTCAGCCCAGGAAAGTTTGTTGCCGTATTTCTTCTTGATCGGCCAGAGCAGGCGGCGCGCCTTGTCGAGGTTGACGTTATCGGGCCAGCTGTTGACCGGCGCAAAACGCTGGTTGCCGGTCCCGCCACCCCCACGTCCATCCGCGGCGCGATAGGTGCCGGCGCTGTGCCATGCCATGCGGATCATCAGACCGCCGTAGTGACCCCAGTCGGCGGGCCACCACTCTTGCGAGTCGATCATCAGTTGGGACAGGTCTTTCTTGACCGCGGTCAGGTCGAGTTTCTTGAATTCTTTGACGTAATTGAATCCCGGATCCATCGGATTGGAGGCGGGAGCGTGCTGGTGCAGGATGTTCAGGTTCAGTTGATTGGGCCACCAATCACGGTTGGATGTTCCCCGGCTGGCAGATGTCATGCCAGCATGGCCGGTAACAGGGCATTTGCTTTCTTCGCTCATTTTGTTCTCCTTTTAGATTGAAAACGGTTGACAATTGGTTACTACGTTTCGATATTAACTCTCGTTCCGACAATCTGGACAGATTCCATAAAAATCCAGTTGATGCTTAAGGATCTGAAAGCCAAAGTTTCTTTCAACTTCTTGAACAATGTTTTTAACAGCTGAATCAAGTTCCCCATCCATGATCTTCTTACATTTTATGCAGATCAAATGCGGATGCGGATAAGGCTTGTTGCCGTCATAATGACTGTCATCACGCAAACCGATCTCAAGCACTTCGTCCAATTCTTTCAATAGGTCAAGTGTCTTGTAAACGGTCGCCAGACTCATGGTGGGAAATTGAACCTTGATCTGGTTATATAGATGGGACGCGCTTGGATGTCCCTCACTCGCGGCAATTAAACGAATCAACTCCACGCGCTGTGGAGTTAGACGATATTCGCTCTCCTTCAGCCTGGCGATCAATTGCTCGAACCTGACTCGCGGATCAGTCATAGCTACTCATTATAGATAACAATTCTCTACAAATCATCATTCTCATTATAGCAAATTTACCGGACAAATTCAAATGAATCATCCCCAAAACAAAAGAGCAGGCTCTCGCCTGCTCCATCAAATCAACGATAGGCTTACTTTTCCATCGAAGGCTTCCACACCTTCCAGACATTGCCAACCAGGTCAGGTCCCGGTTTCAACGTTAGTTCACCGGGCATCCAGCCAGCCGGAGTTGCCTCCGCGCCTTTCGTCTCACGAACATGCTGGAACGCCTGTATCTGCCGAATCGTCTCAGAGAGGCGGCGTCCCACCGGCGGCGTCATCACTTCCATTGCCTGGATCATGCCATCCGGGTCAATGATGAAGCGACCACGCAGTTCGATGCCCTGGTTTTCATCCCACACACCAAAGGCACGCCCCACATTCCCCGCCTGATCCGAAGCCATGCGGAA
>JBFYRY010000205.1:0-8732 GCA_041302025.1 Chloroflexota bacterium | reverse complement strand
ATAGACCTTCACCGCCTCCTTGGCCTCGACCTTCGCCTGCCGGATGACCAGTCCCAGCGGACCCAACCAACGCAGACTCAGATCCCCGAATTGATAATCCCCACGCCGCAATGGACGCACATGATAGACATGCTCCCACGTGCCGCGCCCCGCGATCTGACCTTCCATTGTCCGCGTTTCGATCTGGAATAATTCCGGCGCCTCATCACGGACCGTGAAGCTGGTCCCGCGTCGGGAACGGTTCCTCAATCTGACGCGGATCGGATTCTCCGCGCCTAATGACAACTTTGTGTCATGCTGCCGAGTCAACTCGAACTGCTTGATATCCCCAGCCAGGCGCCAGTCCATGAATATCATTGCGAGAACGAAGAGAGCATATCCCCACGCGATCCACTCCATGAATGGCAACCACGCCCCCAATGCCATGATGGGAGCGGTAATGAGAAGGAGAAGAAGAGCGCGGTTAGTGGGAAGCATTAGTTTGATTTGTCATTCTGAGCGAAGCGAAGAATCTTTACCAAGACGAGCAAGACTTCGTGCGGTGGTAGAGACTCTTCGGTCGCCTATCGGCTCCCTCAGAGTGACATGATTCTTTTTATCTCGGCACTTCAACGGTACCTAAAACTCTCTGTATCACCGAATCCGCATCCAACCCCTCAATTTCCGCTTCCGGCTTCAGAAGGATACGATGCCGATACACCGGCGGTACCACAAACTTGACATCATCCGGGATGACGAAACTGCGTCCTTGCAGGGCGGCGAAGGTTTTCGCGGCGAGCAGGACATGCGTTGTGGCACGCGTGCTGGCTCCCAGCACAATATCCGGTGACTGCCTGCTCGCCACCCCGATCTTTGCGATGTAATTCAAAATCCCTTCCTCGACCACGATCTGCCGAATCGACTCGCGGATCTCGACCACCTGTCCCGCCGTCAGAACGGGATTCAAGTGTGCGGCTTGCAGGTTGTGGGCATCGAAACCCTGATGATAGCGGCGCAATACTTCCACTTCATCGTCGAGCGGCGAATAGGGAACCAGCACCTTGAACATGAAACGATCCAGTTGCGCTTCGGGCAGTGGATACGTCCCTTCGTATTCGATGGGGTTCTGTGTGGCGACCACCATGAACGGCGCTTCCGGGTCCCTTCTTGAGATGGAACTTTGTAGTTGCCATGTCGAATACGCTGGTACCCAGAATATCGGACGGCATCAGGTCCGGGGTGAATTGGATGCGGGTGAACTTCGCCTGCACCATGTGCGCGAGCGTCTTCGCCATTAACGTTTTCGCGGTGCCCGGCACACCTTCCAATAGAACGTGACCGCCGGTGAACATCGCCACGGCGAGCAGTTCGAACGGCTCCTGCAATCCCACGAGGACCTTGTTTGCTTCGTTGCGTAATCCTTCAAAAATATTCTTGAGTTCGTTCGGGTTCATAAAAACTCCTTGAAATCATGTCTATGTCATTCTGAGTGGCACTCGGCGCCACGAAGAATCTCTACCATGTTGTACGAGACTCTTCGCCGCTACGTGGCTCAGAGTGACATGCCTTAGGTGTCGATCCACTTCGCTGCCTCGCCAGCCAGGTGCACCATCTCGGTCTCGCTGAGATTCGTGCGTTTGAGGCGTTTCAACAAATTCAGCAACTCGTTCTTATCCAGTGACGGATTGTAGCCCGCCAGTGTATTCACATAGTCTTCATCGGACATCACCGGGTCGAGCCGATACCGCTGACCCAGTTTGCGTTTGATCTGGTTGTGATACTGCATCATCACGGACGAACGATGCGCGGCGCGGCGGCTGAGGTTGGCAATGCCGGTCACATGTTCGAGCGCGCCGCGGCGTTTGATCTCCTGCGGGAGGGGGATGGGTCTGCCAAAACTGCGTCCCTGCAGGAAGAACGCAATGAACACCGCGAACGCGACGAACAGCAACGCGCGTCCCACCGGGGTGCGGCGCAGGAACTCTGTCGGACCGAGCACCTGCTCCCCGCTTTGCACGCCGTGATGCCATTCATCGAACCAGACCGTGCCCTTGTTCTTCGCAAGCGCAAGAATGTTCAACACCAGTTCGGGATTGCCCGGCAGTTTCAACCCGGCGTTGGTGAACGCCTGCGTGACCGTACCAAGGATCACGCGCCCCTCCCCCTGCTCGAACGAGACCAGCACCGGCTGGTCCTGAAACGAGATGAGCGTGACGTAATCGCCACGGTCGGAGCCGAGCGCGATGCGGATGTTCATATTGCTCAAATCAAGCGCGGATGGAGAATCCAACAGCGGCGTTTCGTTCGATGGCACGCCCGTGTTATCCGGCAGGTAACTGAAGAAGAATTTGTAATGGTCGATCAGCGAATACATGCCGTACCGTTCGCCGATGGCGATCAACGTGCCGCCATCCTCCACCCATTCGTCCACGGCCGCCAGTTCCTCCTCCGTCGGGAAGAGCGGCTCAAGCATGAACATAATGGATGCATCCTCGGGCGGGGCAAAGTTTGCGAGCACATCTTCATTCACGTTGTAACGCAGTTCCTTGACCCATAACTTCAGAGCCAGCGCGCCGTCCGGGGCGGGGGAAATGCTCGAGAAAACAGGATACTGTTCCCCGGTCCCGCGTTGAAGCGTTGCAAAGGTGGTGACGACTATCAGCAGAAGGATGATCCCGATCCCCAGTCTGGCATCGAGCGAGAGTTTCTTCATTCCTTCTTCTCCCGCAGTTCGTCCACGTGTTTGACGTAGGATTTGTACGTTTCATCGTCCACCGAATCGAACCCATACCAGACGCGGTCGAAGACGTCGATCACATCGCTCAATGGTTTCGCCAGCCCCGGCTCTGTGGAAACGCTCCGCAGATATTCGCGGTTGGTGCGCGAACGGTCGTAGCGCAGAACGCCGTGCTCATCCAGGATCAACAGGGATGACAAATAAAGATACCGCACCGCATTGCGATAATCGCCCTGGCTCGAAAGGGTCTGCGCCTTCTGCATCGCGCCCGTTGACGTCAGCAGGGCATCATCGTCGCCGTTCGCCGCGGCAAGTTCCGCCTCGCGCACCAGGTTGCGCGAAAGATTCCTCGCGATGAAGAACAGGCTGAAGAGGAAAACAATCACCGCCGCGACCACAAGCGGGATGCGCCCATAGTACGCCCCTCTTTGAAGTCCGTACGCGATGCGTCCCATGAAATCCGCGAAGGCATCGAGAATTTTCTGCAGCCATTCGGGCGTCTCCACCACCTGTGCGGGTCTCTCCCATTGGAACTCCGGGCGCGACAGGATCTCCTTCAACGGGTCCACATCCTGCGCCGTGAACACCTTCTGCGGGAACGCATCATGTGCTTCCAGCAGGGCGTCCATCAATGCAACAAGCTGTTCGAGATCGGGTGAGTCTTTTTTGAAGAGCGCGACGAGATACGATGGATCAACCGCCATGACGCTTTGATCCGGGAATTCCACCGCTGTGACCTTTTCCCATTTCGCGACGAGATCATCCAAACCCGCGCGGACCTCGTTATCGGTAAACGCCTCCAGCCGGACGAGAGCCTGTTTCGTGTTCCTGACGAGTTCCCAATACCCATCGAAAGTGATGGGCAGCTCTTTCCCCGCCGCGAGATTCGCCAGGGAAAGGATTGCGATCAGCCAAACCGCCAGGACACGACGCATGTTGGATCAACCGAAGAGCGAACCGAGGAAGAATATCCCGCCGAAAACGAAGGCGAATAAAAAGATGTACAAGCCCAGCGCGCCGAATGTGAGAATGGCAAAGTTGCCCAGATCCGTGCTGGTGACGAGCGTCTCTTTCGCTCCCTGCACCGGAGCCGCCAGCGCCTGCTCTGCATCGCCTGCCGTGAGCAGGGCAAGGTCAAAGCCTTCGGTGCGGACACGCAGGTCGAAGTAGATCAACGTGAAGGCGGTCATCTGGAGCGGGTAGTAGATGACGATGAACACGATCGAAACTGCGGCTTGAATGACTGCGGTGATCACAATCTGCATGGTCGAGTCGCCGAAGGTAGGGGAGACCGATGCCAGAATGGCGTTCACAATGGCGACGGGTCCGTTCACGATCAGCAGGTTGAACAGATAGAGCACGAAGATGGTGCCAAGCACGGGCCAGAAACGCCGCCGCACCAGATACCAGGCGCGCTGGATCGAATCGATTGCGCCTTGTCCTTCCAACACCACCACCGGCGCCACCATCGGACTGACCGCCGCCCCGAGAAAAGCCAGCATCCCCAAACCGGTGAACCAGCCCACGCACGGGATAATGACCCACCACAACAGGACGGCAATGCCAGCCAGACCGATGAACAGCAGTGCGCCAAGAAGGGTGGACCATGACCTGCCGATGCCGCGGTAGGCATCCAGAATACTGGTTGGCTTACCGAGATAGTTATCTGCCACGGCGCGCGTCAACGCGCCGGTCGCGATCCCCTGCACGAAGATGAACTGCAAAAAGGCGGTCACGAATGTTGAAACGACCCCGACCCAGTAGGCGTAATTTGAGAATAATTCATCCAGAGATGTCGAACGTGAGGCGGCGCCCAGGTTCCCGGTCATCAGGGTGGTGGATGCGGTCTGCAGGATCATCAACGGGACATAGACCAACGCGATGATGCCGATGAAGGTGACAAAGTTCCGGCGATACAGGCGGATCGCCTGGTCGAGCAGTTCCCCCAAGCGCAAAGGACGGAGTGCAGGAAGCGGTTGTGATTCCATAAATTCTCCTATCGATTTTGTCTCCCCGTTACGGGATGCCGTAATTATACGGCATCCCGTAATCAAGTTTTCCCACTTTGGTACAAAACGTCCCGCAGGTTTGAGAGATCGATTCCGTTGATCGAGGAAACCTGCGGGACGGTATCTCTATGAAAATTCCCTGATGCCGCCCAGATCGCAGAACGCGACCATTTCGCGGATGCGTTTCTTTTTCACCGGGTGCATCAGGTCGGGCGCGATGTCCATCATCGGCAGGAGCACGAACCCGCGCTCATGCAAATGCGGATGAGGAATGGTCAACGCGGGCGTTTCGAGCACGAGGTCGTCGTAGAAAAGGATGTCGATGTCGATCAGGCGCGGTCCGTTGCGGAAGGTGGCTTTGCGTCCCAGCGCGATTTCGAGCCGTTTGAGATGCCTGAGCAGGGGCTCCGGTTCGAGATAGGTCTTTGCCATCAGCACCTGGTTCAGGAACATCGCCTGATCGGTGTAGCCCCAAGGCGGCGTTTCATAGATGCGGGATTTCTTTTTCACTTCCAATTGCGGAGAGAGGGATGAAATTGCCTGCTTGAGATTGGCAAGGCGATCGTCGATGTTGGAGCCGAGGGCAAGGTAGAGGGTGTGGTCCATGTTCATTTGCTCTGTGGAGAACGTCCCGAAGGCTCTCTTGAATACCATGTTGAGCCATTCAAACCTTCGGGACAGTGATGATTATTTAACGGAAACAGGCTTGAGCGTGGAAAGAGGCGGAACTTCAGGCGGGGATGGGATGCCCGTCGTAATGTCCCACCACATCCGCCGCGAGCCAGCCTTCGATATCCCTGTTGAGGAAGGCGTCGTCGGGCAGTTCGGCAGTCAGGTCAAGCAGGGCGGAGCGCACGGTTTCGTAATGCTTGAACAGGTCTTCATCAGACCACGAAGAAAATTTTTGCGTCAGTTCGATGTTGAAGGCATCGGTGTCGGGATCGGTCCACGTGAAACCGGGTGTATCGAGGATACCCGTGATGATGCGTGCGCCCTCCTCCCACCAGCCGATGATATGCGCCGCAAGATCGTGGAAATTGTCAAAGCCCTGCTTCGAGAGGAATTCCTTTTGATTGTCGTCATCCAGTCGTTTGAAATCTTCGATGTACGTTGCCCACTCGTTCTCCAGCATATCCGTGACGAGAAAGCGGCTCAACGCCGTGAGATGTTCGCGCGCGTGATGGAAGAGGATGCCGTACAGCCAGGTCTTGACGCGGCGATTCTCGAAGGCCGCTTCATTCATGGACCCGAGGTCTGCTCCCATTTTCCGGCGCGTTTTCTCGAAGTGAGCGAGGAACTCGCGTTCGTCCCACGATTTGTACTTTGCCACGGCTTCGGCGTTGAAGGCGTCGAAGTCATATTTTTTGCGTTCGTATTCGCGGTTTTCGGCAATGGCAAGGACGATGCCCATGCCTTCCTCCCACCAGGCAAGGATGTGCGCCAGCATGTCGCGGAACTGTTCATACCCCTGCTCTTTGACGCGCTTCTCCTGCTCCGCTTTGGGCAGGCGGTTGAATCTCTCGATATAAGTTCCCCACTCGATGTCCACATAGTCGAGCGTGCGTTGCTTGGTGACCGGCATATAAAACCTCCCGAAGGTGGAGGTGACAGTCACTTGCCGAGTGACTGTCACCTGATGTGAGTGCTATACTTGCTCACATGAATTTTACCCCAACGAACCCCGTTCCAGCCGTCATTGACTACCTGCCGGGATACCAATCCTCCATCCGCGCGATCCTGACGAAGATAGGCTGGGCGGAGCAGTATGTCGCCGCCGCAGAACAGAACATGCACAACCTGTCACTGGACAAGGAAAATTACGGGGTGTATCTGGCGGTTTCCGGGGAAAGTTCGGTCGGGTTCATCTACGTGCAATACTATGCCTGGAACCAGCTCTGCCAGATCCACGGCCTCGCGGTGGACGTGGACTTCCACCGCCAGGGGATCGCCTCCGCGCTGGTTGCCCGCGCCGAGGAGTTCGTCCGCTCGAAAAAGGCGCGTGGCATCTACGTCGATACTCCCACCACCAACACACGCGGACGAAAATTCTACGAAGCCATCGGCTATCAACTGGGTTACATCATGCCGCGCTACTACGAAGATGGATTGGATGGGGTGACGTATCAGAAGTTTTTATGTAATTGATCAAGATAATAACAAATGCTGTAAGCGGCTTATGAGCTATGCTGGTGGAGTTGTTTGCATAAATTCCTTGTTTAAATTATAAGTGGTGCATCGAGTTGCTGAAATTCGTAATGGTCTATCGAGGAGATTGCCAATGAAAAAGAAGAATAATTACTGCCGTTACCTAAGGGATGATGGATCCCAGTGTGTCAACTCCCAGGTTCAAGGATCACAATTTTGTGAACTGCATGGTCAGTATCTGATTGCTGATCTTGAGGTCTATAAAGCCATTACGGAACATTACCGGCAGGATATTCGTGAATTTTGGTCTCGTTCTAATTTTTATTTATTAGTACAGGCGGGCTTGTTGTCTGTATTTGTCACTCAGTCACCTCAATCCTCCGGTTACGGAAGAGCAGTGACGCTCGCACTGGGTTTTTTGGGCCTGACGATTGCGATTGCCTGGTTTTTGGTGTCAAGAGGAAGTGTGGTCTGGATTCGACGCTGGCGTGAACACACCATGGAAATCGATAAAATCGTTGACCGACATCGGCTTTATACAAAGGCCGAAACTTTTGCTTCGTCCAATCCATTGTTAAGTTCGTCAAATATTACCCAGTTTTTACCTTTGTTTTTTTGTGTCGGATGGATTGTGCTTATCGTCTTTTTGCTTTTCTTTTTCTAGAAGTACCCCCATGGATTTTTAATGTAATATCGAATCAACTGTGAACATCAAACTTGGTTTTCTTATAAAGACAACAGGTCGGCAATGAACTGACCTGTTGTCTTTTACAGGTTCATAATCTAGCGATATTCACAAAATCAGCGAACAGACCGTACGCCGTTTCGACGGGTCCGCCGGTCATGCCGGGTTTCTCGGAGAGGGTGATCGAGTAATCGAGGATCACATCGGTGCGGAGTGTCAGTCCCGTGCTGGAGTTCATCATGCCATATAACGGCGAAGTCGAATCGACCAGTTGCGGCGCAACGCTGGCTTTGACTGTGTCGCCAACCTTCTCGGCTGAACAGACCAGTTTATAGCGTTTGCCCTGCGCTTTCGCCTGGGCGATCATTTCGGAGGTGATGCCGCGGATGCCCGTCGGGTTAACCTGTTGCGGGGTCATTGGCTGCGAAGCATCCATCAGCACGGTGACCAGCGCCGCGACCTTGATCGCCGCGTCCCAGCCGTCCACGTCGTTGGTGGGATCGGTCTCCGCCACGCCGATGGACTGGCAATACTTCACGGCGTTTTCGTAGGATTCGCCGTTCTCCATTCGGGATAGGATGATGTTCGTTGTGGCGTTGAAGATGCCTTTTATCGAGGAGAGTTCCGCCAGGGGAAAGGTTTCACGGAATACCGAGAAAACGGGCGCGCCGCCCAACACGGCTGATTCAAATCGAAATTTCCTGCCCCTGGATTCGGCGAGTTTGGTGAGTTCGTGATAGCCATGCACGACTGGTCCTTTGTTGGCGGTAATGGCGTGCATGCCCAACTCCAGCGCGGTGCGGATATGGCCAATGGCGGGCTGTCCGGTTTGGGGATGACGTTTGCCTGGGAATGTTTGATGACAGCGAGGGAGTCTTTGACTTGGAAAGTGGAAAGTGGAGAAATAGACTTTCCGCTTTCTGCTTTCTCCAATACCTGTTGGACGTCCAATCCATCCGGGTTCACCGCAAAGCCGTGACTTCCCGTGGCGATGCCGGTGACGGAAAATGTGATGCCGTGTTTGGATTCGAGCAGTCCGCGTTTGCGTTCGAGCAGGCGGACGAGTGACCGGGCGACGTTGCCGAATCCGATGAAGGCGAGGTTGTGGTGCATAAAAAACTCCGTTTGAAGGTTTGAAGGTTGGCAGGTTTAACGTTCGAACCTGTCAACTTGATAA
>JBFYRY010000204.1:0-13355 GCA_041302025.1 Chloroflexota bacterium | reverse complement strand
TCCATGAGGTTCTCCAGTTGCTGGTCGGGATACCTCAACTGTATTGAATCTCATGGACTTTTGTCAACCTTCTTCCCAAGGTAGCAACTTGGGTTAAATTATGACAAGCGTTAAATTGCAATACGACGATCTAATGAATCCTGTAATATGGGCTTTAAAAAGTCTCGGTGGATCTGGTACGAATGAAGAGATAAATAATAAAGTTGCTGAACTTGCCAAAATCCCCTCTAACCAACTTGAAGTTTTGCATAATCCAGAAAAGGGTGGAATGACAGAAATTGAATATCGTTTAATGTGGACAAGAACTTACCTAAAAATTTACGGGATTATTGAAAATTCAGCTCGTGGTGTATGGTCACTTACTGAAAAAGGCTCAACGGATGAAAAGGTTGATGAAAAAGATGTAGTCCGTGTTGTTCGTGAACAAATGAAGAAGAATAAACAAGAGACGAGAGATGACGATGAACCTAATCATAAAATTGAATGGCAAGAGGAACTGCTTGATGTAATTCTGGAGATGTCACCTTCGGCTTTTGAAAGATTGATACAACGAATTTTGCGCGAGTCAGGATTTGTGCAAGTTGAAGTAACCGGTCAATCTGGAGATGGCGGTGTAGATGGTCATGGAATTTTGCGATTAGTCGGTTTGCTTAGTTTTCATGTTATTTTTCAAGCAAAGCGATGGAAAGGTGCAGTTGGCGCTGGACAAGTCCGTGATTTTAGAGGGGCTATGGTAGGTAGAGCTGATAAGGGATTATTGATTACAACAGGTGCCTTTACCAAAGATGCAATCAAAGAAGCTTCACGCGATGGCGCTCCTGCTATTGATTTGATAGACGGTGATCAACTTGTGGAAAAGCTCAAACAATTATCATTGGGGGTAAACACAAGGAAGATAGAAGTTGAGCAGGTTTCCATCGATCATAAATGGTTTTCGAATCTGTAGCTTTATCGTTTGAATTAGGGGTAAAACACTGGAGAAATCAACATGAAAATCTACAAACACTGGGTTGTCGAAAAGCCAAAAATCATCATTGACGGCGCACAGCAGGAAATTGTCTGCTACGGCGGGTCGAACGTTTCCTTGGAGGATGCGCGCAGGATTGCAAGAGAAAAGGCGCAGAAGATCGAGCGCAAGATCGCGGGGGAGAAACATCTCTTTGAAGACTATGAATCGGAGATCCGCGAGGAGTTGCTCCAAACGATTGACGATCAAACAGCCGTCACGCGGAACCGCTACGGTGCACGGGTGCTCAATGTCGAGAAAATGATGATCCTTGACATCGACAAGCCCAAGTCTGCGACGGGCAGCGGGCTTGCAGGATTATTCAAAAAGAAGGACTCGCGTCCACCCAAGGAACAGATCTTCGAGATGGTCAAAACGCTGGCGACGACCAAATACACGAATCTCGGTTTCCGCATCTACGAGACGTTTCAAGGCGCGAGGGTGATTGTCCTGGGCAGGGACTTCGATCCGCGTGATGGCGCGAACAAAAAGATGATGGACGAGTTCAACTGCGATCCGCTCTACACGTTGTTGTGCGTCAAGCAGGGATGTTATCGCGCGCGGTTGACCCCTAAACCATCCCGCATGAAGTTTCGTGGCTACAAGGTCAAGTATCCGCGCGAAGGGGATGAGGGTGAGTTCCAGCGTTGGGTTTCGGAATACGAAAGCACGTGTCGCAATTTCAGCGTGTGCAGGTTCGTCGAGCAGGTGGGAGCAGGTCATTCTGTGAATGAAGTGGTGCGCTTCCATGACGATGCCACGGGGATCGATTACCGTCAACAGCTGGCGTAGTATCAAGACTTCGGAAGTCTCGCAGACTTCCGAAGTCTTTTGCATAAAAGGAGATCCCATGTCTTCCAATCCGATCATCTGGTGGGAACTGGCGACGCATGACCAGGAAAAATCAGTAAGGTTTTTCGAGAAGGTCTTCGGGTGGGAGTTTCGATTGGACGAGAAGGTTGGCTTTTATAAAATGAAGAACGGCAATTTCACTTTGGATGGCGGCGGCATCTTCACCTTGCGCCGCGCCAAACTGCCGTTCGTGGCGCTTTACATCCAGGTGGATGACATCCACGAGAAGGCGAAAGCCATTCAGGAAAACGGCGGCTTCATCGTTGACCCGCCTGCCGAACTTGCCCCCGGCGAATGGCTTTGCCTGTTCAACGAACCGTCGGGGGTGACGTTCGCGATGATTCAATCTTCGTAGATGGTCAGACTTCCGAAGTCTTTTATGTTTTTATACAAACCAACCCTTTGAGATACGCGCCTTCGGGGAAATGCAATGAGACAGGATGATCTGCCCCTTGTGACAAATGCTCGACGATCTGCGCTTCGACTCCTGCATCGAGGGCTGATCCTGCTACGATCTTTTGGAACAACCCTGCATCGATTCCACCTGAACACGAGAACGTGACCAGCATCCCGCCGGGGCGCAGGAGTTTGAACGCCAGCAAGTTGATGTCCTTGTAGGCGCGCGTGGCTTTTTCGGCGTGCGCGGCGGTGGGAGCAAACTTCGGCGGGTCGAGGATGATCATATCGAAGGAGCGGGCTTCATCGCGGAATTTACGTAGCAGTTGAAACACGTCGCCTTCGAGCGCGGTATGTTTGTCAGCGGGGAGTTTGTTGAGCGCGATATTCTCTTTGCAGAGTTCCAGCGCATCAGCAGAGGAGTCCACTGATAGAACGGATTTGGCTACGCCTGCCAGCGCGTTGAGGGTGAATCCGCCGGTATAGCAGAAGCAATCCAGCACATCCTTGTCTTTTGCCAACTCGCGTACACGGAGTCGGTTTTTGCGTTGGTCGAGGTAGAAGCCGGTTTTGTGTCCCTCGGCGAGATTCACTTTGAATTGGAGGTTGTTTTCGGTAATTACGATATTCGATATTGGAGATTCGAGATTAGTCACTTCGCCCGAATCTCGAATTATCGAATTTCGAATAACGCCGCTATGCGGTGGCAATCCTTCAAGTTCGCGAACGTCGGCGTCGGAGCGTTCGTAGATTGCCGAGAGGCTGGTTTCTTCGAGAAGTACATCAGCGAAAGTTTCCTTCCAATATTCTGCTCCGGCGGTGAGACATTGCATGACGAGCACGTTGCCATACCGGTCAACGATCAAGCCGGGGATGTTATCCGACTCGGCATAAATTAATCGTAACGAATCAGTCGATGAAGAATCGAATAACGAATATCGAATATCAATTGCCTTTCGAATCCGCTTGCGGAAGAACTCCTTATCCACCGTTTCATCTTCAAACGTCCACACACGCGCGCGGATCTGGGATGCGGGGGAGTAGGATGCCCGGGCGAGGAAATGCCCATCGGACGAGAGCAGGTCCACGGTCGAGCCGGAAGCGATGTTTTCGTCTGCATGATGGATCGCGCCGGAGAATATCCACGGATGGCGGCGGAGGAGACTCTTTTCACGTCCAGGTTTAAGAGTGATATTAGCCATTTGTTTTTTGCATCCAGTTCTCGGGGTTGTCGAGTAATTTCCAGCCGTATTGTTCATATAACCCGTGGGCGTCGCGCGTGGCGAGCATCCAACGGCGCAAGCCTTGCAGGTCGGGGTGGGCGTGGATGGTTTCCATCAGCCATTTGCCGAGACCGTGACCGCGGTGGTCTTCGTGAATGAAAACGTCACACAGCCAGGCGAAGGTGGTGTAGTCGCTGACGATGCGCGCCAGCCCGACTTGTTTGCCATCGTGATAGATGCCGAAGACGAGCGAGTGCTGGACGTAGCGGGCGATCACTTCGCGTGTGCGTCCCTTTGCCCAGTAGGCGCGCGTGAGCATGTCGGCGATGGCGTCGATGTCGAGGCGGGCGGGGTCGGTGCTGATGGTGTAGTTGTCTTTATAGACTTCGATCATTTGAGGCATGGCGTAAGTTTATCATGGGTGATATTATCCAAATACTATCGCGCTAAGCGGATGTCGTAGACCGAAGTCGAAGCGCGAGTTTCATGTGAATTTACACTTGCATAAAGTGAACGAGCGGGATGGCGCTTCGTCTGCGTTCGTCGCGAAGAGCGCTCCTCACTCCGCTCAGCGCGAGAAATTGGAGAATTGATGTTACGACCCGTTCGTTGGAATACGTTTGTAAGAGATTTTTTTGTGATCCAGATCGGTTTTCTGTTGTATGGATTGGCGCTTGCATTGATCATTCGTGCCAGCCTTGGGACAGGCACGTGGCTGGTTTTGGAAGTGGCGCTGGCTGACAGGCTGGGGCTCAAGATCGGAACGATGACCATGATCATGGGGTTTATCGTGCTTGGTATTGCCCTGCTTACCCGTGAACGGATCGGATGGGGAACGCTGGGGAATATCCTGAGCATTGGTCCGTGGTTGAATATGTTTTTGGGCTTTATCTCAACACCACAGAATAATCTTGGTTTGCAGATCGGGATGTTCCTGCTGGGTGTGCTTTTACAAGGTGTCGCAACAGCCGTTTACATCAGCGTGGAGGCGGGGGCGGGTCCGCGCGATAGTTTGATGCTGGCGATCCATCGGATCACGGGATTCAGCGTCAGAGTTGCGAGGGGCTCCATTGAAATTGTTGTTGTAATCATCGGTTGGCTTTTGGGTGGTCCTGCGGGGTGGGGCACATTGGCTTTCGCGTTGTTGATCGGTCCGGCGGTGCAGTGGGCGTTCAAGGTGTTCAAGGTGCATCCGCATAAGCCGGAGGATGTGGTTGTGCTTGCGGCGGCGGTTGAGGATTGATGCAGAAGGGCAGAGGTACAGAGGCGCAGAGGTTCAAAGGTAATTGAGATTGAAAGGAAAAGGTTGTTATATGGAAATGCAGGTAGAAGTAAACAATCAACCGCAAGGCGAGCCGAAGAACCGTTCAACGGGGGCATTAATCCTATTTTTGGTGTTTGCGATTCCCGCGCCGATCTGCATGTGGATGTATCACTTTGCGTTGTGGTCCACGGAACAGACGGCGCTTGCCTCGGGTAGTTTTGCGAACCTTGCATGGGCGGGACCGATCGGTCTGGCGGTGCAAGCCTTCGTGATGACAGGCATCATCGCGGCGTTGTGGTATTTCACGAAAGATGACCGCTTCAAGCCTGTGTACGCAGGTTGGCTGGGGGCGTCACTGATGGCGTTCCCTGCGCTGGTGCTGCGCTTCCTCGGTCCGAACAATGACCAGTTGGGGGCTATTTATCAGATCGTGGTTTGTCTCGTTGCGTTTTTTATCGTTTCAAAAATCCGCAATGTGAAGATCGATTGGAAGGCTGGCAACGTTTCCATTGCCTTGTTACTCGCCGCGTTCGGTGTGGCTCCGTTCGCAGTTTTCGGTGCGTTCGGTTCCCCGACCGACGCATTGCTTGGCTCGCTAGCGGGCTTGTCAGTTGGTTTGCTTGCGGCAGTATTGATGGAGTCCACGACGGGGAATAAATTCCTCGACGCGTTCGGCATCGGCGCGGTGCTGACGTTGCTCGGTTCCGCTCTCGGCTATGATGGCGCACAGTTGATCTTGATCGCGTTGCTTCCGTCGTTCGCGTTCGCGGTGGCAATGGTCATGCCTTCGCGGGTTGCGGGGATGATCCTTGCGGGTCTCATCGCGGCGGCGGGATTTGTATTCTTCGACCCAACAGAACTCACGATTGTGCTGGGCGATGTCGCTGCGCTTGCTTTGAAAGCTGGCGCGTTCGCTGTTGGTTTGGGGTTGGTCGTGGGAGTTATCGGGTTGGTGATTCAACTCGTGGCTGGATCAGGTAACGGGCGCCGTCCTGAGCGTGTCGAAGGATTAAGTACGAAGCGCCTGCTTGGTTGGGTGGGTGCGGGCGTGGTGTGGCTCGTCGTCCTCATCCTGTTCTTCACGAATGGCAATCGCGGGTTTTATGGTGACCGTCTGTTTGTCATCATGAAAGATCAAGTGGATCTGTCGGATGTGCGGCAGGTCGAAGATATTGATGCGCGTCGATCGGCGGCGTACGAGATGCTTGTCAAGCAGGCGAACATTTCGCAGTCTGCGATGGAAGTGCGCGGCGGGACTCTGGTGCGACTCTTTTTGCTGACCCGCCCCGAAGTGGACCGCGTCATTCCCAGCCCGAGGCTGAGACCTGCTCAAGCAAACGAAGCCATGTCTTTGAGCAATTTGTTCGGGCAGGGCGCGCCGAGCGGAGTGCAATGGAATGTGACGATGATTGGCGCGGACAAAGTGTGGGACGAGTTCGGCGTGCGCGGCGAGGGGATCGTGATTGGGCAGTCGGATAGCGGTGTGGATGTGACGCACCCCGAATTGAAAGATAGTTATCGCGGGAAAGATGAAGGCGACGACTACAACTGGTTCGACCCGTGGTATGGAAAGACTTCGCCGTACGATGAGAATGGTCACGGCACACATACGCTCGGCACGGTGCTGGGACAGAACGGTATCGGCGTTGCTCCTGATGCGACATGGTTCGCGTGCATGAATTTGAACCGTAATCTTGGAAACCCGGCGTTGTATCTCGATTGTATGCAGTTCATGCTGGCGCCGTTCCCGCAGGGAGGCGATCCATTCGTGGATGGCGATCCGACGCGCGCCGCGGATGTGTTGAACAATTCGTGGGGTTGCCCTGAGATCGAAGGATGCGATCCCGAAGCGTTGCTGTTCGCCGCGAATCATTTACGTGATGCAGGAATCTTTGTGGTGGTTTCCACAGGCAACGACGGACCGAATTGCAGTACGGTCACTGCACCGTTGTCTTTGTATGATTCTGTTTTTTCGGTGGGTGCCATTGACCGCAATGGGAACGTGACCGAGTTCAGCAGTCGCGGACCGGTGATGGCAGATGGCTCGAACCGCATCAAGCCCGATATCGTCGCACCGGGCAGGGATATTCTCTCGGCACTGCCGGGTGAGACATATGGCGCACTGGAAGGCACATCCATGGCGGGACCACATGTGGCGGGCGTGGTGGCGTTGTTGTGGTCGGCAGATCCAAGCCTGATCGGTGACATCGAACGCACGGAGCAGGTCATCATCGAGACAGCACAGCCGTATACGGGAAGCACGTCCATTGGGTGCTTTGAAGGCGGCATCCCGAACGCGGCGTATGGGTATGGGGTAGTGGATGTCTATGCGGCGGTGAAGGCAGTGTTGGGGAGGTGAAGGGAGAACGTCCCGAAGGTTTTCTTGTTAGATATCGTTGAGTGATTCAAGCCTTCGGGACGGTACTCATTACATCAGACATTCCTTCAACCTGACAATTCCCTCCTCGATTTTGTTTTCCTCGTGAAACACAAAACCTAGTCTCATGTAGTTCTTCAATCCATTCCGGCTGGAGAACAGAGTTCCCTGCCGAATGTCAACTTTGAAGGCTTTTGCTTTGCTTCTGAGTTCCGCCGCATCCATATCTCCTGGCAGACGAACCCAAATGAAGTATCCGCCGTGAGGGGTGGAGTAGGTTAGTTGTGGCAGATGCTTCCGCAAGGATGAATCCATGAGGGTGAGCCGCGCGCGATAGATCTCGACGAGTTTGTTGATGTGTCTTTCCAGATCGCCCGATTCCAGTATTCCGCGCACGATTGCAGACGTGAACGGATTCAATCCGCCGCCGCTGTCGAGCAGTCCGCATGTTGTCAGACGGTTGATATTTTTGGGATGTGCCTGAAGCCAGCCAAGGCGCAGTCCGGGCGCAAGGATCTTCGAGAACGAGCCAAGTGAAATGATATTATCAATCTCAGTGTAAGCGCCAAAGGATGTTGGTGGTTTCCCGTTGTAACTGAGCAGTTGGTAGACTTCATCAGCGAGGATCAGAAAATCGAATTGCTGGGACAGTTCGATCAGCCGCGTGCGGCGTTCCCCGGTCAACGTGCGTCCGCTGGGGTTTTGATGGGTGGGAATCGTATAGAGAAATCTGGGTTTATGGATCGTCAGTTTTTCCTGAAGCGATTCGATGATCAATCCGTTTTCGTCCGTTTCAATGGGGACAATCTGTAAGCGATGGTCTGCGAATATCTTTAATGCCAGAAAATAGGTTGGTTCTTCAACGAATATCGTATCGCCTGCCTGGGTGAAGAGCGTGCAGAGCAGATCCAATGCTTTCGAGATTCCATTGGTGACAAACAGACTCTCAGGCTGGACATCGAAACCATAACCTTTGGTTAGGAAGTTTGCCAGCGCAAGACGGAAATATCCGTCACCTTGTTCCGCTCCGTATTGCAAAAATGAATTGTCATTCCGGGATAATTGCATCTGCGCAGACTTGCCGATCAAATCAAGCGGAAGGAGCGATGGCGGCGGGTCGCCGAGACCGAGGTCGATGACATCAGGCGGGGTTTGGGTTTGGACAATGGAAAGGGGGGTATTCATGCGCGAAGTATAATCTCAGAACACATCAAGGGATTAGCCAACAGAAACAGGATCAGTATTCGGTTGGAGATGGATTTATAATCATCTCGTGGAGAAAGGATTCGAGATGACAAAGAATCTTGCGCTTGTCATTGAAGATGATCAGGATTTGTCGGAAATTTTCACAAGGGCTTTGGAGCAGGCTGGCTTTGAAGTCGAGTCGGTTCCAGATGGGAAAGCCGCCCAACAACGCCTGGGGGAAGAGATCGTGCCAAATGTCATTGCGCTCGATCTACATCTGCCCTTTGTAGATGGTGTCACTTTGCTCAAACAGATCCATGCGGATGATAGATATAATAAAACCAGAATCATTCTTACTACAGCCGATGCCGCACAGGCAGAGTTTTTGCGTAACAAGGTGACCATTGTGCTGGTCAAGCCGATCATGTTCACCCAATTGCGGGACATCAGCGCGCGGTTGAAGGGGTAGCAATAGCGCGCTTTCATGCTGTTGATCGGTCTCACTGTGCAGTGGAGTTTCAAAGTTTTCCGCATAAAGCGTAAAGGCGATGTATTTTCTGCTATAATTGGAAATGTTGGAAATAACTAATTTTTTCCGACCAAGGGTAAATTGTATGCTAAATGTGAGAGTTAATCCCAAAGGGCAAATCACCCTTCCGCGTGAGATCCGAAAAAAGTTGAAAATCAAAGCGGGCGACCAGATGGCTGTCATTCTGGATGGCGAGCAGATCGTTTTCAAACCGTTTACCAAGACCCTGCTTGATATGCGCGGAAGCATTAAGGTCAAAGGTGAGCAGAATTTCGATAAGATCCGCCGCGAAGCGTTGAAGATGCGGGCGGTAAGGAAAGCGAGCGATGAAGCCTGATTCCATCTTTGTCGACACGAATCTTTTCCTCCGTTACCTTACAAATGATGTGCCTGGGCAGGCAGATGCCGTTGAAAAACTCCTGCGTCAGGCTGAACTGGGAAAAATTTCTCTCATCACGAACAGCATGGTCATTGCGGAGATCGTCTGGACATTGGAGAGTTATTACGAACTTGAACACGACGATATTCAAAATAAGGTGCTGGCAATTCTCAACACCACAGGCTTGGAGATTTCAGATAGTGACCTGGTCTTGAAATCCATCGTTTGGTATGCCGAAAAGAACGTGGATTTTATCGACGCGTATAATGCGGCGTGGATGGAGCAAAAGGGAATCGAAAAGATTTACACCTTCGACCAGAAGCATTTTGCCCGGTTTGACGATGTGGAAGTGATGAAACCTTGATGCTCGAAAAACGACCCATCTGAACGATGGGTCGTTTTTTTATTTTATCCTTTGTTATAATCCCCCTAAATCCATCCAATTCAGGAGAGAGACGCATGCCCAAGACCAAGGGCTCTTTTTTACTTCCTCTAGCGAAAGAAGAGATCATCAAGGATTATCGCCTTGCCTGGCAAAGCAGGCAGGCATCACTCATAGGCAGGCGGGAAGTACTAAGCGGAAAAGCGAAATTCGGCATCTTTGGCGACGGCAAGGAACTCATCAACACTGCGATCGCGCGCGCCTTTCAAAAAGGCGACTGGCGCTCGGGCTATTATCGCGACCAGACCTGGATGTTCACGTTGGGGGTGATGAGCATTCAGGAATTTTTTGCCCAGTTGTATGCCCATGCCGATCTCAACCACGAATCCAACACGGGCGGGCGATCCATGACCGGACATTTCGTCAGCCGTTTTGTCAACCCCGATGGTTCGTGGAGGAACCAGACCGAGATGTACAACACCGCGGCGGATATTTCCCCCACAGGCGGACAGATGCCGCGCGCTGTCGGGTTGGCGTATGCGTCCGTCCTCTACCGCGGGCTTGAAGAACTCCAACAATTCCAGCAATTCTCGAAGAATGGGGACGAAGTCACTTTCGCAAGCATCGGCAACGCCTCCACGTCCGAGGGCATGTTCTGGGAGTCGGTCAATGCCATCGGCGTGCTCAAAGCCCCTGCCATCATCAGCATTTACGACGACGGCTACGGCATCTCCGTCCCCAATCAATTTCAAATGGTCAAGGAAAACATCGGCGCCATCCTCAAAGGCTTCGAACGCGATGCCAGCCTGCCGCCTGAAAAAGCCGAACGCGGCTACAACCTCTACACCGTGCGCGCCTGGGATTATCCCGCATTGCTCGAAACCTACGCCTCCGCCGCCGAGATCGCGCGCGAGTATCACGTCCCATCTCTGGTGCATGTCACTGAAGTTACACAGCCGCAGGGACATTCCACATCGGGAAGCCATGAACGATACAAGAGTCCTGAGCGGATGAAATTCGAGGAGGAATTTGACTGTCTCCACAAAATGCGTGAGTGGATGCTAGAACAGCGCGTCATTTCCGCACCCGAACTTGATTCCGTTGAAAAAGCGGATTACGCCGCTGTAGAAGGAATCCGCAAACTGGCGTGGGATGCGTATCTTGCTCCCATCGTTGAAGAGCGCAACCAGGTCATGGACATGCTCGATGAGATCGCGGGCAGTTCGAATCACGCGTCAGAGTTGAGGTTGATTCGGGACCGGTTATCAGCCCTCCCGTCGGTGACGAGGCGTGATATCCACAGCGCGGCGCATGAGGCTCTGCGAGTCCTGCGCGATGAGGGGCATCCATCCAGGCAGGTGTTGGTCCAATGGAAGAACGAACAGGACGCAATCAATCTCGAACGATACGGATCGCATCTGCATAGCGGCAGGGCGTTGATGGTCAGGGAAGTGAAGCCTGAGTATTCGGCTTCGTCACCGACCGTGATGGGATTTGAAGTGATGAACGCCGCGTTCGATTCGATCTTGGGACGCGACCTGCGCGTGATCGCGTTCGGCGAGGATGTCGGTTTTCTCGGCGATGTGAACCAGGGTTTTAAGGGAATGCAGGAAAAATATGGCGCACTGCGCGTGACGGATACAGGCATCCGTGAAGCGACGATCATGGGGCAGGCGATCGGCATGGCGATGCGCGGCTTGCGACCGATCTGTGAAATTCAATATCTCGATTACATTTTATACGCGTTGCAGATCATGGCTGATGATCTTGCGAATTTACACTGGCGCACTGCGGGTGGACAAGCCGCACCTGTCATCGTGCGCACGCGCGGACATCGTTTGGAAGGCGTTTGGCATTCGGGTTCGCCGATGGCAGGCATCATCCATCTAGTGCGCGGGATGAATGTGCTGGTGCCGCGTGATATGACGCGTGCCGCAGGTTTCTATAACACGTTGTTGAAGTGTGATGAGCCTGCGATCGTTGTGGAAGTGTTGAATGGCTATCGCGTGAAAGAACGTCTGCCCGATAACATTGGCGAATTCACCGTTCCGCTCGGCGTGCCAGAAGTGATACGAGAAGGAAGCGATGTCACGATTGTCACGTATGGCGCATGTTGCCGTATTGCGCTCGACGCCGCGCAGAAGTTGTCGAAGGTTGGTATTGACGTTGAAGTGGTCGATGTACAATCGTTGTTGCCATTTGATATTCATGGAAAAATCGTTGAGTCTCTAAAGAAAACCAACCGCGTCCTGTTCCTCGATGAAGATGTGCCGGGCGGTACGTCCGCGTATATGATGCAGGAAGTGATCGAGAAGCAGAGCGGGTACTATTATCTTGATTCGCCTGCACGGACGTTATCTGGTAAAGCACACAGACCTGCTTATGGTTCAGACGGCGATTACTGGTCGAAGCCCAATGCGGAGACGGTGTTCGATGTGGTGTATGAGATGATGAATGAGGTGGAGCCGAGTAGGTTCCCAGCGATTAAGTGAACAGTGATCAGTTATCGAGTGATCAGTAAACAGTGATCAGTGAAAGGAGCGAAAGTGAGTACATTGAAACATGCCGGTAGTTTCCGTGATTTGATTGTGTATCAGAAAAGCTGCGCGCTGGCGAAGGAGATAAAGATACTCACGCAGTCGTTTCCGAAAGACGAGAAATTTTCACTCACTGACAGGTCCGTCGTTCCTCGCGTGTGATTGGCGCGAACATTGCTGAGTCTTGGGTAAAGCGGCGTTATGAGAAGCACTTCATCAGCAAGTTGACCGACTCCGATGGTGAATAAATGGAAACCCAGCATTGGATTGGCACTGCGCTGGATTGTGATTACATTGACCAAAAATCCCACGACCAGGTGATTGTGAAATGCCTTAAAATCGGACGGATGTTGAACGGCATGATGGAAAAAGCCGATATGTTCTGCGGCGAACCTCCTCGCTCTGTGCGAGAAGAAGCGGCTGTCTATTTCACAGAAGCCAATGATGAAGACACTGATAACTGATCACCGATCACTGTTTACTGATAACTGGAGGATAAATGGCAACTAAAGTACTCGTCCCACTCTTGGGTGAAGGTGTTGAAGAAGTAACAATTATCAAATGGCTCAAAAAGGAAGGCGACTCGATCAATGAGCACGAGCCGCTTCTTGAAGTGAACACAGACAAGGTCGATACCGAGATCCCTGCGCCAATTACAGGGACGGTGTTGAAGATCGTGGCGGAGGAGGGAGTCCCTGCGAAGGTGGGGGCGGTGTTGGCGTTTATTGGCAAGCCGGGGGAGGAAGTGAACAGTAGACAGTCATCAGTGAGCAGTGTATCTTCGAAAACAGAGTCGAGGGTCGAAAGTCAGAAGCCAGTTTCTGCTCAACCTGAGATCTTGGACGTTCGACGTTCGACCGATCTTGGTTTTATTTCCCCTGTCGTTGCGAAGATCGCGGCAGAGCACGGGGTCAATTTACAACAGGTGCAAGGGACTGGGTTGAATGGTCGCATCACGAAGAATGATGTTTTGGGATATGTTGAAGGTCAAAAGTCAAAGGTTCAGGGTCAAGTTCCTCAACCTGCAACTTTCCAACCTTCAAACCTGAAACCGATAGAGGGCGACCAACTTATCAAGCACACCACCATCCGCAAACAGATCGCGGAACACATGGTGATGTCCAAGCATACGTCGCCGCATGTGTTGACCGTGATGGAAGCGGACATGAGCCGCGTGGCAAAGCATCGTTCTGCGAACAAGGAGATATTTGCGCGTGATGGAGCT
>JBFYRY010000203.1:0-7384 GCA_041302025.1 Chloroflexota bacterium | reverse complement strand
TCTGGGTTGATTGGCGCGACAACTGGGCGCTCAACCGTGCCATCGAAAAGATCATGATGCGTTTCGAAGGCGAGCACACGGTCTTCGACATCGCCGAGCAGGTCGGTCTCGATTATCAAATCGTGCGCGATTATGTTGAAAAATTCCGTGCGAAAGGATTTGTGACTCCGCTTCCCATTCCATCGGAGGCAGAAACCGCGTAGGGGCGGATCGCGATCCGCCCCTGCATAGCATTTATGAAACCAAATGTTGTTGCCATCATTCAGGGACGCATGTCCTCCTCTCGCTTGCCCGGGAAGATCCTTGCGGATATCGCCGGACAGCCCATGCTGCAGCGCGTCTTCGTGCGGACCTCGCGGGCTGCTTCTGTTTCTCAAACCTTATTCGCCACGACAACCGATCCCTCCGACGACCCCGTCGCCGAATACTGCGACTTCAGCGGCATCCCTTTCACGCGCGGCAGTCTTTACGATGTGCTGGATCGTTACTATCAAACTGCGAAACAAGCCGGAGCGGATATTGTTGTGCGTATCACGGCAGATTGTCCCGTCATTGACCCGGCTTTGATCGACGATGTGGTCAACACCCTGCTCGAAGGTGAATACGACTTTGTCTGCAACCGCCTCCCGCCGCCGCTGGATAACCGGACCTACCCGATCGGGCTGGATGTGGAAGCATGTACTTTTTCTTCGATGCAAAGAGCGTGGAAGGAATCCAAAGAGGTATTCCATCGGGAACACGTCATGACCTATCTATATGAAAACGTCGAACTGACCCGCCAAAGCCGCACTCTCGAAACGGGATTTTCCCCTCGCGGATATAATATCGCCCTGCTCCATCACATCACCGACTTTGGCGACTACCGTTGGACCGTGGATACCCCCGAAGATTTGGAGCTCATGCGCCAGGTATACAGTCGCTTCGATGGGCGTGATGATTTCACCTGGAAGGAAGTTCTTGATCTGGTTCACTACAACCCTGAATTGATGAAGATCAATGCAGGTGTGCAACATAAAACCTTGAAAGATATTGATAAAAGAGCCCTCAAAAAATAACACGTCATTGCGAGACCTGCGAAGCAGGTCGAAGCAATCTCCGCCACTGCCAGGGGATTGCTTCGTCGGGCTAACGCCCTCCTCGCAATGACGGGTGGTTACTGATAACTGATTACTTATGTCACTGATTACTCTCTTCTCCGCCCCCAAACCATTTACCAATCCTCACATTGCGACGATCCAGCGCAACGCGATCAAATCATGGACTCTGCTGCCCGATGTCGAAGTCATTTTGCTTGGCGAAGAGATAGGTCTTGCCGAAGCCGCGAAAGAACTTGGCGTCAAGCACATCCCCAACGTGGCACGGAATGAATCTGGTGTGCCACTGATCTCGTCCATGTTTCAATTGGCGCGTGAGAATAGCACCTCGCCGCTGTTGTGCATTATCAACGCGGACATCATCCTCTTCCCTGATTTTGTCGAAGCGGCGCGACAAGCGATGAAATTGAAGGAAAAATTCGTGCTGATGGGTCGCCGCTGGGACTATGATATCCGCGAGTTGATGGATTTCTCCGGGGATTGGATCAGTCCGTTGCAAAAGGTCGTCAAAGAGAAGGGACGCTTCCATAAACCCGCAGGTTCGGATTATTTCACGTTTCCCGCTGCCTGTTATGCCGACATCCCGGATTTTGTCATTGGCAGGGCGGGCTGGGATAACTGGATGATCTACAAAGCCCGCAAGGAAGGCTGGGCAGTCGTGGACACGACTCAATCGATCATGATCATCCACCAGAACCATGATTATTCTCATCTGGCTTCAACCGGAAAAAAGCATTACAACCATCCCGAAACGCATGTGAACATCAAACTGGCGGGTGGGCGTGAAGTGACGCGTTTCACGCTCTACGATGTGAACCATCGCTTGTCGAATGGGAAGTTGATCGGACGCGAATGGAATTTGCACACCCTTCTCCGGGTAGTGGAAACATATCCATTGCTGGTGTGGGGCAATTCCAAACTTACGTCGAAGGTCTCTGTGTTGTTTCGCAGATTCCGGTTGAAGAAAAAATAAAGCTTATTAAACGGGAACAAATTCAAAGGCCCGTAAGAAGCGTTTGGTCGTCTAGAATCAGTTCGTCGAAAAGGAGTCCCAATGCCCAGAGTCGGCATGAATCCCGGACGTGGAAAAGTATCCGAATATAAACCGGCGCGTGTGACACTGGCAGTGTTGACGTATCTGCCCGAACAGGCGGGTTACTTCGAGCATCGCCTGGAGACCACGCGCCTTTGCATCGAGAGCCTGGTGGCGAATACGCCCGAACCGTTTGACCTGATGGTGTTCGATAACGGCAGTTGCAAGGAACTCGTTGACCTGTTGCGCGCGATGCGTGATGAAGGCAAGATCGATTATCTGTTTTTGTCGGGCAGTAACATCGGCAAGATCGGCGCGCTGCAATTCATCTTCAACGCCGCACCGGGTGAGATCGTGGCATACACCGATGACGATGTCTTCTTCTTGCCAGGCTGGCTCGATGCGCATCTCAAGATCATCGACACCTATCCGAACGTGGGGCAGGTGACCGGTTTTTACATCCGCCCTCATATGAGTTATGGAAACACGTCTGCGCTGAAGATCGCGGAACAGCCCGATGTGAAGGTCGAACGCGGACTGATCGTCCCGAAGGAATGGGAACAGCATTACATCGATAACATGGGACGCACGTGGGAGAAGTACAACGAAGAGATCGCCGGTCTCGAAGATGTGGCGCTCACCTATAAAGGCGTGGAAGCGCTGGTCTCGGCGGGGCATCATCAATTCGTGGTGAAACGCAAGATCATGCTGGATGCCTTGCCCAAAGAGTGGACCGGTGCGTTGATGGGTAAGATGCGCGACCTGGATTCGACCGTGGACCGCATGGGATACGCGCGTCTGACTACGCGTCAGCCTGTCACCCGTTTAATTGGCAATATCGTTTCACCGGAGATGGTTGCCGAAGCGCGTTCGTATGGCATCACTGCCTCTGCCAAAAAACAACGCGAAACGACAGGTTTCATGCGGCGCATCTACCGCCTGTCCTTTATGCAGGCGCTGGCGCGGCGTGTGTATAACTTTATGTTCAGGATCATCAATTCGTAATTTGCCCATCACAAGGAATTGAAATGAAGTTTCTCATTGCCGGTCTCGGCTCCATTGGTCGTCGTCATTTCCGTAATTTGATCGCCCTCGGCGAGAAGGATATTGTCCTCCTGCGCAGCCACCGCGCCACTCTATCCGATGATGAACTGGCGGGCTATCCTGTTGAAACCGATCTGCACGATGCGCTCAAGAAGCACAAGCCTGATGCGGTTATTGTGGCGAATCCCACCTCCATGCATCTCGATGTTGCCATCCCTGCCGCGGAGGTGGGATGTGCCATTCTGCTCGAGAAGCCCATCTCCGATTCGTTGGAGCGCGTCGAAGAATTGCAAAATACCGCGCAAAAAAGCGGGAGCAGGATTTTGGTCGGTTTCCAATTCCGCTATCATCCCACGCTCAACAAGGCGCGCGAACTTATTCAATCGAATGCACTCGGCAAGATATTGACCGTCCACGCGCATTGGGGCGAGTATCTTCCGCAGTGGCATCCGTGGGAGGATTACCGCCAGAGTTACGCGGCGCGCGCCGATCTGGGCGGCGGGGTTATTGTCACGCTCACGCATCCGCTCGATTACCTGCGTTTCCTGCTCGGGGATGTCGAGTCGCTGTGGTCGTTCAACGGACATCTCTCTCCGCTCGAGATCAATGTCGAAGATATTACCGAGATCGGGCTGAAATTCAAGAGCGGGGCGGTGGGCGGCGCGCATATGAATTATGTTCAACGTCCGCCGGTTCATCGTTTGGAAATCGTCGGCACAGACGGGACTCTGCGCTGGGATAACGCGGACGGCATCCTGCATCACTACTGTATGCCCGCGCCGTTCGGTTCCTTCTCAGACAATCCGCCTGCTCCCGTTATCGAATCATTCTCTCCGCCCGAAGGCTTTGAACGGAACCAGCTTTTCGCGGCGCAGACGCGTCATTTCATCGAAACAGCCCGGGGTGAGAAAGAGCCGATCTGTACGTTGGATGACGGCATCCAGGCGCTGCGTCTCGCGTTGGCAGCGCGCCAGTCATCCAGGGATGAGCGTTTCATACGTTTTTCATAGTTGAAAGCCCTCCGTTTTTTACTGCTATAATTGCCTTGCCTCTCCACCGGAGGTCAAGTAAAAGTGATGTAAGGAGTCACAAGTCAGATGATAAATCGGAAAGTTCTGTTGCATGTGGGTTACCACAAAACAGGGACAACATGGCTGCAAAATTATTTGTTTAATAACGAAAAATATGGTTTTGTATCCCCCATGTCCACCATGGATATGATGAATATTATTGCTCTTCCCAATCCCCTTGATTTTTCGCTCGAATCATGCAGTGCCGAGATTGGTCAGCGATTGGAACAGGTTCGGATGGATGGTTTGATCCCCGTTTTTTCCAATGAGCGCTTCTCCGGGCATCCGCATTCGGGAGGCTACGACAGCAAGGAAATCGCGGACAGGTTGAAGGAATTGTTCCCGAATGCGCGGGTATTGATCTGCATTCGGGAACAGAAAAAGATCATCCTGTCATGCTATAACCAATACATCAAAAAAGGGGGAGCCGTTTCGATCGGCGCGTATCTCCACATTCTGGATCGAACAAGGGTTCCACTTTTCGATTTTCGACATTTTATGTATCACCGTCTTATCCGTTACTATCACTCGGTGTTTGGGAAGGAAAATGTGCTTGTCCTGCCGTATGAGATGTTCACCCGGGACTCGCAGGGATATGTCTCGCGTATCATGGAGTTCGCCCTCGGCGAGACATTCCAGGATTCGATGGACGACCTGCCAACGCGCAGGATGACGAACAGTTCCATCACTGGTTTTGAACTGTCCATGCGGCGCTTCCTGAACTTCACGATCGGCACGAGAAATTCCATCAATCAATTTAGCCTGCGTCCGTTGAACAAAAAATATAACGACTTCTTTTTTGGGATCGTGCAGAAGATGAAGCCCATCATCCCTGCCTTCGTGAACAATGCCATCATGCGACGGATCGAAAACAAGATCGCGGAACTTTCTGGCGACCGCTTCTGTGAGAGCAATCGCATCACGTCCGAATTGATCGGTATGGATCTGTTACAGTTCGGTTATCGATTGTAAGCATATCCCCTCCCAGCATCAAGCTCATCCATGAAAATCCTATATGTTGCCACACACGATAACCCACTGGATCTTAACGCTGGCAGCGGGTCTGATTATCAGATTTACCATGCCCTATTGCGCAACGGCGCGGAGATCAGGCTGGTCGGTCCTTTCAAGGACATCCCCTCCTTTTTTGAAAAAACATATCGCAAGGCGCACCGCTTGGTTTCCAAACGGCGTTTCGCGAAGTATTCCATAGCTTATTTGCGTCAGATCGGGCGCGCCGTGGATGAGGCTGCCGTTTCTTACAAACCCGATGTGGTCTTCACGATTAACACGGTGAGTATGGTATTTTGTCAGAATGATTATCCGCTTGCCTGCCGGTTGGACACCTCGCTGAAAGGTTCTCACGACCAGTGGCCCATCTTTTCGGAATTCGAATATCGGCGCATGTTGGCATGGGAGAAGATCTCGATCTCCCGGGCGCGCCTGCTCATTACCTATAGCGAATGGTCTGCTGGTGTTCTACAGGAGTATTATCGCGTCCCGCGTGAGCGGATCCTGGTCATACCCGATCCGGCCTCCCTGCCCGCGGATGTGGTGCCGCAGCAAATGGATTTTTATCCGAAGAGCATGAAGCCATTACACCTGCTACTGGTGGGCAGGGAATTTGACCGCAAGGGCATCGATATTGCCATCCACACGGTCGAGTTGTTGAACAGCTCGGGTGTCCCTGCCGAGTTGCACATTGTTGGCTTGAAAAAAGTGGATACTCCCCACGTCCGCTATATGGGCTTGTTCAATAAGACCGTTGAAAGCCAGTTACAGGGATATGTAGAACAGTATAAATGGGCGCACTTCCTGCTGCATCCTTCCCGTTTCGACCCGGGCGGGATCGTCGCTTCGGAGGCGGCAGCATTCGGAGTCCCTACCATCACCAATGACGGTGGAGGCATGGCGACTACGGTGAAACATAATATATCCGGATACGTCCTGCCTCAAAACAGCCCGGCGGAAGAATATGCGGCTGTTATCAGGAAAGCTATCTCCGATCCTAAAGGATGTGCTGAACTGCGCCGGACCACACGTCAGCGCTACGATGCAGAATTGAACTGGGGTGTATCCGGAAAGTTGTTGTTCCAGTCCATCCAGAAGATCGCCGGTGAACGGACGCGTACGTTATAATGCGCTCGTCCCTGTGTAAATAGGGATTTTTGAAAGGAAACTCATGCATATTTCTTTATACCGCATTCGTAAAGCGGTGTTTTTTTGGGAACGACCGGAGATCTATCTTATTTCCTATCCGAAAACAGGGCGGACCTGGTTAAGGGCATTGATCGGCAAAAGTCTGAGCTTGACCTATAAACTCCCGGAAAAAAGGATTTTGAATACCGAATATATGTCCATGGCTGCCCATTTGCATCACACAGTTGTGACACACGATGGCGCGGAAATGCTTGCCCGCAAGAACTACCAGGAGTTGAATGCTGATAAATCCCATTATAAGAATAAAAAAGTGATCCTATTAAGCCGGGATGTGCGGGACACGCTGGTGTCGGCGTATTTTCAGGCCACAAAACGGATCAAGGTGTTCGATGGGACAATCTCTGCATTCATCCGCAGTGAACAATATGGTGCGGTGAAGATCCTGACCTTTTACAAGCAATGGTTTGAAGCGCGAACGACTCCCAGGGAATTCCTGTTTCTTCGCTATGAACACTTGCACACAACGCCGCAGTCCGCCTTGCGGGATGTCCTCACCTTCTTGGGCATGCAGAACCCCTCACCCGAAGTGATCCAATCTGCGATTGACTATGCCTCCTTTGATAATCTGAAAAAAGCAGAGGCGGAGAATCGCTTTTCTTCACGTATCCTATCCTCCACGGATGGGAGTGACCCGCAGAGTGCCAAGGTCCGCGAAGGGAAGGTGGGGAAGTATGCCAAATATCTAACCGAGGAAGATATCCAGTATATTGACGATCTGATCGAGTCTCTTGGGTGTGAGTTCACAAGACCGGTCAGTCTGTAAAATTACAAAAGGTCACTCCAAAATTCACTGACTGAATTTTGGAGTATAATACGCCCTTGAATTTGAACCTTCGCAGCGAGGCATGGGACTACTGCTTCGCAATACCACTGTAAAATACAATAATGGAGTATTACATGTCAAAAGCCAAACTCATCACCCC
>JBFYRY010000202.1:0-7401 GCA_041302025.1 Chloroflexota bacterium | reverse complement strand
CGGTGGACCTTTCCCAGGTCGGGTCGACGGACGGGATCGTGGTGATGGGCTTCGTCATCGTGGCGATCGTGACCCTCCCGATCCTCATCCGCAGAAAAGCCTGGAAGGAATCACAGTAGGTTCACGCGTTCTTCCAGTTATTCGCTTTCTCGATCCGTTCGCCCAAGGGTGGATGGGAATAGAACATGAACACCACCCATTTTTCCGGATCGACCTCCCCCAGATTCTGATTCGCCAGCCGCGTAAAAGCGGACGCGAACGCCTCTTTCCCACCCGTAGCCTGCAACGCGTAATCGTCAGCCATTCCCTCCCTCCAGCGGGAGAGGGCGTTGTCGAGCGGCATGGTGACGAGTCCGTACAAGCCGAGGATGACGCCCAAAGCAGGGAACGCGGCAACATCCGAAACGGATGCGAAGCCGAAATAGCCGACCGCCCAATTCATTGCCAGCGACGTGAGATACAGTCCGAGGGTGATGCTGATCGTCCCGACCGTGATGAGGAAGGGGATATCGCGGTGGACGTGATGTCCCAGTTCATGGGCAAGGACCGTTTCAATTTCATCCGTTGTAAATTCATTGATGAGCGTGTCGCCCAGGACGATGCGGCGCGTGTTGCCAAGTCCGGTCAAGGCGGCGTTGGCGGACTTCGTGCGTTTGGACATGTCGAACTTGAACACGCCGCGGACTTTGGTGTCCGCTCGTTCGGCAAGCGCAAGCAGACGGTCGGCAAGTTCCTTGTGCTCGTCGCCCAACGGGACGAATTTATTGAACAGCGGCATGATGAGGATCGGAGCCAGGTTCGAGAGCAGAACATTGAAGAACAGCAGTCCGCCCGCCGCCCACAGCCACCATAGATCGCCGGTGACGCGCAGGGCGAGATAAAGCAATTCGAGCAGGATCAAGCCGAGGGGCGCCCCGAGCGCCAGTCCCTTGAGCTGGTCAACGATCCAGTCTTTGAGAGTCTGGTTCGATTGCCCGAAGCGATGCGGCAGAACAAATCCGCTGTAATAACTGAGGGGGAGGTTGATGACGGCATAGAGACCGCCGAAAATCGCAACGAACGCGGGGACGATGAACCAGGGGTTAGTGAACAGTGACCAGAGACCAGTGAGCCATTCACGCAATGAAATTGCCCAGCCGAAGAAGAGCCATGCAAGGGCGTAGACGGCGCTGAAAAGCGTATCCACCAGCCACAAGCGGCGGCGGATGCGGGCGTATTGTTTGGCTTGTTGTTGTTTTTGAGGGTCGAGGGTGGTCATTTTGTCCTTTCATTCGTCATTGCGAGACCGAGCGTAGCGAGTGGTGAAGCAATCCCCAACATCGCGAGGAGATTGCTTCTCGAAGACTCGCAATGACGGAGATCATTTCACCATTTCACCCGCCAGCAAAGCAAGCACTGCTTCGCTTTCCATCACCCTGCCGTAGGATTTGAAAGCGGCGAGAAACGCCTTGTGGACATGTTCCGCAGGGATGAGGGTGTCGCCGTATTGCAGGTCGCGGGTGGCGCAGGCATCTTCGGCGACGATGACATCGAAACCAAGGTCAGCCGCGGCGCGGACGGTGGCATCCACGCACATGTGAGTCATCATGCCGGTGACGACCACGCGCTCGATGCCCCAGCCTTTCAGCAGGTCGAGCAGGTTCGTTTCGCGGAACGAGTTGGGATAATGCTTGTACACGATGGGTTCGCCTTCGAAGTGCGCCACCGCATCGTGAATGTCGGAGCCGTTATCGCCGCGGATGAAGAACGCCGCATCGGGTTTGAGCGAGATGTGCTGAATATGGACATGATGCACATCCAGCGGACCATGTTCACGGAAGCACTGCAACAGCATATACGCTTTTTTCGCGGCTTCGAGCGGCTCCACCAGCGGATACCTGCCGCCGGGGAAATAATCTTTTTGAATGTCAATGACGAGCAGGGCTGTGTTCATGTGTAATCCTTTGATGGAAGCAAGTATACACGCAGACACGTACACAAGCAGCAATTCTCACTATGAACATGTCGCTGCGAGCCTCTGGCGAAGCAGTCTCCTCACTACAACCAGGGGATTGCTTCCCGAAGGTCGCAACGACATACTGAGAATTGCTGGTACACAAGTGAAAAAAAGGTGCCCCGCCCGGAGATACTCCAACGGGCGGGGCTGTTTTATATTTGCCTGAACCATACAGCAAACTTCGGAAGTCTTTTTTGAGTCTTCCCGGTTGGGGTTCAGCATGGAAGACTTCCGAAGTTTTAGTCCAGCCAGGACGTGACCGCGCTATCTCTCCTGTTTTGCCTCGGCTTACGTCCGTGGACGTAGAGCACTTCTGGCGGGTAGACTTCCGAAGTCTCGAAGACTTCGGAAGTCTGTAAATGGAAAGGCATGGGACGCACACACACGAAACCCGTTGTTGTTGTTGATGTCGTTGATGTTGTCGTTACGGATCGCACAGCGCACGTTGGATCGGTCAGCCCTGCCGCCCGAAGGCAGCTTGGGTATTATACGCCAGACCTCCGAGTTCTTTGAGAACTCGGAGGTCTTGATTTTAATTTTTCCCGCCTCACGGCGGAGGGCTGACTCTGCATTCTCGTGTGGAATGAAATAGTTTGGAAACAGAACGCAGAGATTCAGAAAACAGAGATTCAAAACCCTTCAGGAGAGATAGGGGACGCACACACACGAAACCCGCTGTTGCTGAGGATGCCGCGGATGAGGCCGCCACGGACCGCACAGCGCACGCGACTACGATCACTGTAATATGAACCGCCGCGTACCACATGCAACTCATCTGGTTGATCTTCGCGCCCATCGTTCGGATCATACGGATATTCCTTGAGAACACTGCGGGTCCATTCCCAGACGTTGCCAGACATATCGGCGCAACCATAAGGCAAATTACCTTGTGGGAAGGAACCGACAGGCGTGGTGGTGCCAGAAGTGCGTCGGCGAAGTTTTGATAACAATCCACGCGCGCCTTTATTCCAGTATTCATTTGTATTAGCAACACCGCTTCGCCATTCATTCCCCCATGGGTAGATACGCCCATCGGTACCGCGTGCCGCCTTCTCCCATTCGGCTTCGCTGAGGAGTGTGAGTCCATGCCAGCGGGCGAAGGCAAGCGAGTCTTGCCATGTCACCCACTCAACGGGATGATTCCCGATGCCTCTGAGTGCGAGCTTTTCATCTCCTGATTTATGCCCGCTGGCTTGCACGAAGGCGCGGTACTCATCCACCGTCACAGGATGTTTGGCGATGTAGTAATCGGGCAGGTAAAGAGTGTGCTGTGGTTTTTCGTTATCGCGTGCCTGTTTATCTGCATCGGAACTGCCCATCAGGAATTCACCGGCAGGGATTTTGAGCAAGCCGAATTTTTCATAACCACCCAGTTCACACAACGCCCAGGTGGCGGCGGATACGGTGAACTCGTAGTTCTTCCCGCGCTCCTGCCGAGCCAGCGTCAATGCCTGCGTCAGGTCCGGTTCGGCAGGCGGCTTGAGTTTGGCGATTGCGAGCGCGCATCCGGCGCGCAGTTTGGCGTCGGCGTGCGGATCGGCGAGGGCTTTTGTCAGCGTGGGCAAAAACGGTTTGCTTTGCTCCAGCCCCAGGTCCGGGATGAGCGAGGTGAGGATGCGCTTTTGTAAAACAGAGTCGCGTCCCGAGAGCGCGGAGCCGATCCAGTTTTGCATGGCTTGCGGGTCGGTATCGAACAGCGCGCCGCTCAGCAGGGCAAAGTCCGCGGTGCTTTGCGGGTGTTCGAGGCTTTCAACGATCTTCACCCGCACCGAGGCGCGCAAGGCATCGGTCACCTGAATATCTTCGGCGAGGCTCCGCCCTGCCACCGCCAGACTGGCAGGGTTGGCGTCGCTTTGCCGCAACAGGGAAGAGAGAAGCGTTTCGGCGCGCTGTTTGGGTTGCACCAATCCGATGGCGATCAGGATCACTTCGCGCCAGCGCTCTTCGGCCGCATGGTCGAGCAATAACGGATCGAGATTTTGCTCCTCGATATACTTGGCGGCAAGATAATCGTGCAGGGCGCGGTGGGCAAAACCATATTTGCCGATGGCTTGCTCCACCAGCACGCCCGAACGTTCGTGGATCTGGCGGATCAAACTCTTCGCGCTGACGGGCTTGGTGAGCGAGGGGAGCAAAGGCGTGACGAGTTTTTCCAAGCCTTCGATGTCCATTTCGAGCAAGCCCTTTTCCACATAATGAAAGGCGATGGTCTTGAGCGCCAGCAATTTGTCGTTGGGCGAGGGCGCATCGGGCTGGCTGATGCCCTTGTCCTTGTTGTCCCAGATATCGAGCAAAATATCGAGACACTCGCGGTACAAACGGGCGCGTCCCTGCGGCAGGTTGGCGGTGCGGTTCTTGTGCACCAGCGTGACGAGCGAAAGGATCAACGGCGTACGCGCAATGCGAAGCAGGCTTTCGTTCTTGACCAACGCCTGCCATAGATTATCGGAGGGCTTCACTGCCAGCAGGTGGGCGCGTTCCTCCGCTTCTTTGACAATCTCGGGCTTGGGCGAGCCTCCGAGTTTGTTGACCTCCTCCGTGCGCGTCACTTCGCGGTACCATGCCCGGATGAACTGGCGCACATCGTCGCGGTCGAATTCCTGCACGTTGTACTGGCGGAAGGCAGGCAACTGGTCATGCCAGCCCGCCACGCGGCAGGTGACGACGATCCAGTTATCGGGATATTGATTGGCAAAGGACTGGATCTCCTTGACCACCTGCTTGTGGATGGCTTCGTCCAACACTTCATCCAGACCATCGAGCATGACCACACAATTCCCATTGTTCAGATGGCGTTCGAAATATCCACCGGGGATTTTCTTCAAGCCGACATTGACCGGTGATTCGATCAGGCTCAACAGCGACTGCGTCCCAAGGTCGCGCAGGCGCACGAAAATGGGCAGTGGATTCTTCAAGTCGGTGCGCAGGGAATGTTTGATGTGCCCCGTGAAGACCAGTGTCAAATAATCGAGCAGGGTGGACTTTCCCGCGCCGGGTGTGCCGAGGATGACGATGTGCTTTTCCTTGTTATTGAAGACGCGGTTCCAGGTGACGGTGGGGCTATCCTTGGCGGTGTTCATCCGCAACGAGATATACACTTCCTGCAAACGCGGCGCATGCAGGTCAGATGGATTGTAGATACCGATCAGTTTCAGCCACTGGTGCGCATGGATCAGGGCGCGATAATATCTCTTTTGGAAACCAAATCCCAGCGATTGGAAGAAACCCTCGAACCATGCCCCGATCTTTTTGAACAGGGCTTTGATGGGCTCAGTGAGGATCGCCCCCAATATGAGCATGATGACACCCACCAGAATTTCATTGCCATAATTTTTCAAGAATTCATCCATGAGATTTCCTAATGATGCATTACTGTCCAGGAACCATCCACGAATTTACCACGAATACTCGAATTGCAAGACGTTCATACCCTGCGCGAAGCATTCATCCTTCCGCCTTCATCCTTCATCCTTCGTTTTACTTCCTTCCAAAATCCGCCGGGTTCTCGCCCCACTCCTCCGTATCCCATTTCAGCACTGCGTTATCGTCCAGATCATTTTCCGCCAGCCAGTTCTCTGCGCTGTGGATCATGGCAAAGATCAGGGCATTTTTACCCGTGTGTTTTAAATTGGTTTTGCAAATTCCCGTGTACACCCAGGCGATGGCATTTTCAGAGTCGGAGTAAACAGGCATCTCTTTTTCGTGTTTCAGCAACCACGTCAACGCATGGACAATCGCCAAAAACTCGCCCACATTGTTCGTCCCATCGGGGAAGGGACCGATATGAAAGAACTCTTTGCCCGATTCAAGGAACACGCCGCGATATTCCATTTTGCCCGGCGCCCCACTGCACGCCGCGTCCACGCAAATGGAGGGAAGGATGGGCGGCGTCTCGGACTCTTTCCACTTGCCCAAAGAGGACGACTTGCCCTTGAACGCTTCATACCTGGACTGGAAGGCTGATTCCGCTTCCTTGAGCGTGCCGAACGCCTTAAATTCTGCCGCAACAAAACCCTTCACCTGTTTCTCACATTCCGCCCAGGAGGTGAAGATGCCGGTCTTGCGTCCCTTCCAAACCACGTAATACTTTTGTTTCGGCATGATTGTTGCCAAATGTCACCCTGAGCGACAGCGAAGGGTCTCTGCCATGAAAACGCGAAACTCTCACCTGCACTCCCCGGCACCAGCGCCCGGGGCAGGTGTGCGCGCGGTGCAAGTGTCGGTCGCAATGAATGCTCTCTCAGAGTGACATGCGTTACGGCTATTTTACAACCAATTCGATGGAGTCCATGGCAAGCGTGGAGCCGTCCGCCGCACTGACGTCGCGCACCTCCAGCCGCACCACCGCGCCGGATAGGATATTCCCGAGTTTGATCACCGTGTCGAACGTGCCGGGCGCGCCCAAACCGGGTGAATCGACGCTGACCGCGCCGATGGAAAGTTCCACGCCAGCGAGATCAAGGATATGGTATTCCAGGTTATTCTCGAACGGGGCAATGGTCACACTGCCGCGCACCTGCACCGCGCCATACACATCCGAACCGCTGGGAGGCGCTTCGATCGTGATCGTGCGCGGGTCGCCATCCGGCGTGAAGGTGGTCAGGTCCACGATGTCCAGTTGGTTGTTCGGGAAGAGGCGGTACTGCCGCGCGGTGCGAAAGGTCGGACAGCACATCGGGTCGTCCATGCCATGCACGACCACATCCAGATAAACATCACCGTTATCGATGGACATCGCATTCACCTGCGGGCGGTCATCCACAATCAGGGACGTCAGGAACGTGAGCGTCCCCTCCACATCGGCATACACGGCGAGAAAGACGAACGTGCCCGATCCGCCGTAATTTTCCGCCACCAGCGCAGTCACTTCCTCCGTGCCATCGCCATTCAGGTCGCCGTTCGCGACAAAGTTCAACACGCTGACCGAAACGTAGTCCGCGCCGCCGGGTGTGCCGGACTCATAGACTCCATCCGTTAACTGCACGACCCGCAGTGAGTCGGGGATGCCAAGTTGATACGGAGCGTTGCGCACGCGCCCGGCGAACGTGGGCGATGCATCGACCGGGGCGGATTCCGCTCGCGGGGTGGATGTCGCTTCGATAACGGGATCAGCCGTCGGCGTGGGAGGAGCCGTCACACATCCCGATAAAAAGAATATCAAAGCAACGAGGAGATTGCTTCGCAACGTGCGCTCGCAATGACATCTTTTTAGGGAATAACTGGAAACCATGTTGCACCTCCATCGTCGGTCCGATAAAACGAGCGGTGATCGGTGGGATCGTAGGTAATGAGCCAGCCCGAAGCCAGGTTGACGAAATCCATCGCCAGATAACTTTCACCGAAGACGATATCCGGCGGGATGATGCTCCACGTGCGAGCCGCATCTTTCGTGACGTAGAACTGGT
>JBFYRY010000201.1:0-7862 GCA_041302025.1 Chloroflexota bacterium | reverse complement strand
CAGCTCATCAATGACTTTTTGCACCTGCTTACGGGTAATATCTGCCACATCAGGATGATTGTTAATCACTCTGGAGACCGTCTGTTTCGAGACCCCCGCAACGGTGGCAACCTTCTGGATAGTAACTCGATTTTGAGTGTCCATTGTATAATATGATATTGTTACCGTTACCGAGACCGGTAACAATATCATAGCAAACATTTTCACAAGAGTCAACCACCAATTTTTGAATTTACAGGAAAGGTGATTTCCATGCCCGATAACGGACTTTTGCCAAAGAATCTGCTCTGTGAATACCGTACCAACCCGCTTGGGCTGGATATCCAGTCTCCGCGCTTTTTGTGGGAATTGGAAGCGAGTCAACGTGGGGCACGCCAAGTGGCATATCAGATCGTGTGTACATCGGGGACGGGCGCAGATTCCGTATGCCGGGAAAATGCTCCAGCCGCGGCAACAGATTCAGTGGCGCGTCAGGGTCTGGGATGAGCAGGAGCAGGCTTCGGCGTGGAGTGATCCGGCGCGCTTCGAAATGGGGCTGTCCGCTCAAAGCGAGTGGCAAGCCCAGTGGATCGCGAATCCGCTTGTGGGCGGCGCGCGCACTTCCAGTCCCTGCCCGTTCTTTCGCAAAGAATTTGTCGTTGAAAAAGAGATCAAGTTCGCGCGGTTGTATATCACCGCGCTGGGTGTGTACGAAGCAATGCTCAACGGACAGCGTATCGGTGATGATGTCTTTGCGCCCGGCTGGACGGATTACAACCAGCGCGTGCAATATCAAACGTATGATGTAACAAACTTGCTCGTACGCGGACAAAATGCTCTCGGCGCAATCCTCGGCGACGGCTGGTACTGCGGCAGTATCGCGTGGCTTGGACGGCAACAATATGGCGAGCGCTCCAAACTACTCGCGCAACTTGAAATTAATTTTTCAGATGGTTCACGCCAAACGGTCGTGAGCGATGAGACCTGGCAGACCGCTGTTGGCGCAATCCTCGAATCTGATCTGATCATGGGCGAAGCCTACGATGCGCGACTTGAACTTGAAAACTGGACTTCGGTGATTTTAAGTTCTGTGCCTGACGGGCTGGCGCTCGTTGCCCAGAATACGCCGACTGTACGCGCACAGATGGAGTTGACGCCCATCGCCGAGCCAACTCTCGTGTGGGACTGGCCCGAGCATGACTGGCTTTTTGATTTTGGTCAGAACATGGTGGGACGCGTGCGGCTCAAGGTCAAGGGCGCGCGCGGGACGACGCTCACCTTGCGCTTCGGCGAAGTGTGCGACGCGAACGGCAAACTCTACACCGCCAATCTTCGCACCGCGCGGCAGATCGATTACTACACCCTCAAGGGCGATCCGAACGGCGAGATATGGGAATCGCATTTCACATTTCACGGTTTCCGCTATGTGCAGGTCAACGGATTGAGTGAGCAGCCCACCCGCGACCTGCTGACCGCCATCGTGCTTCACTCCGACACGCCCGCCGCGTTCGACTTCGAATGTTCTGACCCGCTGCTCAACCAACTCCATCACAATATTCAATGGGGCTGGAAAGGCAACTCGGTGGATATCCCCACCGACTGTCCGCAGCGCGACGAACGTCTCGGCTGGACAGGCGACGCGCAAGTCTTTGCACGCACCGCCACGTATCTGACCGACTCAGCGAGTTTCTTCACCAAATGGATTCAAGATATGGCGGATTCACAACTCGCCTCTGGTGCCATCCCTTCGGTTGCTCCCGTTATCTCGACTCTCAACAAATCTGACGGCGGCGCCGCATGGTCTGACGCCTTCATCATCGTCCCGTGGACGGTCTGGCAGCAATACGGCGATACGCGCGTGCTTGCCACCCATTACACCGCCATGTGCCGCTACATGGATTACCTCGTCAGCCGCAGCAAAGACCTCATCCGCCTGCTGCCCGATGAGCGAGAACTGCCCAAAGCCCAACAGGAATGGCAACTCGGCGGTTACGGCGACTGGCTGGCGCAGGACGGCTCCGCCGACAAACGCGGCTTCACTCCGCGCGACCTGCTTGGTACCGCCTTCCTTGCCTATGACGCGCACCTGATGAGTCAGATCGCTACCGCGCTCGGCAAAAACGATGACGCAAAAAAATTCACACAACTCTTTGAAGATACCCGCGTCGCATTCGTCAAACATTTCATCACCCCCGATGGCTTATTGATCGGTCAACAGCAAACCGGCTACATTCTCGCCCTGCATTTCAACCTTGTCCCCGAACATTTGCGTGCCACCTTCATCGCCGCACTGGTCAAAGATATCGAAGCGCGCAAACTGCACATGTCCACTGGCTTTGTCGGCACACCCTACATCTGTCAAGTCCTCACCGATGCCGGGCGGCTTGACCTGGCCTATGCACTGCTCCTGCAAAAAACTTTCCCGTCGTGGCTGTACTCCGTGCTACATGGTGCCACAACCATCTGGGAGCGCTGGGATGGCTGGACGGAAACCAAAGGCTTCCAGGATCCCGAAATGAACTCGTTCAATCACTACGCCTACGGCGCAGTCGGCGCGTGGATGTATCAAAACATTGCGGGCATTCGCGCGGGAGAACCCGGCTTCAAAAAAGTGACCCTGCAACCACGCCCGAGTGGCGGAATAACGTACGCGCGCGGGGAATATAAATCCATTCATGGGATGATCAAGAGTCACTGGCGGATCGAAGGCGATTCACTAGACTGGGATATTTCCGTGCCCCCGAATGTGACCGCCGAAGCGTTCATCCCCGCCGGAGCTGGCTTCCATATCTCCGAGAGTGATCTGCCCCTCGAACAGACTCCCGGCGTCAAATTCCAGCGCCAAACCGAAGATGCCGTGATGGTGGAATTGCAATCAGGTAAATACCATTTTAAGGTGACCGCAAAAGCATAAAATGATGAAACCAAATTCGATCTTGTTGCTGGCAATGGTGTTTCTTTCATCGTGCGGCACAGGAAATGTCACTCCCGATATTCCTTCGACCTTGACCACTATCCCTGTGACGTTCACCCCCGCTGCAACAGTCACACCGAAAACTCGCCTTTGGCGCATCATGCCGATGGGTGATTCACTCACCGAAGGGGATTTTCCCGATGGTCATCACAGTTACCGGGGTTACCTGGAAGTGCAACTGCGGGAGGCTGGGTACCAATTCGATTTCGTTGGCAGCCAGTGGAAGCTGGCACATTCCGGCACCGATTATGAGCATGAAGGTCACGGCGGCTTTACGATCGGACCGGATAAAACAATGGCTTCGGGCTGGCCTGCCAACCTGGATGCCCGCCTGGAGAACTATCTCAACAAAGCCAAACCCGACATCATCCTGCTGTTGATCGGCATCAACGATCTGTTTCCCAGAGCACAGCGCCCGGTTGACCCCGCACAGGCTGACGAGAAACTGGCTGGGTTTGTGAAGCACATTCTTGAGATCGATCCGGATGTATATGTTTTCGTCGCTTCTTTGGCGCCGGTCAATTTTGAGTGGACTGATTACCAGCCTGAATATGAAGCCGTCAACCGCATGGCGGAACAGATCGGGAATGCCGATTTGCGTGACCACATCTATTTTGTGGACATGAATCGCAGCCTGACGCCAACCCTGACCAGCGCTGACTTTTTCGATGGCGTGCATTTCTCTGAATCCGGCGCGCGTAAAGTTGCCCAGGTTTGGTTCGAAGCATTGCAAGATTCCAGCGTTTTCGATCCGTAAAAGGCTCTATGCAAAGTTAATGCACCTGCTTCGCATTCAACTTTGCGTACGCGCCATCTTTTTTGAGCAGTTCGGCGTGGGTGCCGATCTCGACAATGCGCCCGTGCCTCATCACCACGATCCGGCTCGCATTGCGGATGGTGGACAGGCGGTGCGCCACCACGAACGTTGTGCGGTTACGCATTAACTTTTCCAAAGCTTGCTGGATCAGCGCCTCCGATTCAGTATCCAACGCGGAAGTGGCTTCATCGAGAATCAACACGCGTGGGTTGCGGATGAGTGCCCGCGCGATTGCGAGCCGTTGTTTTTGTCCGCCCGAAAGCCGCGCGCCCTTTTCACCGACGCGGGTATTCAAGCCATCGCTCAGTTCGTTAACAAATTCCAATGCATTGGCGTCGCGCAACGCGGACTCGATCGTCCTGTCACTAACAGACTTCAACCCGTAGGTGATGTTCTCCTTCACACTGCCATCGAACAGGATCGTATCTTGCGGCACAACCGACAGAAAGCGGCGATATGTCCGCAGGTCGAGCGTGCCCATGTCGGTGCCGTCGATCAGAATCCGCCCCGCTGTCGGGCGCACAAATCCGATCACGAGATTCAGGATCGTCGTCTTGCCCGAACCGGAAGCGCCCACCAGCGCGATGGTCTCGCCGGGTTTGACCGTCAACGAAAAGTCGCGGATGGCGTCCTTGTCCGAATCGTCATAACGAAAGGAGATATTCTCGAACGTCAAATCGCCGCGCACGCTGTTGACGATCTGCTTGCCTTCGTTGTGTTCCAGGTCCGGGCTTTCGAGCACTTCCCCGATGGAGCGGATCGACTCGAAGCCCTTGGTGATCTGCGGCACCATGTTCGCCAGCCCCATTACTGAGCCGGTCAAAGAATTGAAATAACCGGTCAACAGGATGATATCGCCGATGGTGATCTTGATGAAGCCGGTGTAATACGCCCAGGATGTGAATACCAGACAGCCGATGTTGAACAGGTTGAATGTGACCCACGAAGTGGCGTTGAAAAACGCGGACGTGTAATCCAGTTCCAGTCCAGCCTGGCGCACGTTCCACAGGGTTTCATCCACGCGCTCGATCTCGTTCTCCTCCAGCCCATGTGCGCGCGTGACCGGGATGAGCGTGGTCATCTCCAATACCCGCGACGACATCCGCTCCAATTCCACGCGAAAAGCGGAGTTCCTTTCTGCCAGAGTTTTACGCAGGCTTTGCAGGATGAACGCGGCGATGGGTACGGTCACCGCGAAAAAGAGCAGAAAGATCGGCGCGCGGATCGCGGTGGTGATCAAGGCTACGGTCATGCTGATTACTGCGCCTAATCCGCCATCGTACAATAATCGGGTAAGTTGCTCGATGGACTCCACATCACGCAAGACTTTCGCTTGCAGCATCCCGGCGCTGTGATTTTTGTAATAGCCGATGGACAGGTGTTGTAGCTGGCGCACGATCGCCGAACGCAGGCGCGTTTCCATGGTGCGGGCGGCAAGGCTGAGCGAGCGCACGTAGATGTAATGTGTGGGAATGTTCTGCACCAGCAGGACCGCCAGGATCATGGCGTTGAACCACAAATTACCCAGCGCATCCGCTCCGCCTCGTGTGACAATGTTGATGATGTTGGCGGTCAGCAAGGGCATGAACCAGACCGGGCTTTGTTTAATGATGAAGAAGAAAGCCGCCAGCGATAACTGCTTTTTCAGGTCTGAAAATAAATACAGCAGGGTGCGTAACGGCGTTTCGCCGCGATAACGATGTTCCATGACGCTGTGAGATTCAAGCTGGTCTTTGTTCATAATTATTTACCGCTCCATCGATACAGGTTCTGGCTATTATACAGACCCGTTCACATAAAACAAAAAGGAGTTTCACAAATGCATTACCCCTACCCCTATGGACACTTCAACGAAAGCGGAGACGAATTCATCGTCACCGATCCCGCCACGCCGCGCGCGTTTGACAACATGCTCTGGAATGAGTCGATTTTCTCCAATGTCCAGCAGACCGGCGTTGGCTATTGCGATTACCAGATCGACGGCACGGAAGGTGTGCAGTTGATGACCGGCGTGGGACGCATCTGCGATTTCGATGTTTTCGGGCGCGATCACCTGATGAGCCGCTTGATCTACATCCGCGATAACGAGACTGGGAAGTTTTGGAATGTCGGCTGGGAACCGGTCTGTGCAGAATACACGAGTTTTACCTGCACGCACGGATTGGGGTACACGGTCATTTCGTCGGCGACGAACGATGTCGAAGCCACGTTGTGCATCTTCATTCCCACGGGCAAAGACCCGGTCGAGTTATGGACGCTAACCCTGAGCGATATCAACAACCGCAAACGTGATTTATCCGTGTTTGTCTACAACCAGATCCAATTCAAATTCAAATGGGGATTCGACAGTTATGGCGATATGTTCTACCGTTCATCACACTGGAACAAAGAACTGAATGCCATCGTTGCCAGCAAGCATCCCTACCGCCGCCCGCACGATCACCTGATTGCGTTTCTTGCCGCGGACTTTCCCATCGTTGCCTTCGATGGTGTGCGCGATGCGTTCGTGGGCGCCTACAACACGCTCAAAAATCCGCGCGCGGTGGTGGAAGGTAAATGCTCGAACACCCCCGGCTCGTCGGATGCCACCGTTATGGCGGCGCAGTTTGATGTGGGGCTGGATGGGAAGCAGGTCATTAATTTGATTTTGGGCGCGACGGATGATGAAGCCAAAGTGCAGGGATTCAGTGAAAAGTATTTTGGCGTGCCGGAATCTGAGTTTGCAAAACTCCGCACCGAAAAACAAAAACTGATCCAGCATAATCACGTCTGCACACCGGATGAACACTTCAACCGCATGGTCAATATCTGGATCAAGCAGGGCGCCTCCTTCGGCGCGGCGTGGTGCCGCTGGGGCTGGATGGGCTACCGCGACATTGTCCAGCATGGTTTTGGTGTGGCGGCGCTCAACCCAGCGCGCACGCGGCAGATATTGCTCGAAGCCATGCGCCATCAATACCAGAGCGGATTTGCCCTGCGCGGTTGGAATCCGATTGACGAAAAATCCTATTCCGATTCGGCGTTGTGGCTCATCTTTACGCTGACCGCCTATCTCAAAGAAACCGGCGACATGTCCCTGCTCGATGAGATCGTCCCGTTTTATGATGGCGGTTCCGCCAGCGTGACGGCGCACATCGAAGCCGCGCTCGACTCGCTCGAAAGCAACAAAGGTGCGCACGGGCTGTGCCTGATCAAGTTTGGGGATTGGAACGACTCACTTACAGCGGTAGGCAGGCTCGGGCGTGGAGAGTCCGTTTTTCTAAGTCAGTTGTATGCTGAGGCGTTGAAAGAGATGTCAGACCTGGAAAATGCCCGGGGTGCAGACATCCAAAAAAAGGATTTTGAAACCCGACGAGCCAACATGCTGGATGCCATCAACGCGGCATGGGATGGCGGCTGGTACACGCGCTGTTTTGACGACAATGGCAAACCGATTGGATCGCGTGAGAATGACCAGGCGCAGATTTTTCTGGAAGCGCAAGCCTGGGCATTGATCAGCGGAGCGGCGGATACGGATCGCGCCACCCGTCTGCTTGATTCGTGCGACGAGAGGCTGGGCACCCCGCTGGGATATCGCCTACTTGCCCCGACGTTCTGCCGCATCGACGATAACGTGGGGCGCATCTCAAGCATGGAACCGGGCATCTGCGAGAATGGCACGATCTACTCTCACCTGAACATTTGGATGATACTGGGTCTGCTCCGTGCAGGCATGCCGGACCGCGCGCTCGAACTCTGGCGCACGAACCTGACCGGTTACTTGAAAGATGAAAATGACCTGCGCGGACGCGTTCCCCCGTACATGGTGGCGAACTGCTTCTACGGACCTGACCATCGTAACAACGCCTATCAAATGGAATTCACCTGGATCACCGGCTCGCTGGCATGGCATAACACGGTCCCGTTACGTGACATGCTTGGTGTGAAAGCGGATTATCACGGACTCGTCATTGACCCTTGCCTGCCATCAGAGTGGGATGATGTGTCGGTGGTGCGTGAGTATCGCGGCGGACAATATGAGATCATTATCAATCGCGGTAGTGAAAAAGGGATCTGGCTGGATGGCAAAAAGATGGATGGGAAGGTTCTTCC
>JBFYRY010000200.1:0-7468 GCA_041302025.1 Chloroflexota bacterium | reverse complement strand
TGCCCGGACAGTGACGGATGTTCACATGAACGAGCGAACAAAATATTTTTGGGCAGGTATTCAGGCTGAGTTCCCGTTGCTGGTGGGCGTGTTTCCCTTTGGCATGATCTACGGTGCGCTGGCGCTCCATGCAGGGCTGTCGAAAACCGCCGCGCAGATGATGTCCTCCATTGTGTTCGCGGGATCGGCACAATTCGTGACAACGCAACTCGTCCATGACTCGGCGCCGGGATTTGTGATCATGCTGACCATTGCAGTCGTTAATTTGCGGCACATGTTGTACTCCGCCTCTCTCGCTCCGTATCTTGCCTCCCTTTCGACGCGTTGGAAAACGCTGTTGAGTTATCTGCTCACCGATGAAGCCTACGCCCCGACGATCATCAAGTATGAACGTGAGGGTATCCAGCCTGTTGCCCACTGGTTCCTGTTCGGCGCGGGACTGGCGCTGTGGACGACCTGGCAGATCAGCACAGCGCTCGGTATTTTCCTGGGTACCGCGATCCCCGAATCATGGTCATTGGACTTTGCCCTACCGCTTACATTCATTGCGATGGTTGTGCCGGTGTTGAAGGGACGCCCGTACATTGCGGCGGCGCTATCCGCCGGTGTGACCGCGCTGGTCGCGTATCCCCTGCCTTACAAACTTGGGTTGATCCTCGCGGCGTTGGCGGGAATTTCCATTGGAACTTATATGGAATGGAAGCAATCTCCAAAGGAGTCCATGTGAACATCTGGCTGGTGATGATCCTTGGCGGGTTGATCACGTTCGGGATGAGGTTTTCGCTCATTTATCTTTTCGGCAGGTTCCAGGTCCCGGAGACGATGCGAAGGGCGTTGCACTACGTCCCGCCGGCTGTTTTGTCTGCGATCATCTTTCCTGAGTTGTTTTTGAGCGCTGGCAGACTACACCTTGCCCTCGATAATTATCGTTTACTTGCCGGGTTGGTCGCCGTGACTGCCGCGTGGTTCAGCAAGAACACACTGGTCACGATCGTCGCCGGGATGATCGCCTTGTTCCTGTTCCAGATTTTGTTATGACCCCGACTGAAACCTACAAATACACCGTATAAACCTGGTTACCGCCCTCACGCTTTGCCTGTAACACTGCTTCAGTAGCCTGTCGGATGAGCACCTCGATTTCGGTCGAGGCTGTGATATGCACGGAGGATGCGATCCCAGCGCTGATGCTGATATTCACAGCGGTCCCATCCATGAGAGAGACGTCGGTGTTCTTGACCCCTTTTATGATACGGTCGGCGATCTTTTCAGCATCCTGCCCGATCACGCCGGGAAGGATCAGCAGGAAGGTGTCGCCATCATAGCGGCCAACCCCGTCATACGGACGGCTTTTCTCCCTGATGCTTTGGGCGACCAGCCGCAGTATATCATCGCCGACCTGTTCGCCGTGCTGTTCATTGATGGCTTTGAAATGGTCGATATCGAGCGCGATCAGGCTCAACGGGGATTGCGCGCGGCGGGCGCGTTCCAGTTCCCCGGCGGAAAGTCCCAAAAAAGCCTTCTGGTTCAACACCTGGGTGAGTGTGTCGTTCATCACGGTGCTCTCAAGATCACCCTTTGCCTGCACCAGATTATCCCCCAGATACAGGATTCGTTCGCCGATATGGACGCGCGATTTCAATTCGGCCGGAGCGACAGGTTTGCGCAGGTAATCATCGGGTCCCACGCGTGGCGACGCAATATCTGTTTCCTGTAGTTTTTCCGTGATCAGCAGGATGTAAATGTAATATGGAGGTTTGGCTTCGCGTGTCCGTTGGATGAATCGTTTTTCATCGATGTCTGTCGAAACGCGGTCTGCAATGATGAAACGTATACCGCCTTCCTGAAGAAGCTGCATGGCGGTCTCGCTATTGTCCGCAGCTATCAGTTCATGACCGTTACGCTGTAATACCTGCTGGATGACGGTTCTTTCCATGAGATCGTTGCTTAGAACGAGGGTCTTCATAATCGGTGCGTCTCCTGTGTCGATTATATCCCAGACCTTTCTTTTGTTGCGGCATGTTGACAAACATATCCTCCCATAGTAATATTTGCGGCGCTCTCCCCATGCCGAGGTAGCTCAGTGGTAGAGCAGGGGACTCATAAGCCCTTGGTCGGGAGTCCAAATCTCCCCCTCGGCACTACAGACCACCGTTTGGTGGTCTTTTGTTTTGCGAATTTCCTGTTCATCGAGTACGCCTTTTAGTGAAAGCGCAAAATCACGAAGCGGTCTCCAACCATGGCGAGAAGATCACATCCCAAAGGCGGTAATGACATCCAAAATCAATACTCATCCCAATGACTCATCATGGGATGCAAATTCGGAAACAGCACACGGACCAGCGGAACGGCAATGCCGGTGCATTCCATTTCCGCCTGACGGATGATCTCATCGGGTTCATCCGAGCCGATGAGGAGGCGTGCAATATCCGCGCCGCCGCGAACAAGGTTTTTGCCTGCCTTATCATCTGTGGTTTCAACTTTGCCATTCTCGATCTGCAGTGTTGCGTTCCATTGACCTGCATCCAGAAACAGTGACCCGCTCCAATCTGCGAACTGCGACTGCGATAACCGCGCATCAAACAGGGGTGTCATCTTTTTCAGTGTACTGTGCAGGTTAAGTATCCGCACCCGCCAGCCTGAAATATCAAAGTAACGGTCCTCCACGATGCACGCGCCCCGTCTTAGGAGCTGTACCATCGGATGCCTGTACGGCAGGGTAAAGCAGGTCAGTTTTTCGTAATCCCCTTTTTTAAAGAGGTCCACCAACACTGCCAGTCCTTGTTGCGGATCGCCTGCGGCTTCGAGACATTGAAAGACCTTTGGGTTTTCCTCGGTGGGAAATGCGCGGACGTATCCATCCAGTTTCCCATCATCGTCAAACCATGCATAAACGCCAATGTCTTCGGGATGGCGATTCCAAAATGTCGGGCGGACCGCTGTCCCCGTGAAATGCGCGTGCGTCCGGTTGTAGAGTTGGTCCATTTCAGGGACGCGTTCCACGCCAAGAGGCCGATAGGGTTTCTTGATTTCCAAACCAGCGACATCCTCCGGCGCGAACCGGTAGTTGACGTAATTCCAGGCGCGTGCATAACCCATTTTGACGTAATGCCGTCCGCGCAGGATGCTTAAATCACAGCCATCCTGTTTCATCGCATCGAAGGATTCTCGCGCGGCGCGATACATCAGTCCCTGCTTGCGGTGGTCGGGATGAGTGACGACCGCACCGATACCGCCTATTTTGAGTTGAATGGACTCGAGCCGCATTTGGTATCCCCACACACCCCAGTGATGGATCACTTTTTCGCCATCCAGTGCAAGGCGCGATACATTCCAGTCATAGTGACTGTTGCCGATATAGTTTTCACAGAATTGATCCACATATTTCCCGCCGGTGAATGCGTCCGCGGCGAGTTGTGCAATAGACAAAAGATGTGTGTTCCTATCAGGGGTGACGATTTTCATTTGAATGTTCCTGTATGATGGTTTGGATATCTTTGATGTGATCAAGGACATGCCCTGCCTGCATTTCGATCATCCATCCGACGGTGATACGTTCTTTCCGCCCTTTCGGCGGCTTCAGCCAAATGGACTTTTCCCACGCTTCAGCAGTTTGCTCGATCAATTCGACGGTGTGACGGCGATTCGCGCGCAGAAGCGCCAGCGACGACTCGATATCGCGGCTGGTGTATTTCCAATTCGCAGACCATTCCATCTGCGGCTTGTCCCAATACCACTGCAACGTAAAAGTGCCATCGCTGTTACCGAGCGCGGCTTTGATGCAAATCTTCCAGATGTCGTCGCCATCGGCAAGATGATGGACGATCTGACGGATCGACCAGGAATCAGCGCTCAAGGCAAGGTCAAGGTCTGCTTCGGTGAGACCAGCCAGGGCTGAGTCCAGAAGCGTTGGTCCGTCAGCATATCGAGCGAGAATTTCAGCGATGGATCCGCCCCGGTTTATCATCATCAGCCTTCCTTTCTTTTGAACGACAGCGGGAACAAATCTCGTTCATGGAAACAATCCATGTATTGATAATGTTCATTTTGACTCTCCGTCTTCCGCTGAAGCAATCTTCTCCAACTGGTCATGGTCGGGTAACAGGTCTTCCAGGTTGCGGACCACCGGGAAGAAAAGATAGACCATTGAGACGACAAGCATATAGCAGATGCCAGCAAGGAAGAACTGCAATGCCATCCCCGATCCGGGTTCAGTGCCGACCAACCAGCCGAAAGTCTTTGCGAGCAGACCTCCCGCCTGCATACCCGGCTCGGTGACGTAATCTGCCAACGCTCCCGCCAGGATGGGCGTAATGGGATCGGTGATCCACGCGATCATGCGCCGGGCAGAGAAGACGCGTCCCTGCAGATCGGGGGCGACCTTTGATTGCCATATCGCCTGACTCGAGCCGTTGACATAGACCGGGGTGATACTCCCAAGAGCCGCAAAGATGATCCAGACCGGCAGGCTTCGCCCCAGCCCAAACAGGGTTAACATGAACAAGCCCGTCAGGGCTTCGCCTAAAAAGATGTTGTTCATGCGCCGTTTGAACCCGGACCATGCGCTGACCAGCAGTCCCCCAACAACCGCCCCAATCGCCGCCGCAGACTCAACCGCTCCCAGCGACGCACTGTTGTAATCCGTGCGGGTCAGGATAAAAGGCGCGAACAGATTGATCGCCATCCCGATGGTGAAATTCAGACAGATGAAGAAGATCAGCAAGCCGAGCAGACTGCGGCGGGCGAAGATGTATTTAAAGCCGTACAGTCCCTCTTTCAGCAGGCTTCCCTGTTCCGCCTGACCTTCCACTGTTTTGGCGGGTTGCGGAACATGCACGACCAATAACGCGCCAATCGCCAGAAAGAAGGTGACCACGTCAATGGTCAGGATGCCGGTCAATTGGATGATCGGGAGCAGGATGCCCGCCAGCATGGGAGCCAGCACGGAAGGTAATGAAAAGACCAATGACATCATCCCGTTGGCGCGGCTGTAATTTTCCTTGGGCACCATGGTGCTGATCGCCGCCGAATATGCGGGCCATTGGAAGGTGTTCCCCAGCCCATTGATAACCGCCGCGATATACAGGTGCCAGATCTGCAAGTGACCGGTGGCATGGATGACCAACAACCCCGCGGTCGCCAGAACCGCGGTCAGGTCGCTGACCATCATCATCACTTTACGGTTGTAGCGGTCCACCATCGCGCCGGCAATGGGCGAGAGCAGGAGGAATGGGATCAGGAAAAATGTGTTGACCGCGCCCAACGCCAGGGCACTGCCGGTTTCCTGATATGCCCAGATGGTCAATGCGAACTGCGTCATCGAGGAGGCAAGGACCGAGACGAGTTGTCCCGCCCAAACGATGGTGAATGCGGTCATGCCAGTGGGGCGTTTGGATGCAGGTGTAATGGCCATGGATTTCTATTCCAGATATTTTTTCCAGCACTGGCTGGTGTATAACACTTTGAAACCGGTCGCCAGGTAAATGGGCAGATCGTTCCCGACATAGGCTGTTGTTGCGCCGAGTGTCGCACATCGGCGGATGCCCTCCAGCACGGCGGCTTTGCCCAGTCCCATGCGGCGGTAAAGAGGATCGGTGGCAACCGGTTCGACATACCCGAATCGGCCGGTTGGTTCGTAGAACATCCCACTGAACGCGGCGAAGTTCCCATCGGGTGCCTCCACCACGATCTTCAGGTCGCGCCGGGCTTTGGGAGTATCGAACATCATGCGGCGGCTTTCGAACTCCTCTTCGTTCATGGGCACACCATCCCCGTGGTCGAATCCGCGCCATAGCACGCGATGGACCTTGGCCCAGTCTGGATCATCCGCCAGGCTTTTCAGGCGGAAACCCTCCGGCAGGGTGATCGATGGAAATGGCTCAGGGATATCGAACTTTGCCATCGGACGGTCGCCTTCCGAGTCCCTTTCATAGCCGCGTTCCTTCACCAATGTCAGGAATTCCGCGTCGTTGTCGTTGACATAAGTGCACAGATACTTCCGCCCATCCTTTCCTGAGATGCCGGTCAGATTGGCTTCAGCGTAGGCGAGCATTGCCTCGCGCAGGTGGCGATACCCGGGGTGGAACTGGAAAAAAGCCTCGCCCAGATGCCACTCGTAGTGGCAGACGGCAACGATTTTCCCGGCCTGTTCCCATATCCCAATTTTGTCCAGGTGTTCAGCTTCCAGCGCCGGGTGGAAGTGCATGTATTCCCAGGCAGGTTCGATCCAGTTGCCGTCGGTGTTGCCGGGCTGGTGGTGTTCGATGAGAAACGCGCTGACTCGGGTGAAATCTTCCTGCCGGTTGTAATTACGAAATTGAATGGTCATGGACAAATCCTTTGCTCATAAAATTAGATGTAGCGCGTCCCGCTGGATTCACGCTTGCGCGTGGTAATCTCGTTGAAGTTCCAGGATATCGTGGGTGAAGAGATACTCCGCAAACTCCAGATAATCGAATCCTTTGACGGGCGGGATCAGTCCAGCCGTTTGCATTCCATATTGCGCCAGTCCCCACACGCCCGTAAAAAGCATAAGCATGTACTTCATGCCCAAGAGCCGTTTGCGCTGGAAGGCGTTGACTTCGCTAAAATAACTTTCCAGCATCACGTCTTCCAATGCAGGTGGGATCGCGCCGTCACTGTCGTGAGTGTAAACGATGGTGGCGAGATCGTAATAGAGATCGCCCATCCCTGCAAATTCCCAATCCAGCACGCTGACGCTTTGTCCGTTGACCAGATAGTTGACGCACACCAGATCATTATGACACAAGCGCCGCCAGTCGGAAGTGTCGCGCCGCTGGTCTTCTTCCACGCGGTTCATGGTTTCAAGAAACGCATCCAGGTTGGCGGGAAGCGGGGTTTGGAATTTTCGCGCGGTTTCCAAGAAAGCGCTCACGCGGCGAAACGGGGAAAACTCCGCGCCGTTTGCGGGCAGGGCGTGGATGCGCTTCACGGTCTCGGTCAGTAGGCGGACATTTTCAGGCGTGCGGAACTCGCTCACATCCCAATGATGACCCTCCACCCAGCGCGTGACGAGATGTCCCTCGGGGAGGAGAAATGCCGCCACTTCGGGAGCGATCCCCGCCGTGACCGCCGACTGAAGCGCGGCGAGTTCGTGCTGACGGTCAATACCCAGCCGCGCGGTGTTCTCCCCACTGACGCGCAAGACGAAACTCGCGCCGTCCACGTGCACGCGATAGTTGGCGTTGGTCAAGCCGCCGATCCGCTCCACGTCCACGTTTTGCGCGCCCTGCCAACTTGGGATACGAGCGATGATCTGGTGAACAAGTTCCATCGAGTGGTTCATCCTGCATCCAATTTATATGGGCGTTTGGGGTCAAAGATGTTATCGAAGAATCCCATAAAGGGAATGTCATTTTCGATGCAGTGGATTTTGTAGCGCAGCCCCGCCTGAATCTCCTCATTGGGGTCATCCAGGTATTGGGCAAAATGCATCAGCTCCTGCATCTGA
>JBFYRY010000199.1:0-7999 GCA_041302025.1 Chloroflexota bacterium | reverse complement strand
GTCGTTGACAACCACACTTTCGCCCGTTTCAAAGACATGACCGGTGATACCGCCGATGACCGGATACTCGAAGGATTTCATGGCGCGCTTCACCACATTCTGGCTGGCGCCGCCAAACCCGCCGATGGTCAATTTGCCTTCCTCGTCGGCGATGAAGACTGCGGCGAGTTCATAGGCAAAATAGCGCGCTAGCAGGTCGGCTGTGATCTCCGCCACTTCATGCGGGTCAGTGAGACCGATCACCTGCTGGACCACTTCATGGATGAGTCCCAGGTTGCGGGCGCGCCCTTCCGCCTCCTCGCGCAGGCGCGTGTAATCTGCCAGGCTGGCAAGGTGACTGGCGATCACCACGATCAAACTCTCATCATAGAGGTTGAATGCCTCGTTCTTTGCAGACTCGACACACAGGATGCCGATGGTCTGCCCGCGAAACTTCAGCGGCACGTACAAACCGGAGGCGACGCCGGGATACAACGGCACGGACCCCTTGTCGCGTAGATCGTCCAGCCGCACTTTCTGTCCGCTCTCCAGCAGGGGCGCGATACGGTGCTCCTCCACGCTCCGCACCGTGGAGGTCATATTCCCATCGCTACTGCGATATTCATTGAGCAGGCGGTTATCGGATGAAAGCAGGAACAATACGATCATCTCGGTGCCAAAGGCGCGCGATAACAGGGCAAACATGCGGCGGGCGATCTGGTCGAGGCTCCTTCCTGTGGAAACCGTCAGGGCAAAATCGTTCAGCAGGGCAAGCCGCTTCAGGTGACCAGCCATTTCGGCGAACGTGATGAGGGTCTCGATGGCAGGCGCGACCTGTGTGGAAAGGTCGATCAAGCGGTTCCATTCATCGCCTTTGAATTCGGTCGTGCGCCACAACACCAGCGCGCCGATCAGTCGCTGACCGATCACCAGCGGGACGCACGTCCACAGGCGGGTATTCGACTTCAATCCCTTATGCGGGATTTCAGACCAGAGCGCATCGCCGCGGTGGACAACCATGGGCGTGAGGTTGCGGTTCATCCGCCTGAACATGGTGTGGGCATCGATGGGAAGCACCAGTTCCGCACAGGAGGGCGCGTTCCATTGCGCGCGCACTTCAAGCGAGTCGCCGCGCCGGACGGCGAGCCAGGCTCCCTGAACGGAAACAAGCCGGATAAAAGATGCGAGCGCCCGATCCAGCGCAAGCGGCAGGTCATAGGGATTCTCCGAATCCAAATCGGGAACAAGCAGTGAAGCCGCAACAGACGATGAAGCATACTGCTCCGACGGCGTCTCCTCGGTCTGCATCCCCGAAACGACCAGCCGCCACAGGCGCTGAGATTCGTTCGACATCTGGTCTGTCACCGCCAGCACCACGCGCGAAACTCCCATCAACGGAAACGCGAACAGCCTGCCCGCATCCAAATGACTCGAGTCTGGCAAAGAGGCGGAACGGCTCTGCCCGCCGCTCAACGCGCCGCACAGCCACGAATCCACTTCGGCTTTGCCCAAAAACTTTACCAGGGCAGGGTGTGATTTTTTTGCAAGATGATAATTCGCGATGACATGCCATTTTCCCGCCTCACGCTCGACCAACGCCGACCAGGTCACATCCGTCAACTGGCTGGCTTCCTTGAGTTGCGTCTCAATCGAAGTGTGGTTCGACATCGTGCGACAATTATACAGCAGAGTATATAATACCCACGCTCACAAATTGCGCATTCCGCCTTCTGAAAAAGCGCAATTTGTGACCGAATGCGGTATATTTTACAGATGGTAGAATCAGATCCATGACCAACCTTATCGTTATCGGCGGCGGACTCGCCGGAAGTGAAGCCGCATGGCAAGCCGCCCAGCGCGGACTCAAAGTCCGACTCTTCGAGATGCGTCCGACTCAGCAGACGGGAGCGCATCAGACTCACGACCTGGCTGAACTCGTTTGTTCGAACTCACTCGGCTCGAACCTGCCCGACCGCGCTTCGGGCGTGCTCAAAAACGAAATGCGGATCCTCGGCTCCATGCTATTGGAGTGCGCCGCGAAGGCATCCCTGCCCGCCGGTGGCGCATTAGCCGTCGACCGTGAACTCTTTGCGCATCTCGTGACAGAACGCATCGAAGGTCACCCGAACATCGAGATCGTGCGCGAGGAAGTAAAAGAGATTCCATCTTCGCCTGCCGTTATCGCCAGCGGACCGCTCACCTCGCCCGCGCTTTCACAAGCAATCGCCAGTCTCAGCGGCGAAGAGCATCTCTTCTTCTTCGATGCCATCGCCCCCGTCATCCATGCCGAGTCGATCAACATGGAAGTTGCCTTCCGCGCATCGCGCTATGGCACTAACACTCGTCCTTCGTTTGCGGGCGGAGCAACGAACGCTCCACCCTCCGCTTCCCCTTCGGGGACTTCGCAGGACGATGAAGGCGATTACATCAATTGTCCCTTCACGAAGGAAGAATATTACGCCTTCGTGGATGCACTGCTTCACGCCGAACGCATCGAACTGCGCTCCTTTGAAGACGCGATCAAAAGTGGAGTAAAAGCCGGTCACTTCTTCGAAGGATGCCTGCCGGTGGAGATCATCGCCGAACGCGGACTCGATTCACTCGCGTTCGGTCCCATGCGTCCGGTCGGTCTGCGAGACCCGCGCACAGGCAGGCGCCCGTATGCGGTGGTGCAACTGCGTCAGGATAATCTTGCGGGCAGTCTCTACAACCTCGTCGGCTTTCAGACCAATCTCAAATTCCCCGAACAGAAGCGCGTTCTGCGCATGATCCCCGGTCTCGAGAATGCCGAGTTCCTGCGGTACGGACAGATGCACCGCAATACCTTCATCGCCTCGCCGAAACTCCTGCGCCCCACCCTGCAACACATCACGCGCGACGACCTGTTCTTCGCTGGTCAGATCACCGGCGTGGAGGGCTACATGGGTAACATCGCCACCGGTCTGCTGGCAGGCATCAACGCGGCGCGCCGGTTTCACAAGCAGGAACCGATCACACTCCCGCAGACCACCATGCTCGGCGCATTGTGTCATTACGTTACGCATGCCGACCTCAAGGACTTCCAACCGATGAAAGCCAATTTCGGCATCCTGCCGCCGCTCGCCGGACCGAACAAAGTTGCCAAGCGCGAACGCGGCACGGCATACGGCGAACGGGCGCTGGGCGATTTGAACAAGATACTCAACCAGGATAAGGGGATCGCTTCGAGTTGACGCTCGCGCAATGACACCACATGAAGAATCGCTCATCTGCAATCTACATCACCATCGGACTCCTGCTCCTCATCACGGCAGTCTGGACCTTGCGCACGCCTCCTTCCAAGCCCTTCGACGCGGCTCAGGACAAGCCGCAGGTTGACTCCGTTATAACGGAATCAGCCGTCCCTGCGACGGAGCCGCCGCCCCTTCCATCCGAGACACCCACTGCGGAAGCAGTTCTCACTCCGTTTGACGGGCAACGTGCCCACGCGGATGTCGAGACGCAGGTCGCTTTCGGGGCGCGCTCGCCCGGGACGGATGGTCATGCCAAAATCCGGGAATGGATGCGTGCCGAACTCGAAGCGGCGGGATGGCAGGTCGAAGCCCAGGAGTCCGAAACGTTGGGGCATCCGGTCGTCAACTTGATCGCCAAAAGAGGAGATGAGCCTCCGCAGATCATCGCGGGAGCACACTACGACTCGCGCATGTTTGCGGACCACGATCCCGACCCGGCGAAACAGATGGAACCCGTGCCTGCCGCGAATGACGGTGCCTCGGGCGTGGCAGTCCTGCTTGGGTTGGCGCGTTCCCTGCCAGCGGACACCACCCCAATCTGGCTGGTCTTCTTCGACGCGGAGGATAACGGGCGCATCGAAGGCTGGGAATGGATCCTGGGCTCGCGCGAGTTCGTGAAGAACAATCCCGCCGTTCGACCGGATGCGGTGGTGATCGTGGATATGATCGGCGATGCGGATTTGAATATCTTCAAGGAACGCAACTCCAATGCGGTGTTGACCGAGGAGATCTGGACGGTTGCAAAGGAACTGGGGTACGAAAACAAATTCATCCCGGAATATAAACACTCGATACTCGATGACCACACGCCGTTCCTGGAGGCGGGCATCCCCGCTGTCGATATCATCGATTTCGACTATCCCTATTACCACACACTGGCAGACACACCGGATAAGGTTTCAGCGGAAAGCCTGCAGGCTGTGGGAGACACGCTTTACACCTGGATCATCCGTCAGCACGGGCAGTGATAAAATGGACTCGAAAAGGCGGCGGTGATCGAACAGGCTGTACCGAAATTTCGCCGTTATACCCATATACCACATGCCGAGAAAAACGACATCCACCCCGATCCAGAAAACGCTCGCGAAGGTGCGCCCTGCGTGGGTCGAACGCGTCGGTTCGGAACTGGCGCGCGGCATGGAGGTGCGCGCCGGCTTCGAGGAACAACTCGCGCGTTTCTTCGACCTGCTCGAACAATCGGTTACCAGCGGCGACCCGGCATGGATGGATTCGATCCTGCTCGATTGGGCAAAAGCATCCACAGAGACCAATCTCGAAGAAGGACTGTACCATGTCTCGTTCCTGTTGAACCGTATGATCGCGTTGACCATCCAGGTGGCGCGCGAGAACCTGCCCAAGCAACAGGCGCTCGACCTGCTGGCGGCGGTCATCCCCATCTATACCTACGGGCTGGGCGTGGTGGCGCGCTACGAAATGGAGACCCGCGTAGCGCACATCTCCAGCGAAATGGACAAGGTGCAGAAGCAGATGGAGCGCGTGGACAGGAGCAAGTCCGCGTTCATTTCGGTGGCGGCGCACGAACTCAAGACCCCGATCACGCTCATCGAGGGATATTCCTCCATGATGGAGGACCTCCTGCAGGACGGCAAGGGCGCAGACCTGAACAGCCTTCTGCACGGCATGAACACCGGTATCGGACGCCTGCGGTCCATCGTGGATGACATGATCGACGTTTCGATGATCGACAACGACCTGTTGCAATTGAACTTCCAGCCGATGCAGGTCAGCCAGATGGTCGAGGCGCTATCCAAAGAGGTCGAACATACCGTCCGGGCGCGAAGGTTGACCATCGAGCGGAAGGATTTCGAAGGGAACAAACAATGGATCTATGTTGACCCGGCACGCACGCAACAGGCACTGCGCAATGTGCTGAATAACGCGATAAAATTCACACCCGATGGCGGCACGATCACCATCGACGGACGCACCCTGCCCGGCTTCATCGAGGTGACAGTGGCAGACACCGGCATCGGCATCTCGCAGGAGAACCAGGCTTTGATCTTCGAGAAGTTCGGGCAACTCGGACGCGTGGACCTGCACTCGAGCGGCAAGACCAAATTCAAAGGCGGCGGTCCCGGGCTGGGATTGTCCATCGCGCGCGGAATTTTGGAAGCGCACGGCGGATCGATCTGGGTCGAGTCTCCCGGTCACGATGAGAAGAATTGCCCGGGCTCCATGTTCCACATCCTCATCCCCGCCCGCACAGAATCACCCGACCCGAAGATGGCGAAGTTGTTCGATACACTTGGAAAAGAGAAATCCTTATAACACGTCATCCTGAACGGAGTGAAGGATCTCCAGCAAGCCACGGAGACTCTTCGCCGCTCCGCGGCTCAGAGTGACATGCAATCAGAAAACCTATGGCTAAAAAAACTCCCCAACCCACCATCCCTCCGCACGAACGGGCGTTCCTCGTCGGTGTGGAACTGTATCAGCAGAAATCACTGCTCTCCATGGAAGATTCGCTCACCGAACTGGCTTTGCTTGCCGACACATCCGGTTTGGATGTGGTCGGCGAACTGACCCAGAAACTCGACAAGCCTCACGTCAAAACCTATATCGGTCCCGGCAAAGTGGACGAGTTGAAGATGCTCATCGAAGAGACATTGGCGCAGGTTGTCATCTTCGACGATGAACTCTCACCGCGCCACCAGCGCGAACTGCAGACAGAACTCGGCAGGAACGTCCGTGTGCTGGACCGTACCGCGCTCATCCTCGATATCTTCGCACAGCACGCCCACACCAGCGAAGGCATGTTGCAGGTGGAACTGGCGCAATACGAGTACTATCTGCCGCGCCTCACCGGTCAGTGGACGCACCTTGAACGGCAGGCAGGCGGCGGCGGCGGACGAGCCGGTTCGACAGGCGGCGTGGGCTTGCGCGGTCCCGGTGAAACGCAGTTGGAAGTGGACAAGCGCGCCATCCGCAAGCGCATCTCTCATTTGAAAAAGGAACTGGAAAAGGTCAGCGCGCACCGTCAGCGCTACCGCGCCCAGCGCAAACGCTCGCGCATCCCCACCGTGGCACTCGTGGGCTACACCAACGCGGGCAAATCCACGCTCTTGAACCGTCTCGCAAAATCGGAGGTGTACGTGGCAGACCAGCTCTTCGCCACGCTCGATCCCACCACGCGCAAAGTGGAATTGCCGGGCGGATATCAGGCATTACTCACGGATACGGTCGGCTTCATTCAGAAACTGCCGACCGCGCTGATCGAAGCCTTCCATGCCACGCTCGAAGAGATCGTCGAAGCAGACCTGCTGTTGCACGTGGTGGATATTTCACACCCCAACGCCCTCGACCAGTTCAACGCCGTCCAGCAGACTCTCGATGAACTCGGCGCGCACCACATCCCGGTGGCGACCGCGCTGAACAAAACGGACCGCCTGCGCGACCCGGAATCCGCGAAGGATGCAGTGAGTCGCTTTTCGAAAGCGGTGACAATTTCCGCCTTGAAAGGAAGCGGCATGAAGGAACTGCTGAGTCTGATCCAGCAGGAGTTATACGAAACGTACGCGCCTGTCCTTGTGCGCCTCCCCTATCAACAGGGAGCGCTCATCTCCTTGTTCCATGAGGCGGGGCAGATCGAGCGCATCGAACACGGGCGCGGCGGCGTGCTCATACAGGGACGCATCCCCGGTCGTTTGCTGGCGCAATTCAATGGCTGGCAGGTCTCCGCCAACACCCCCGAACCCGAAGAGGAGGAAGAAATATGAAATGGCTTTCAAAACTGGTTGACAATGCGTCAAATTTTTTCGCGCACCGCAAAGGGCTTCTGCCTTTGATCGGCATCGTGCTCGTGCTGGTTAATTTCATCCTGCCGTTCTTCATGGCGTCGAACTTCATCACGGCGAGCAACCTGTTTTTGCATCTCGGCGTCATCGTTGCGGTCATCGGCTTCATGCTCGCCTGGGCGTTATAACCAAGGTGACTGTCACCTGATGGTTTGGTCATCCAGCCATTCCACTCTCTTGATTGCCCCAGCCTCCCCCAGCAACATCGGCAACATGGACCCGAGCAATGCTGTATCCCCGGACGTGAAAAATCGGAGGTTGCCCCGCTCCGATGATGGATTCTTCCCGCCTCCGTTTTCTCCCACGATCCGCTCGATGAGCGGGATCACGAACGGATAGTGGGTACAGCCCAGCACCACCGTATCGATATTCCTCTCCATCATCGGCAGTAGCGCATCTTCCAATATCCTGCGAGTCTCATCGCCGTCAAGATTCCCCCGTTCGATCTCCTGCACCAGACCATTGCAGGTACTCTGAAACAACTCCACCCCATTCGCAAACCGTTCCACCACCGAGGCGTACAACGCTCCCTGAAATGTGGCAGGCGTGGCAAGGACTCCCACTTTGCCGGTCTGCGTGTACTCCGCCGCCGGTTTGACCGCCGGTTCCATCCCCACAAAGGGGACATCTGTAAACGTGCCGCGCAGATGCTTCAGAGCCGCGGCGGAGGCGGTGTTACAGGCCACCACGATGATCTTTGCGCCCTGTCCCAGCAGGTGGCACGTGATGGCTTCTGAAAAATCCCGTATCTGTTCCATCGGGCGTGGACCGTAGGGGATGTGTCCCTGGTCGCCGAAGTAGAGCACGTGCTCTTCGGGCATCTGTTCGCGCAACGCGCGCAGGACGGAGAGTCCGCCCACGCCTGAATCAAAGATGCCGATGGGTGATGTGAATTTTCTCTGCATGGGATGGAAGTATAACCGGAGTCGTTCA
>JBFYRY010000198.1:0-9646 GCA_041302025.1 Chloroflexota bacterium | reverse complement strand
GTTGCAACAATACGGCGCAACACCGCCATCCTTGCTCTCGGCCACTCCGCTTCAAGCGCATCTGCCTGCATCTTCTATCTCTGAACGCTAAACAAGTACTTCAGGTGCGAGGAGAGACCATGGCACCCAAATTCACTTCTGTTGATGAGTATATAGCATCTTTCCCTCCGGCAACGCAAAAGGTGCTGGAGGAAATACGGGTGTTGATCAAGTCGCTTGCGCCTGATGCCAAATCGAAGATCAGTTATCAGATCGCGTGCTTTGAGTTGAACGGCAGGAACCTGGCCCATTTTGCGGGGTGGAAAAGGCATGTGTCGCTGTACCCGGTTCCGGCTGGGAGTGAAGCGTTCCAACGTGAGATCAAGCCCTATGTGGACGGCAAAGGCACGTTGAAGTTTCCGCTGGATGAGCCGATCCCGTTTAAATTGATCGAGAAGGTTGTGAAGCTGCATGTGGCGGAGAATAAGAAGAAGTCGAAGAAGTAATCAGTACACAGTGACCATGATCGAATGATCGGTTGATTTATAAAGGAGAGTGTTATATGAAGAGGATCACCCCGTTTTTATGGTTCGATACGCAAGCCGAAGATGCGATGAACTTTTATGTCTCGCTTTTCAAAAACTCGAAGGTGCTTGGTGTGTCGCGTGGACCTGACGGCAATGCCTTCACTGTGTCTTTTGAACTGGATGGACAGGAGTTTATGGCGTTGAATGCGGGTCCATTGTTCAAGTTCAATGAGTCGATCTCGATGTTCGTCAGTTGCGAAAACCAAACTGAAGTGGATTATTTTTGGGACAAATTTACTGCCGATGGAGGCGAAGAGAGTATGTGCGGTTGGTTGAAGGACAAGTACGGGTTATCGTGGCAGATCGTCCCAAAGCAATTGGGCGAGTTGATGGGCGATTCCGACCCGGAAAAATCGGGGCGCGTGATGCAGGCGATGTTGAAGATGCAGAAGATCATTGTCGCTGACCTGCAAAAGGCATATGATGGAAAGTAATTCTTACAAACCCAGGAGATTCTTATGACCCCAGGTAAAAGCGTTGCCAAAAAGTCTGTACAGAAATCCAACGGATTCACAGATGAAGAAAAAGCCGCGATGAAGGAGCGTGCCCAGGAGCTAAAGGCGGAGGCGCGCGCAGGCAAGAACCGGGCGGAAGGTGAGAAAGCCATCCTGGCGGCGATTGGCGCGATGAAAGACCCCAACGATCGTTCGATGGGCAAGCGCATTCATGAGATTGTCACTGCCGCCGCGCCCGAACTTATGCCGAAAACATGGTACGGGATGCCTGCGTACGCAAATGCGGAAGGCAAGGTCATCTGCTTCTTTCAAGGCGCGAGCAAGTTTGGCGTGCGCTATGCCACCTTTGGTTTTCAGCCCGATGCAATGATCGACGACGGCAACATGTGGGCGGCATCCTTTGCGCTGATCAAGTTGACCCCTGCCGAAGAGAAACAGATCGTTGCGCTGGTAAAGAAAGCTGTACGCTAAGAAATGACTGCACTCCCAAAACTCGCCGCACCTGCCCAGCGTGCGCTTGCTTCGATCAGAGTTTCTGACTTGAAGCAGCTGTCCAAACTCACCGAAACAGAACTGGCTCAATTGCACGGGATGGGACCGAACGCCTTGAGCAAACTCCGTGAGGCGTTGAAAGCGCACGGTTTATCCTTCAAACCAGCGGAAATCAGGGAAGCCCAAAAATGAAAATTCATCTCGTTGATGGTACCTACGAATTATTTCGCGCGCACTTCGGCGCGCCACCGAAAAAATCTGCGAGCGGACAGGAAGTGGGTGCCACGGTCGGACTCATCCGCAGTATGATGTTGCTCCTCTCCGATCCCGAAGTGACGCACGTCGCGGTCGCTTTCGACCATGTGATTGAATCGTTTCGCAACAAGCTTTATCCTGGCTATAAATCCAGCGCGGGCGTTGACCCGGTTATCCTGAATCAATTTCCGCTAGCTGAAAAGCTGGTCTCTGCTTTAGGGATGGTTGTTCTGCCAATGGTCAAATTCGAAGCGGATGACGCCATTGCAACCATGACCGCAAAATTCAAGAAGGTCAAATCCGTTGAGCAGATCGTCATTTGTTCTGTCGATAAAGACCTGACTCAAATGGTGGACGGTTTGAATGAAAAGGGTGTCATCGAGAAATTTGGTGTCCCGCCCGAATCGATTCCCGATTTTCTTGCGCTGGTCGGTGACTCGGCGGATGGCTATCCGGGTATTCAGGGTTGGGGTGAAAAGTCCACATCCACGGTGTTGGCAAAGTACAAACACATCGAAGCGATTCCCAATGATCCAAACAAACTGGGTTTGGGGCTTGGGCGTGCCACAACGTTGCTTGAGAATTTACAGAAGAACTATAAAGATGCGTTGTTGTTCAAAGAGTTATCCACGCTGCGCACCGATGTGCCATTGAAAGAAACGCTTGCTGATCTGAAATGGCGCGGGGCAACTCCGCGTTTGAAGAAGGTGTGTAAAGAGTTGGGGAGTGAAAGTATTTTGGAACGCGTGAAGAAGTGGCAGTAGTGGAAAATAGAAAAGTGGGAAGTAGGTTCTTCGAGTTTGAAGAGGGAGAGTTTGTTGTCTTTGTCGAGCAACGCGAATCCGTTTTTCTCGAGCACTCGTTTGGATGCGACGTTATGATTTGCCGCATCAGCGTGCAACGGGCGGATAAACCAAGTAGCCATCACAAGGTTCGCCAACAGATCAAGGATTGCGGTTGCGCCAATGCCTGTGCAGTAAACAGGCTTTCCTTGTTTGTGTGAGTAACTCAAGGTGATAGGGCAGCGTCTTTAGAAGTGTGTTCGTCTTGTACATTATTTCACATGCCTATTTGATTTAGGGCCTTTCGCTTATAATTAATTTAATCAGGACTTTCGCTCCAAAGCGCTTATTTCGTGTCACCCTGAGTGAAGCGAAGGGTCTCTACTCCAAAAGTAGAGATTCTTCGCTCCGCTCAGAATGACAAGCGAAAGTCCTGTTAATATATCCCCAGGTCCGTCAAGGAGCTACAGCAATGTTACATGAGCCCACAACACCTTCAGGAAAAGACCCAGCTAGCCCGTATAAGACACGTTTAGGCATTTGGATGTTTGTTTTTTATTCCCTTTTTTATGCAGGTTTTGTAGCAATCAATCTGCTTAGTCCTCTATCAATGGCAACGATCGTCTTTGCAGGACTTAATTTGGCAACAATCTATGGCTTCGCGTTGATCATAGTGGCGCTGATCGAAGCCCTGATCTATGATGCGATGTGCCGTAAAAAAGAAGCGGAATTTGCGGCGGCTGAAAAACAAAAAGGCGGCAGGTCCAAATCCAAGAAGAGCAAGGCTTAATCTCATGGCGATCATTATTTTTATCATCTTCGTCGTCTTTGTCATCGGGCTTTCCTTATATTTAGGAAGTAAAGCCAAGACTTCCAGCGGATATTATGCGGCTGGCGGTCAGATTCATTGGGGCGTAAACGGTATCGCTTTCGCGGGGGATTATCTCTCGGCGGCGTCTTTTCTCGGCATCTGCGGCATGATCGCCACCGTCGGCTATGACGGCTTTCTGTACTCCATAGGCTATCTTGCGGGTTGGATTGTGGCGCTCTTTGTGGTCGCTGAGCCGCTTAAACGGCTGGGCAAGTACACATTCACCGATGCGGTGGATGCGAATTACAACTCACGCGGCATCAAGTTGTTCGCTGCCATCAGTACCCTGGTTGTTTCCGTCTGTTATCTCATCCCGCAAATGGTAGGAGCGGGTGTGTTGGTGGAACCCTTGCTTGGCATTCCTCATTCGTGGGGTGTGTTGATGGTCGGCGCAATCGTGATCACGATCGTTGCCACCGCAGGCATGGCATCCACTACTTATGTGCAATTTTTGAAAGGCTCACTGCTGATTGTTTTTTCCACCGTTTTGGTGGGCGCAGTGGTCATACGTGGGCTTAATACCAAGCCAGATCAGGGTGGTGCAGTTGATTTCTATGAATACTCGCAGCTCTCTACGGCGAAAGACGGGGAAAAGATCACAATCACCGATGCGGGCTGGGATGTTCTGGAGCAAGCAGAAGTCAAAGGCGGATTGTCATTCGTCAAACTTGGTCGCGACGGGAAAGAAAGTTGGTGGTATGTCGCTGACAGCGACGGCGTCATCACGCTCAAAGAGACCCAATACGTAGTTGCCAAATCAGATGGCAAGTGGATTAACGGTGCGCCTGCATCTGCAACCAATCAACTGCGCCAGGTAGGGAACGTCGAAAAAATTCGCGGCGAGAGCGATGTCACAACCGGCAGCCTTTCCGTTTTTGAATATCTATCTGTCCTGACCGCTAAAGACACCTCTATCCAGACTTGGAAGACAGCCAGTTTTGCGGACGAAGCCGGGGAGAAGGTCACTGTTTATTATCCCAAAGTTGTATCGGGTGACCGAATCATGCGTCCCGGTTTGAAATTCAAAGTCGAAGGAACCTGGCTCGAGCGATTGGACTTCATCTCGTTGATGTTAGCCCTGTTCCTTGGTACCGCCGCTCTGCCGCATATTCTTATCCGCTATTACACTGTGCCCAGCCCTGCCAGCGCGCGCAAATCCACGATTGTGGCGATTGCCTCGATCGGATTTTTCTACATCTTGACTCTGTTCATGGGCTTGGGTGCCATGACAAGTGGCGTGATTAACCCAGCCGACAGCAACATGGCAGCGCCGCTTTTGGCGCGTTCCTTTGGCGAGTTGCTCTTTGCGGTAATCTCAGCCATTGCATTCGCCACCGTTCTTGGAACCGTCAGTGGCTTGATCGTTGCCGCATCGGGCGCAGTCGCACATGACTTGATGGATCGCTATATGAACGTCAAAATGGATGACCGCCAGAAAGTACGCGCTGGCAAGATTTCAGCCTTTGTCATCGGCGGCATTGCCATTCTGTTGGGCATCCTGTTCAAAGGCATGAACGTAACTTTTCTCGTCGGTTTGGCGTTTGCAGTTGCGGCGTCAGCCAACCTGCCCGCCATTCTTATGCTGTTGTTCTGGAAGAAGACCACAGCCCGCGGCATTGCTGCATCCATTGTGGTGGGCATCGTCGCCTCGTTGAGCTTGATCGCTTTTTCACCCGAGCTTTACACACTTTATGGACTGAATCCGCTGGACGCACCGATTCCGCTCAACAACCCTGGGATTGTATCCATCCCGCTGAGTTTTATCACGCTGGTGGTGGTGTCGCTACTGACCCCGAAGGCTGAAACAGCCAAAGCGTTAGACTTGTAATCAAAGGCTGGATGTGCCGCTACGGACATCCAGCCTTTCATATCCCATGAACGAAACCATCCTGGTCAATTTTCATTGTCACTCCATCTTTAGCGATGGCGAACAGACTCCCGAAGCGCTGGCTGGGAATTTGGCTTCGGCAGGCGTGCGCTATATCGCGTTGACAGACCACGATACGCTCGAAAGCTTGCCGCGTTTTCAGGAGGTGCTCAAGAAACGGGGTCTCGCTTTTTTGTCAGGCGTGGAATTGACCACCCAATTCGATGGGCGTGAAGCGCACCTGCTTGGTTATGGTTTCGATCCACAGCATCCAGAACTGGCGGTGACGCTGTCCTCCATGCGCCAGATACGCAACGTGGAGGTGCATAGCATCGCCGAGTCCCTGCGTAAGGTTGGCAGTAGCCGTCCGAATGGCACAGACACAGCCCCAGCCGTTAGCGCCGCCCCGCATGGTTATCTGGAAGTTGGCGAAGCCATCGCGTTGATTCATCGCGCAGGCGGGCGCGTCTTTTGGGCGCATCCGCTCCACTTTGAATCTGACATGGAACAATTGGACATTTTGATCGGGGAATTAAAATCCAAAGGTCTGGATGGTATCGAAGCCATCTATGCCCAGTTTTCAGAAATAGAACAACTCGCATTGCGTTCACTCGCACAAAAGCATGACCTGCTGATTTGCGCAGGAACTGATTTCCACTTCAGTAATGATTCTTACGGGATAGAAATGCCCCGCGCAGACTGGGTCAAGTTTCGGGGAGCAGTGTTTTCGAGTTCCAATTTCACAGCAGACTCATCCGCCGCTGAAAAACCATCTTCCATCGCCCAAGGCTCTCGCGTAAATTCATCTGGAACGCTTCGCGTGCATCATTTTCAACGGCGTTCTTTTGTGTTGCGAATTTTTCTGCCCACTTTGATTGCGATTGGTTTGTTCCTCGCCGTCATCTGGGGAATTATCCTGCCTTCGTTTGAAAACACCCTGCTGGAACGCAAGCGCGAGTTGATCCATGAGTTGACAAATTCTGCCTGGAGCATTCTCGCGTCGTATGAACGCGACGAACAAAGCGGATTCCTAACGCACGAACAGGCACAGGCGCAGGCGATTGTGCGCATCGAGTCTTTGCGCTACGGCGAAGAAGGCAAGGATTATTTCTGGATTCAAGATATGCAACCGCGCATGATCATGCATCCATATCGCAGCGACTTGAACGGACAGGACTTGACCAGTTTTACAGATCCGCGCGGGGTTCCCATCTTTGTCGAATTTGCGCAACTGGTTCGTCGTGAAGGCGAGGGGTACATTGATTATGTCTGGCAATCGAAGGATGACCCACAGCGTTTGGAGCCGAAAGAATCATTTGTGAAAGGCTTTGAACCCTGGGGCTGGATCATCGGTACGGGAATTTATACAGACGATGTTCATAATGAAATTGCGAGCATCGAAAAGAATCTCATCAACACTTCGCTTGCAATTTCTGGCGCGGTTGTTTTGCTACTCGTGTTCGTTCTTCAACAAAGTTTGCGGGTTGAAAAAGAACGTCAGGAAGTGGTGGACAACCTGCACGCATCAACCGAGCGTTATCATACGCTGGTCGAAGCTACCACCGAAGGCACTCTGCTGGTGCTGGACAATCGTTGCTACTATGCCAACCCTACTTTTCTAAACATGCTTGGCTACACAACCCGCCAATTGGAATTTCTGGAACTGGCTGACCTGTTGCCCCGCGAAGCGAGTAACGAAGCCATCTGGGAGCGGTTCGAGCGGATGAACAGCGATCAGACCGCGCTCGAAGCTGAGTCGCAGGAAGGTTGCATAAAACACGCTGACGGTTCTTTTGTCGAATGCGTCCTGACCTTGAACCCGATCACATTTGGCGGACAAAGTGGGTTTATCCTGCTGGCGAAGGATGTTGCCAGCCAATCTGCTTTCGTTACCGATGATGCGCTGGCGCTGTCAGCGCAAACAGCGCCGATTGGAATATTCCGCGCACGGGCTACGCGTCGCGGCGTATTTCTGGAAATCAACCAAATTGGACGCTCCCTGCTTGGCGCGCTATCCGTTGCAGAAGCAGCCCAGCCTTCATTAGCCGATCTCTTTTCTGATCCCACCGAATATGATGAGATGTTCCAATCCCTGCTCACAAGCGGAGAAAAAACAAATCACATCATCCACATCGAAACCAGCGACGCCGCCACCCGCTTTCTCGCTCTTTCGGCGCGACTGGTGCGCGACGAAAACAATCACCCCATTTTTATTGACGGCGTACTGGAAGACATCACAACTGTCCGCAAACAGGAAGCAAGCCGTGAGGCGTTGATCGAGAAATTGCAGGCATCGCTTTTGTTTTTACATGAACCCATTGCCAGCCTCGGGCGCGATGTCGTCATCTGCGACATGAATACAACGGTTGAGCAACTCGCCAGGCTAATGACGGCGCGGAATGTCACTGCGGCGCTGGTTGCGAGTGAAACATCTGCCATCATTGGTATTGTCACTGACCATGACTTACGCGCCCGCGTTCTGGCTGAAAGAATTAAACTGAGTACGCCCATCCATGGCGTTATGAGCGCACCGCTGACAAAAATTTCGGAGAATGCGCTCATTTACGAGGCGCTCATGCGCATGGAAGAAAAAGGCGTTCGGCATCTGGCTGTGGAAGACCAAAACGGTCAGATCGTGAGCGTGATTGACAACAAATCCCTGATCCAATTTCAACGTTATGGTCCCATTGTGCTTGCGCGGGAAATTGCTCGCGCAGAAACTACAGCCGATGTGGCTCATTGCTGTGAACGCATTTATCCGCTGGTCAAGACACTCATGGACAGCAGTGCCAAGCCGCGGCATGTCACCAATATGCTGGCTTCCACTTGCGATGCCGCCACCGAGCGTTTGATTCAACTTGCTATCGAAGAACTTGGTGCGCCACCAACCGCCTTCGCCTTTATCGGCATGGGCAGTCAGGGGCGGCAGGAACAAACCCTGCTCACCGATCAGGACAACGGCATCATCTTTGCGCCTACTGCCGATGCAGATCCAACTCAGGTTGCGGATTACTTTCTGCGTCTGGGAGCGCGCGTGTGTGATGGCTTGGATCGTGCTGGATACCCGTTCTGCCGCGGACAGGTGATGGCGAGCAATCCGCGTTGGTGCCGATCCTTGCCTGACTGGATTTCAGGCTTTGACGAATGGATTCACAAGTCTGAGCCGCAGGAAATTATTGACATCAGCGTCTTCTTTGATTTCCGCACCGTTTATGGAGACGTGGAGTTGACGCATGAATTGCGCCGAACCATTCACGCCGCCCTACAGGATGAGCCTGCCTTCTTTCCTCATTTCGCGCAAAACGCGTTGATGTTCAAACCGCCCTTCCGCCTGCTTGGCAATATTTACTTAAGCGGCGGCGCAACCGAACATGCAGGGGAAATCAACTTGAAAGACGCCATGATGCCGATGGTCAGTTTTGCGCGACTGTATGCCCTGCGTCATCAAATCAACCAAACGCATACGCTGGAACGCGTTGAGGCGTTGAGCGAAAGAAACCTGATCCTGCCATCCAGCCGTGATGAAATTGTTGCCGCCTACGATTTCCTGATGCAACTGCGCCTGCAAAACCAGCTTGCGGCAATCCAGAGCGGACGAACACCCCAAAATATCATCCACCCTAACAAGTTGGGATACATTCAGCAGGAATTATTAAAACAAGCATTTGCCCAAATCGCGGCAGTACAGAAGAAAGTCAGTTATGATTTTCTCGGGGGGACTTAATGGGTTTTCTGGCGCAGTCAAAATCTGTAGTTGATTCATAACATCCGTGGGATACCAAGCCATGCAAGAAGAATACGCTCCTTGGAAATAAGAAGCGTGATCGTTTTGGATTCCATTTCACTTCAAATAGTCCCGCATTACCAACAGTCAGGTCCGGCGGCTTTGACCAGCAGACCAGATGGAGGGGTCCTTCTTCGGCTGTAAAAGTGTAAGCTTTGCTTGCACCAGCAAGCACCTCCCTTAATATCAACATGTTCGACCATGTGATCGAGTCGGTTCGCAACAAGCTTTATCCTGGCTATAATCAAGTGCGGGTGTTGACCCAATCGTCTTGAATCAATTTCCCCTGGCTGAAAAGTTGGTATCCGCTTTGGGGTTGGTGGTGTGGTCCATGGTCAAGTTTGAAGCGGACGATGCCATCGCCACGGCGGTGGAGCGATTTAAGAAGGTCAAGTCTGTGGAGCAGATCGTCATCTGTTCCGTCGATAAAGACCTGACGCAAATGGTGGAAGGGGAACGCGTCGTTTGCTGGGACCGTCGCCGCGAGATCACTTTGAATGAAAAGGGTGTCATCGAGAAATTTGGTGTCCCGCCCGAATCGATTCCCGATTTTCTTGCGCTGGTCGGTGACTCG
>JBFYRY010000197.1:0-9562 GCA_041302025.1 Chloroflexota bacterium | reverse complement strand
AATCCGCTGGGCGCGGTGGGGCTGTTTGCCTACGTCAACCCGGCACGGCATATTTATTCGGCGATCTCGAACGTCGAGAAGGATTCTGTGTTTGGGGGGGTAATCCATACCCGCGATGAGACCTTTGCCAAACTCCTGTATCTTGCTCCTTCCTCACAATTGGGACATCCTGAACTTCCTGACCTGATCGAGTCGCTATCCGTACAGGCGGGAGAATGGGGAGCGTTCCACGTGCTCGCCGAGGTGGACGAGACCAGCGATGTGTTCGTACCATTGCGCAGGTCGGGGTTTTCCGTCTACGCATGGCAGAGGATGTGGGATGTCTCTGATATAACGGGATCAACTGCGAGCGCAGGATGGATGCGTGTGCGTTCCATCAATCTCCCAGCGGTGCAGAGTCTCTATCATCAGATCGTCCCGCCGTTACTGCATCCGGTCGAGCCGCAGCCGCGCAACGCAACCGGCTGGATGTGCAACGAAGGCGCAAAGTGTTATGTCAGCGTAGCGCACGGCGCATATGGCATTGTGCTGACACCGCTCATCCACCCGGAAGCGACAAATGTCAGTGAGAAACTTTCAGCGTTGATCGGCGCCCTGCCAGACCGCCGCAACCGGCCTGTATATATTTGCGTTCGTTCGTATCAAGCCTGGCTGGAACCTGTGCTCGCGGATCTGGGCGCCAAATCGGGACCACGCCAGGCGGTGATGGTAAAGCATCTGGTCCACATGGTGAAGGATGCGGCAGTTGCGCGAGCAACCCAGCCTGCAGGAGTGAGTGTGCAACCGAGCAGGGCGAGCCGGGTGGAAAATAAAAAAGCATGACTTATATTTGGTAACTGGAGTGGAAATATGAAGATCGAATGGAAACCTTTGGGGGTCGTTTATGCCTTTGCGGCGATCCTTGTGTCGGTTTTTTTGATCAGCATCAAGTTCCAATTGCCGTTCGTGTTCCGCCCTCCGCAGATCCGCCAGGCGGCAAATCTCGACGCGTATAACGAAGAGTCGCTCAAGGATGGGGCGGTTAGTACGGTGGCAATCGATCTGTATCTGCAGGCGCTTTCGCCGAGCATCAGCGACCCGGAGCGAAAATTTGAACTGATCCCCTTTGGGAACATAGATACGTATGTACGGGATGACAGCGATGATTTTGATGTGAAACAGGTGTGTGTGGACGCGATCACCCTGCTGATCAATACGCAAAAAAGGCCGCACCAGTTCCTGACAAAACCCGTGTGCCATGTCTATGACGAGAACGATTGGTTCGGCGATTATGCCTATGACATGGGCGACGGTACCACGTACAATCTCACGAACCATTGGTATTACGAATTCCCCTATCAGGATATGGTACCGTTCAAAACCGACCACCCGGATGTTGTGGGCGTTAATTTCTGGTTCCCGTATGACGGCTTTGTGCTGGATATCAACATTCAGGCACAGACAACCATCACGCTTTCAGACGGTTCGACGAAGACAGAGGCTGTTCCCATTTACTATGAATGGAAACTGCAATCGTCGAGCAGTCGTCCCTGGGATGTGACCATGCAGAACGACATCCTGCGCACGGACGACACAAGCATTCTGCCCGAAAGCATCGCAACAAACTTCATCCCCGGCTACTACGAATGGACGCAGTTTTCGCTTCGCCGCCAGCCGCTGTATTACATCGCCTTTCCCATCCTGCTGATCGCAATGGTGATTTTCATTTCGCTGGTGCCTTTGCTGACCAAATCCGGGTTGGAGAGCATCATCGGTGTGCAGACCGGTCTGCTGTTCGCCACGTTTGCCTTGCGTTCCATCCTCTCTCCCGGGCGCGAGATCGGGCAGACATTGATCGAGGTCTCGGTCATTGGCTTGAACATCCTGCAGATGTTCTCTGCAGTGGTGTTGTTCATCCGCATTGCGCGGAAGAATAAAACGGAAAAACTCAAAGCATCTGATGATGGTGTGAATTAAAACACTGGAAACTCCCGGATTTGGTCTGTCAGATCCGGGAGTTTTTGATACGCGGACAGTCCATTGCAAGTATTTTTTCTCTTTCGTCTTTCCTTTTACCAACCACCCGTTGTCACTTGACCAACCTGAAACTTGGGACGTGACACTTGAAACCTAAACCTATGACTCAACAATTAAAAATCACAGACGACCTCGACGCGCTTCTCGATGTTCTCCCGCTCGATATCCGCCACGCGGTGGAAAAAGCAGACAACAGCGACAACCTGCTCGAGATCATATTAGATCTGGGACGTATCCCCACCGTCCGCTTTGTGGATGGCGAACTCAACCTGCGCGAGACCGAGATCACCCGCGACGAGATCGATTACGTGGATGAGCGCACCGGTACCTTCGACGCGGATAACCGCGCCGGTATCGAACGCACGCTACACCGCATCTCTGCGATCCGCAATCGGCGCGGCGCGGTCGTGGGTCTGACTTTGCGCGTCGGGCGTGCGGTGTATGGCACCGTGGACATCATTCAGGATATGATCGAATCGGGCAAGTCTGTGCTGATCCTCGGTCGCCCCGGTGTCGGCAAGACAACCATCCTGCGTGAAGCCGCGCGCATTCTGGCGGAAAATAAACGCGTGGTGATCGTGGATACGTCGAACGAAATCGGCGGTGACGGCGATGTACCGCATCCCGCCGTGGGCAAGGCGCGCCGCATGCAAGTGCGCGAGCCCATGCTCCAGCATGAAGTGATGATCGAAGCCGTGGAAAATCACAACCCCGAAGTCATCGTCATCGATGAGATCGGGCGCGAACTTGAAGCCCTCGCCGCGCGCACCATCGCTGAACGCGGCGTCCAACTCATCGGCACGGCGCACGGTCAGACACTCGATAATCTTTTACTCAACCCCACGCTCAGCGACCTCGTCGGCGGCATCGAAGCGGTCACGCTATCGGATGAGGAAGCGCGTCGGCGCGGCACCCAGAAGACGGTGCTCGAAAGACGCGCTCCACCTACATTCGATGTCCTGATCGAGATCCAGACCCGCGACCGGTTCACGGTCCATCTCGATATCATGGGTTCGGTGGATGCGCTCCTGCGTGGATATCCGCTTCAGCCCGAAGTGCGGACGCGCGATGAGAACGGCAGGATCAAGGTCGAGAAAGCGGAACCCGTTTCGTCGTCGCGGGTGGATGCGAAGGAAGCACCGGCGCCTCGCCGTGGACGTCAGCCTGCTCCCGTCATAAATGAATCGGTTCCCGCCTCAACATCCACCGCTTCAACCGCGCCACGCTTCGAACCGATCCGCGGCGCGATGCAGACCGTCAAAGTGTATCCGCATGGAGTGGCGCGCAACCGACTGATGCAAGCCGCCAAACGACTGGGCGTGCCTGCCGTGATCGTGAAAGACGTGAGCGACGCCAATGCGCTGGTCACATTGAAGACCTACTACCGTGACCGCCAGCAGACCATCGTGGACGCCGAGCATCGCGGCATGCCGATCTATGTCCTGCGCGCCAACACCATCGCGCAAATGGAACAGTTCCTAAGTGACCTGTTCAACCTGGCGCAGGAGCAATTCACCTCGTCCGATATGAACGGTGTGAAGGAGCAGACCCAGCAGGCGATCTCCGCCGTGTTGAACGGTGAACGCTGGGTGGACCTGCCCCCGGGACCGTCACTCGTACGAAGACTCCAACACGAGATGGCGCGTGGCGCCGAGTTGGTCAGCCATTCGTATGGCAAGGAACCAAGAAGGCATGTGAGGATATTTAGGGAATAAAAAATATTGGCGCAATGAGAAATTTGCGCCAATATTTTTCATAACATGAAAACTCTTTCTAAAATAAACTATCCAAAAGTTATTTGGGGTGTCATTTCTATTTATTTCTTATGGAGTGGTTTTTCTCAATTAGCAAACATAATACAAAGGGAGTATAATTTTCGATTTGTTGGCAGGGGTAAGAATCTAGAATTAGTTTCCCAGTGCATCTTGTCAAGCAACATCACAGTTCGTGCTTACATATACCGTAGCTCTGGTGGTGCCACTACATCTGATTCAACCAGCGTCTATATACAAGAAGGCAAATCTTTATTTGAAAGAAGCGTTTGGTCTGCTTATTCCAGCCCCTTTATTTCAGAGATGAAGTGCGATGAAGACAGCCTGATCATAAATACTGATTATTATTTGCCAGAGCTTAAATATTTCAAGTTTTCATCAGAGCAATTGACAGGTGAATTGGTTGAACAACCGATTCGCTTGTACAAAGGGAATGACTGGAGTCAATCTAAACCTGAATGGGCTATTCAAGGAGAGAAAGATGGCAACATGTCGCTTTCGAGTTGCACATCAGTGTTGTTTATTCTTGCTTTTATAGCTGGCTTCAAAGCAATTTCGATTAAACAGCCATTGATTAAGCCTGACAGCTAATCTTTGAAAACAGTAGATCATGTTCATCACACTCGAAGGACCCGAGGGCTCAGGCAAGACATCCCACATCCCGCATCTCGTGGAATACCTCCGCGAGAAGGGACACATCGTATTTCCCACGCGCGAACCGGGCGGCACATCCATCGGCGAGCAGATCCGTGAGGTGATCCACGACCTGAAGAACGTGGAAATGCATCCGCGTACAGAGACCTTGCTCTACCAGGCGGCGCGCGCCCAGATCGTGGAACAAGTCATTAAACCGCGTTTGAATGATGGCGAGATCGTCATCTCAGACCGTTACTACGACTCGACCATTGCCTACCAGGGCTACGGGCACCAACAGGACCTGGAACAGGTCCGCGCGCTGGTGAAATATGCGACTGGTGGATTGGTTCCCGATTTGACCATCCTGCTCGATCTGGATGTCGAAATTGGGCTGGGACGAAAGAAGAAAGACAACGAGTGGAACCGCCTCGACGCCTACACCGTGGAATTCCACAAACGCGTCCGTGCGGGGTATTTGGAGATGGTGAAGGCGGAGCCGGGTCGCTGGGTGATAGTGAACGCGGAGCAGAAGTGGGAGTCCGTGCAGGAGGAGTTGAGAAAGGTGATTGAAGGAAGAATCCCATGAGCGGTAAATACATCCAAGCCAACGGAATCAATATTCATTATGAAGAGTTTAGCAGTGGCGTGCCTTTGATCCTGATCCACGGTGGGACAAGTACATTGGATGATTGGAAACCATTGCTCCCCTCATTTGATCCCCACTTCCACATCTACGCCCTCGACAGCCGCGCGCACGGTAAAACAGACAACCCATCCGGCAAGCTTAGTTATCGCGTGATGGCTGATGATGTAGCCGCTTTCATCAAGGCATTGGATATTCCCCGTCCGCTGGTGTGCGGATACAGCGATGGCGGACAGGTTGCATTGGAACTCGCCATGCGTTACCCCGGTCTCACACGCGCGCTGGTGATCGGCGCGGCATGGTACAAGTTTTCAGAGGCGTATGTCAATGGTTTGAATATTTGGGGATTCGAGCGCCCGCGAGAATATGATTTTGATCGGGCGCAGGCGAACTTTCCACAGCTCGTGGCAGAATGGCAAGCCAAACATCACGCCGAAGATCCGGAATATTGGAAGACACTCCTGTTGCAGATTTCCGAACTGTGGCTGACCCCGCTCAACTACACCGAGGATGATTTCAAACAGATCAGCGATCCGGTCCTCATCATCATGGGAGACCGTGACGGCATGATCCCCTTGAGTGACGCGACCGAGATGTATCACATGATCCCGGGTGCCGAACTGGCGATCATCCCCAATGCCGATCATCTGGGCGTGGTCACGAACCCTGAAACCTTCATCCACATTGTGTTGAAATTCCTGTTGCGGCAAAACAAAACCGGATGAACCTCCATCTATTCTCCAACCCTGGCGAGCGCATCTGCAATGTCATCGAAGCCAGCCGTCCGTATCTCGAAGAAAAGGACGATCCAACGGCGGCGTACCTGCCGCTGGCTTCATTGTACGCCGAGCGCTGGCTGGAGGAGAACGAACACGCCTTCAAAGGACTGGCGCGCCTCGAAGCGGTCAATGCCGAATTGATGACACAAAAGCAGATCGAGGAGATCATCCGTCGTTCATCGTTGGTCTACATCCCCGGCGGCAACACCTTCCTGCTCAACCACCGATTGCACACCAGCAGCGTTCTGCCCTATCTGCGAAAAAAGATCCAGGCGGGATTACCGCTGGTCGGATTCAGCGCCGGGATGATCGTCTGCGGACAGGACATCCTGACATCAAAGGACATGAACACGGTCGAGACGCCTCACTTCGACGGCTTGAGGCTGGTCCCGTTTAATTTCACTGCCCACTACCCCGACGACTCCTACGGGCAATCCCTTCACGACGAATGGCTGGCGGATTATCATTTCTTCCATGACCACCCGGTTATTTTGATGAGCGCAGGTGCGTACGTGAAAATCGAAGGGAAGAAGACAACCCTCGTGCGCGGCGACGCATGGATCTTGCGAAAGGATTCAGAGAAGGAAAAACTGGTCGAGGGCGAATCAATCGTCCCGGAGGAAAGAGGCGAACATGTCCGATGAACAATGGGTCCCCGGAAGCAAATCCGAATTGATGTCTGTCATCGAGCGCGAGTGGAAGTCCCTGATGGATGTCGTCGCACAACTCGATGATGTGAAGATGACGGCACCCGATGCGGGCGGCTGGAGTCCGAAGGATAATCTCGCCCATCTCTCGGAGTGGATGAACTCGCTGATGGGCTTCCACATGGACCGTCGTCCGGCTTATGAAGTGATGCGCCTGCCCGAGGAGGCAACAAAAGGCTGGGACATGGAAGTGATCAACCCGCTGTTATTCAAGCGCAACCGGGACCGCTCCGCGCGGGACGTGCTGGAAGAACTGGAACGCGTCCATGCGGAACTGGTCAAAAAACTGGATGCCATGTCTTTCGAAGACCTGCTCAAGCCGCGCCACGCCAACGACCCGGGGAAACGCCCGTTGTTGATGTGGGTTATAGGAGATACCAGCGATCATTTCGCGGAACACCGCGCAACGATCGAAAAAATACTCTAGCGTGCTATACTCAAATCACCAAATTTTCAGAGGAGAAAACCCATGGAATTCGATATTAACAGCATCTCGGCAGTTCTTGGCGTATTGGGCGCTTATTTTGCAATCCTGCTCGTCTTGTCGGTCAGTGTGGAGACCATCCTTGAGCCGTTCACCTTTTTCAAGGGACTGCAAAAGCAAGTCAATCCGGATGACGTGGTAAGGGAAGTGCAGGAGTGGCTCCCTGAAGGTTCGGGAGAAGCGGCAAAAGTGGTAGCCATTGAGACATTCGCGGCAAAAGCCAGGGTCAACATGGCTGAATTGGACAGCCTGACGGAGTCTCAGGCGAAGAATGTGGAAGAGACGTTGAAAAAACTGGGACTGGGCGAGCAGGTGGATATCGAAAAAAAGAAGGTCGCCATCAAACTCGCGGCACTGCGCGAAAAATACGCATCGAGCCAGAAACAACGCATCACGATCCTGCGCACGCTATCAGCGGCGATCGGTATCGTGATCGCTTTTGCCCTGCAGATCAACACCTTCGACATCCTCGGCTCGTTCTTCTCTGCTGATGTGGCAGGTTCCCTCAATACGTCCGTCGGGCAGATCGGCGGCGTCATCATCACCGGACTTGCGGCGAGCGCAGGCAGTTCCTTCTGGCACGATATGCTCGGACGCGTCCGCAACATCAAGGACACGGTCAAACAGGTGGAAAAGTTCGTTGAAAAGGAAGATAAGTAAAATAACTTAAACATGACCGCCCTGCTCATATGAGCAGGGCGGTTTGCTTAATTCTCATCACCTGATTCTGTATTCCCCAGATCCGGTATGGCGGATTCGATCTCCTCGGGGCTTTGACCCTTCTCGAGCCGGTCCACCACTTCGTTGAATTCGGGCGGGAGTTCCTCGCCCGCCTCTTTTCCCATTTTGCGCATCATCCGTCCCATGGCTTTGGGATCGTCCTCCATCCCTTCGAAACCGGTGAAGTCGTCCGCCATCGATTCCATGCGGCTCTCCTCGGATTTGGCGATGCGCACCCTTGTCATGCGGCGGCGGACGTTTTTGCTGTGGCAGTGTGAACAGGTGACGGTCTTCTTGCCGTATTCGGCGAAGGTCAGGAACACATCGAATCGCTGGTTGCAGTCGTTGCAGATGAAGTCATAGGTTGGCATAATGCAATTGTAACGGAATCAGGCACGGGTGTGGAGAGATGCGTCGAGTCCCTCTGGTAAAATTCAGCCATGCCCCCATCCCCCGATTTTGAATTCAATGTCCATCATCCACAGCCGTTGCTCATCGTCATCTCGGGACCGTCCGGCGCGGGCAAGGATACGGTGATGCAACGCATGCAGGAACGCGGACTGCCGTTCCATTTTGTTGTGACGGCGACCACACGCCCGAAGCGCGCAAATGAAAATCACGGCAGGGATTATTTTTTCGTGACCAAGGAGGAGTTCGCGCGCATGATCGATGATGATGAGTTGATCGAACATGCCATCGTGTACGGCGATTACAAGGGCATCCCAAAACAGCAGGTGCGCGAGGCACTGGCGAGCGGCAAGGATGTGGTGATGCGCATCGATGTGCAGGGCGCCGAGACGGTGCGCAAGATGGCGCCCGAGGCGCTATTGATCTTCATCACCACCGAAAGCGAGCAGGAATTGGTGCACCGTCTCGAGACGCGCAAGACCGAGACGGCCGATTCGCTTGCCATCCGCATTGCCACGGCGCGCAAGGAGTTGAAACGCGTGGAGGCGTTCGATTATGTGATCGTCAACCGCGATTTCCACCTGGATGAAACGGTGGATATAATCCGCGCAATCATCGATGCCGAACACCACCGCGTGAACCCGCGCAGGGTTACGTTGTGACCGGAGCCGCCGGCGCGATGGAACACAGTGAATCTGTAAAAACAGAGAACTCGGAGTTTTTGTAAAACTCCGAGTTCTGCTTTATGGATTTTGGTTTTACGGCTTTGGAGTTGCCGTCGCTTCCGGCGTCGGAGGGACGAATAGTTTCGCCGCTTCTTCCGCCGTTTGCGGCATCCCATTCATGATCCAGCGAACAAACACATCCACCACGTTGGGCTTGAGCACACTCTTGGGCGGCATGACGCCGATCAATTCCTCGCTCGGATTGGCAGGGTCCATGATGGGGGTTTCTTGAATGACCTGCAGGAAATAACTGTTCATATCGCCAGCGATGATACTCTTTTCAATATTCTCGCCAGTGGTCAGAATTTCTTCGTAGGATGTCATCAGGTAATCGTTGTTGTCCTTGCCCGCGCGGTGACAGGAGATGCAATAGCGCTTGACGATCGGCTGGATGTGAACATCATACGACGGCACTTCGCCATCTGCCAGCGGCGGGAAGAGTTCGGGGATCTCGGGCGCTTCAAAACGGTCATCCCACGAGTAGCGCATAAAGGTGATCATGTAGTCTATTTCACTGCGCGAGAGTTCGCCGCCGTATGCTTTTCCAAATGGGACCATGCCCGCATTGGGTCGTCCATACGCGATCACTTCGTACATGGCTGAATCGGTGATCGTGTACAACACGTCCGTGCTGTTGATGGGTGTGAGTTCCTCGCCTTCGAGTCCTTCCAC
>JBFYRY010000196.1:0-7570 GCA_041302025.1 Chloroflexota bacterium | reverse complement strand
TTCAAAATCGTTCCAGTTCAAACTTCCAATCCTTACACATCTTCCAGCGCGGGGTTCGGTGCGGACTAAAGTCCTGCCTCAGTGCATGGAAGTCCGCTGAAGCGGACTCGGTCACTAGCCCGATGGGCTTCCATGTTCTGAGCTAGGGATTTATCCCAACGTGACGCTCATTTTCTGCTCCACAGCCACATAATGGAATCCTGGGGAAAGGTCTTTGCGCCGAATTCGTTGAGTTATTACAGGACTGTGGCGCGACGGTCCGTGCTGGCGAGATGCACCATCAAATTACGGATGGAGCCGCGTGAGTAGGCATCGTCCGCGAGAAATTGTTCATCGGCGATCTCGCGGATTGTGTCCCAGACGCGGCGGGTTATTTCGAGCGTCAACATAATTTCCCCTTACCATTTCGTCTCGCCGACATCCAGCGCCTGCCTGAAAAACGCAATAATGCGCTGTGGATATTCCCTTGGGTTTTGTACCAGTCCGTGCGCATGGCGTGTTTTTGGCAATTCCCATGATGTTTTTGGGTCGTTTGCCGCGGCAAGGAACATGCGCCCGAAATGAATTTCGAACTTGCCGCAGGCGACCAGCATCAGAGGACGCGGCGCGATTTTCCCGATCTCCTCCAGCACACCAGTGTCCCGTCCGCCCATCATGAACTCGGACAGCGAATAAGCAAACCAGTTGAGTGGATAGTTTATCTTGCGTTGCAGGGTTGTCGGCTTGCCGCCGTGATCGGCGAGGACTGCTGGACCCAGCCCCTCCATCACGATGGCACGCAACTTGTCCGTTTTCAGAGCGCCGCGCAAAACAGCCTGCGCCCCGAGCGAAATGCCAAGCGCGCCGATCTTGTCCGCATCCACGTCGGCGCGGGTGAGCAGATAATCCACTGCGCCCGCCACATCGTTCGCTTCAAGCCGTCCGTACGTGGATGTGTTTCCGTCACTGCTTCCGTGGGCGCGCAAGTCGATCATGAACACCCCAAAACCAGCCCGCACCAGCGGCATGGCGTGGATCATCATGTCCAGTCCCATGCTTCCCAGTCCATGGACCAGGATCAACGAAGCGCGGTTCCGGTTGGGCACATACCAGCCAAAGAGCGTCAGCCCATCCCGCGATTTGAAGAGCACCTTTTCGTACGTCAAACCCACGATGGATGGGCTGGCAGGGACAAGGTAACGGCGTCGGAACGGATGGGTGGACGCGAAGGTCTGGATCACAATGAAATCCAGGTATAGTACTGGTGCGACCCATAGCCAATTGAGGGGATTCTTAAGGTCGTGTTCGAGCGTGAACCACCCCACCCCGAAAGCCAGGAACAGGATCAAAATATTTCGAAAATAACGCCAACGTTGCATTGTCATCTTGTCTCCATTTTTACGACTCACTGCTCTTTGCGATCTGGCTGACTGCTCTTCTCATTTCACAACAAAATCGCCTCTCAAAATGAGAGGCGACACGCAAAGCGCATATCATCTCTCATCTCCCGCATGACCGTAGGGGTCATGCGCCGAAGTTGGCACCGTCTTCTTTTAGTAAATAGAGAGTAGAGAATAGAGACCAGTCTCTATTCATCCATTTGTCTATTCTCTAGCGAATGGTTGCCGAAGCGTCGCAGGGTCGGTCCCTCAGCTTCTCTGGATGAGTAAATCCGTAAATTGTTCACGTTTTATATCATGTGGGTGACTTCGTGTCAAATAAAAATTCGCTTGACAACCGCCTGCTTTACTCGTAGACTCTCTGATAAGGAAAACCTTAATCGAAGTGAGAAAAGTAGAGCCGATTTCCTCTTTTGACAAGATCAAGCTGTTGGCGGATTCCCGCCGCATGGAAATTCTGCGCCTCTTGATGGCATCCCCCGCCACGCTCACGCATCTCGCGCGGACCTTGAAGCAGTCTCCGGCATGGATACGTCATCATATTCTGACGCTTGAATCTGCGGACCTGATCGAAGTCAGTGAAGTCCGCAAGACGGGCAAGGTGATGGAAAAGTTCTATCGTGCCAAAGCGGACGCATTATTCCTGCAGGAGATCATCCTTCCCAAAACGAAAAAGCCCGCAGTCATCTTCTCGGGCAGTCACGATCTGGCGCTGGAGGGAATCGCAGAACATCTTGAAAAGCATGTCACGTTGTTGAGCATGCCCGTCGGCTCGCTCGATGGACTGGTCAACCTCCGTCAGGGACTGTGCCAGATCTCAGGTTCGCATCTTCTGGATGTAACGGGGGAGTACAACACACCCTTCATCCGTCATCTCTTCCCCGACCGTGATGTGGAAATCGTCACGCTTGCCTACCGCACACAGGGGTTGATACTTGCGAGCGGAAACCCAAAGGGTATACAAAAGATTTCGGACGTGGCCAGACCGAATGTCCGATTTGTGAACCGCAACCCGGGCTCAGGGACGCGTCTGTGGTTCGACACCGAACTCAATAAACTGAAGATCCCATCCGAAAAGATCAGTGGCTATGACCGGGTTGTGAGTACACACAGTGATGCTGCATCGGCAGTGCAATCAGGCCAGGCGGACGCAGCCCTCGGTCTGCAAGCCGCGGCACATCAAAACGATCTCGATTTCATCCCATTATTTGAAGAACGCTACGATCTGGTCCTGCCGCGGGAGAATGAACGAATCCTCACCCCGATCCTCGATTATTTACAGACATCAACCTTTCGCAATTCGCTCACATTGCTGACTGGCTACAACGCCGCCCACAGCGGCGAGCAAATCCATTTTTAGAGAAAGTGTTCAATGAATAAAAGATCATTACACCTGCTTCTTGTTTTAGGTCTCTTTCTTGCTGCCTGTTCATCAGCCCAATCGGGCAGTCCAAATCCTGATGGACCCAAAACACCGCAAGCGCTCCAGCCCACTGCCGTATCGACCGCTTTGTTTCAAATCGTCAAAACCGATGGCACAAGATTTGATGTGACACTCGATGCACTCAAAACATTACCGTTGGCACAAGTTACAGCGGAAGGCAAAGTGGAGGAGGGTCCATACCTCAGTGACGTATTGGCTTTGGCAGGCGTTACCGAATTCGCTGAGGTCACGCTCACCGGCAGTTCCAATCCTGTTACATTGACCTTTGAGCAGGTGGATGAAAACACCATTCTCGACTTCAACAATCACGGAACAATGAAATTATCCTCCACGTACATCCCGAAAGCCGAGTGGACAAAAGATGTTGCGGAAATCACGGTGAAATGAAACGCTACCTGATTGGAATCGACGATACCGATAATCTGGAGACACGCGGTACCGGGCACCGTGTCCGTCAACTTGCTGACCGGCTTGCCGAAGAACATGTAGCTGAACCAAAGGGCATCACGCGCCATCAATTGCTGGTCGATCCGCAGATCCCTTACACGTCCCACAATAGTTCCGCCTGTTTGTCCATCGTGACCGACGATGTGGATGGTGTTTGGGATGCTGCCCGCGAATTCCTGATGCTTACCAGTGCGCCCGGTTCAGATGTCGGTTTGTGCATCGGAGCTTGGGACAACATCAATGATGATGTACTGTTTTTTGGGCACCGCGCAAAGGTTGAAGTGTTGAACATGCTTGAGGCGCAGAAAACAGCCTCCAGATCCGGGATACGATGCGAGGGGTTGACCGGGACAGGCGGGGGGATCATCGGCGCGCTCGCGGGAGTCGGTCTGCATCGTGAAGGTAATGATGGGCGCTTTCTGTGGCTTCCCGGATTACGTGAATTGAAAGGGAAATATCCAATTGAGGAAGTGATCGCGAAAGCTCATATCGAACGTGTTTGCACGATGGATCTGGGCGAACTTTCACATGAAATCATCATTGATGTGGGCGAGTGGGTACGCCCCGTTTTACGAAGTGGCAAGTCAACCCTGATTGTAGAGGAGCAAAATCATGAATGGCATAGTATCTCAAAAGACCGCATCAAGGAACTATCTAACTGATTGGGAGTTGAAGTGGTGGGAAGCCCTGCTGTTGTTCGGCGGCGGCGTTCTCGCAGTGGTGTTGCATCGCTCGTTCGACACGTCACTGGGATTGCCGGGACATCATGGCATGGAATGGATGGCGCTCATGATCCTCGGGCGCGCTTCATCACGTTTTCGTGGGGCGGGAACGCTTACGAGCATCGGCGCATCACTTGCCTCAACCGTGCCATTCCTTCAGGGCGGGAATCCGTTCGCGTGGCTCTTTTATCTTTTGCCCGGGTTAGTGATGGATTTTGCATTTCGTTATTTCCCCGGTGTTACGAACAAAGTATGGTTCATGGTTTTGCTTGGCGGACTGGCGCATGTGACAAAACCGATCGGGCAACTCACGGTGAATTTGATCACGGGCTGGCCATTCGGCTCGTTCCGTTATGGAGTCCTTTATCCGTTTGCCAGCCATTTGCTTTTTGGAATGATCGGTGGATTGGTCGGCGGGTTGATCGTGCTGGGAATCCAGTACTATTCCCAAAAAATTGATAGCTGATATCCATTGAAAATTTCAAACCTTCTCCATACATCGAAAATAACGGGAGTTTGCCTGCCCGCGTAAAAACAAGGAGAATTTTATGAAACTGTATCTGCGTTTGATCCTGAGCGGCGCACTTTTACTTGCGCTGGCGGCTGTATTTGCCGCCTGCTCGGCGGGGGCGCCAACCGAAGCCGTACCTGTTGCAGAAGCGACAGAAGCGGTAGTTGAAGAAATTCCTGCTCCAACGGAATCCGCGCCTGTGTTGGAGATCATTGGTCCAAGTGAAACCATTTCCCTGACCATGGAGGAATTGAAGGCTTTGCCCGTATCGGAGGGGTACGCCGGCATCAAGAGCAGTACCGGCAAGATCACACCGCCGGTCCCGTTCAAGGGTGTGGCGTTGAAAGACCTGGCTGAACTCGCGGGTGGCATGGATGAAACGACCGGCTTCAACGTGGTCGCAGAGGACGGCTACAGCATCACCTTTTCCTTTGACCAGATCCAGAATGGTACATTCATTGCCTATGACCCGGCAACTGGTAACGAACTCAAGAACCCTGTTGAACTGACCGCCATCCTCGCCTATGAAGCGAACGGCAAACCTTTCGACCCCAAAGAGGACGGCACCCTGCGCCTCGCCATCATAAGCCCGGAGTTGAATCAAGTCACCGATGGGCATTGGTCTGTCAAATGGGTGAACAAACTCGAGGCGAAGAGTCTGGGTGAGGAATGGGTGCTGCATGCGCTGGGCGGCATCGACAAGACCATTGACCGTGCCAGCATCGAGTCGTGCGGTGCGCCGCAATGTCACGGCACAGCATGGACGGACGACAAAGCCCAACAGTGGGTGGGTGTGCCGCTCTGGCTATTGGTTGGTTCCGTGGATGACGAGGTCGAGCACGAAGGTCCCGCCTTCAACGATGCGCTAGCCGATGCGGGCTATACCGTGGACGTCATTGCCGGTGACGGGTATACGGTCACGTTCGATGCGGCGCGCGTCAAACGCAATGACAACATTATTGCGGCATACAAGGTCAATGAAAACCCCCTGCCGGATGAGTATTTCCCCCTGCGGTTGGTTGGCACTGATCTGACCAAAAAAGAGATGGTCGGTATGATCGCAGAGATCAAGGTGGGTGTGGAACCTGTCGCTGTTACTGAAGAATCAACAGAAGCGGTTGCCCCGCCAGCGGAGGTGACTGGGAGCCTGGTTATCACGGGTGCTGTGAATCAACCGATGGGCTTTATGGAAGCGGATCTGCGCGCGATGGAAGTATTGACGATCAATGCTGAACATCCCAAGAACGGCAAACAGGATTTCGAAGGCGTTTTCTTGAATGCCCTGCTCGATCTGGCTGGCGTGACGGAAGGCGCGACCACGCTGGTCATCACCGCTTCGGATGGGTACTCGACGGAAGTCAGCCTCGATGAGGTGCGCGCCTGCACAGATTGCCTGCTTGGTTTTACCAACACGCTCGAAAAGTTCAAGATGGTCATGCCCAACCTGCCCAGTGGAGTGTGGGTCAAGGATGTGGTCAAGTTGGAAGTGAAATAGATTGCAACAGGCGACAGTCACATGCCCTGTGAAAGTGACTGCCGCCAAAAACTTTGTATGCGAAAAATATTTGTCGTTGTATTGGTCTTGTCCCTGCTTGGGTTGGCGCTCGGCTCGTGTTCCAGTCAACAGGCTGGGGCGGGGGATGAAGCGGAAACGTCAGTGGAGAAAATTCCGCTTTCGGTATTTGCCGCGGGGAGTCTCATCCTCCCGTTTGCAGAGGTCGAGCAGGCGTTCGAAGCGAAGTATCCGAACATCGATGTGCGGGCGGAATATCACGGCAGTATTCAGGTCATCCGCCACGCAACGGAATTGCATGAGCCGATCGATGTGGTGGTAACGGCGGACGCGTCACTTATCCCAATGCTGATGTATGAGAGTCGCGTGCCGGAGACGAACGAGCCGTATGCCGATTGGTATATCCGCTTTGCGAGCAATCATCTGGCGCTGGCGTATGGTGAGGGTAGCAAATATGCCGACGAGATCAACGCCCGGAATTGGGCGGAGGTGATCGCCCGACCTGATGTAAAGATCGGCATTGCCGACCCGCGCTTCGATGCATCTGGCTATCGCGCGCTGATGGCGTTCACGCTGACCGAAATGGCGAACGAGGATTACGGTCTGTTCGCGCCGATGTTCAATGGGCAGTTCTCGTTTCCAGTGACGATCTTTCGCGGCGACGAGCTCACGACCATCACTGTGCCGGAGATTTTGGAAACGAAAGCGGGATCGCACATCGTCCTGCGCGGTGGGAGCATTCAGTTGATCGCCCTTCTTGAATCGGGCGATTTGGACTATGCCTTCGAATATGAAAGCGTCATCCAGCAACATAAGTTGAAAATGGTGAAACTGCCCGCCGAAGTGAACCTGGGCGAGCCTGATCTGGAATCGTTCTACAACCAGGTGCAAGTGGATTTGGATTTCCAGCGTTTTGCAACGGTCAAGCCGCAGTTCCGCGGCGAACGCATCGGTTACGGTGTGACCATTCCTGCCGGTGCGCAATACCCCGAGGAGGCTTCCCTGTTCATCGCATTTTTATTGAGCGATGAAGGACGCGCCGTGATGGAAGCGAATTACCATCCCATGTTCGATGTCTTTTCCGCGGATGGTTATGAAAACCTGCCACCGAGTTTGCAAGCGCTCACGGTTCCGCTGGAGTAGCGTGAAAAAACGGAACTTGTTCTTTAATATCGTTTTTTCCGTGCTGGGCGGGATGCTGTTGCTTTTCATCGTCCTCCCATTGATCAGCATCCTGCTCGGTTCCACGCCTCGGACCTTGTGGCTGGCACTGACCGACCCGGAAGTTCTGCGTTCCATCAGCCTGACCTTTGGTGCGGCGGCGGTTGCCACGATGCTGGCAATCTTTACCGGTGTGCCGCTGGCGTTCCTGCTGGCGCGCAGAAAATTCCCCAGCAAACGCCTGGTGGAAGCGCTGGTCAACTTGCCCATCGTGATTCCGCACACCGCCGCCGGGGTTGCACTTCTGCTCGTCTTTGGCAGGCGCGGTTTGCTCGGTCAGTGGCTGACACCGCTTGGCATTGCCTTTACCGACAATTTCTCCGGCATCGTGGT
>JBFYRY010000024.1:0-38779 GCA_041302025.1 Chloroflexota bacterium | reverse complement strand
CAAATATTCACGTTGAAAGCCAAAGGTCGAAGGTCTGATGTTTGATTATCAATCCGACCTCATGGTTTATCCCATTCTCGCCATCAGGTGTATGGAATAACGGTATCGGGGCTGGGAGAGGTGGACATACTATTAAACGGTAGCAGGTCTGGGGGAGAAAGAGGCGATTTTTCATTCCCATTGTAGATTTGTCCCAGCACCCAAATCAGGTTTGTCCTATTTGTGACCAAAGTCACAACAATTTAATGAAGGCGCGGCAAAGTTCTCCTCGCACGATGTGCACAGCCCACTACTCAACCCCGAATATGCGCTCAAGATTCTGGCTGAGTCCACGAACATGGCGCGGCAGGCGCAGATGCTGGCGGCACAATCGGTCAATGACATGACCCTGCTGGAGACCGGCATCTACGACAAGATGGATCCCAAGCCTACCCCGGCGAAGTAATCACCATTCGACCCCCAAAAGACGCCATCCGAAACGGACGGCGTCTTTTTTGTTGGTGGTATATTTGGAATAACAATCACATAAAGGATTTCAACCATGAAACGTATCACTCTTATTGTGCTGGCAGGGATTTTCCTGTTAACTGCCTGCGAATCCAAAACAGGGATCGAAGTCAAGAATGCCTGGTCGCGCCCCGCCATGCAAAGCGGGAACGGCGGGGTATTCTTCGAACTCCAAAATCACGATTCAACAGCAGACGAACTAATTGGCGCATCGTCGGATGTGGCAGAGGTGGTGGAGATCCACGAAAGCAAAATGGATGGAGACGTTATGAAGATGCAGATGATGCCATCCCTGCCCATCGAGGCAAATGCAAAAGTCACATTCAAACCGGGCGGTCTGCATGTCATGCTTATCAACCTTAAGCAGGATCTCAAACTGGACGACGAGTTCGAAGTTGTCCTGCACTTTAAGAACCATCCGGATATCACCATCCAGGTAAAGGTGAAAGAGGGCGCTCCGGAAGAACATCAAGGTATGTAGACTGTCATCGAGGATGGAATGCCTGCCGGATAGGCGACAAAACGCTGTTGACACTTTCCCCATCCCGCATGTATAATACCGTCCGCTTCTGCCTCAGCAGCAAGAATCGCTGGGGCAGTTGTATGTCGGAAGACATCGAACCCCCAGCTTCCCCGTTTACAGGCGACGAGTGCACGAACTCCGCAGGCACACGGCGAAGTGATGACTGGAGAAAAAAATGAGATTTGCAATCGTGGAAAGCGGCGGCAAGCAGTATCGAGCCGTCGAAGGGCGAACCATAGAAGTGGATCGCCTTCCCGTGGAAACGGGAAAAAAGTTTGATATCGAACGCGTCCTGCTGATGGCAGACGGCGACGATATCATGGTCGGAACGCCCACAGTGAACGGCATTGAAGTCAAGGTCACGGTGGCGGACCACGTCAAGGGACCCAAGATCGACCGATTCAAATATCGCCCCAAGAAACGCATTCGCGTGCGCGGCGGTCATCGTCAACAGTACACCCTGTTGATGGTGGACTTCATCGGCAAACCCGGTGAAGAGCGCAGGGTCGAAAATCCCGAACCGAAGAAAGCCGAAGTTGTGGAAGTCGCGGCTGAGGCTGAGGAAACACCCAAGGTGAAGAAGCAGGCGTCCACCAGGAAAGAAGCGGCTCCCAAATCTTCCGCAAAATCCACGGAAAAGAAGCCCTCGACGAAAAAGTCGGGCAAGTAGAGTGTGAGGTAGAAATGGCACATAAAACAGGCGGCGGATCCACCCGCAACGGACGAGATTCCAATTCCCAGCGATTGGGCGTGAAACGCTACGCTGGTCAGTTCGTGCTTTCTGGCAACATCCTTGTGCGCCAGCGCGGCACGAAGATCAAACCGGGTTTGAATGTTCAAGCCGGTAAAGACGATACCCTTTTCGCCACTAGCGACGGTGTGGTCATGTTCGATATTGTGCATGGGCAGAAACGCGTGAACATTGTCCCGCAGATGGAAGGCTAACATGCGAGCCAATATTCATCCCACATATTATACTGACGCAAAAGTTACCTGCGCCTCTTGCGGCAAAACCTGGACAACCGGCTCCACCAAAAAAGAATTACGCGTGGACATTTGCTCCAATTGCCATCCGTTCTTTACAGGTGAGGCATCACGCATTCTCGACATCGAAGGTCAGGTGGATCGCTTCTACAAGAAGCTTTCTGTCCGCCAGAACTATGTTGAACAGCAGAAGGCAAAAGAAGAACTCAAGGGTTCCCCTGAACGCGCCGTTGCAGACCTGGGACTGGCCGCCCGTGCGGTGGAAGCCCTAAAGAAGGCCGGCATCGAGAACGTCGGTCAGTTCATGGAAAAACTCAACGCTGGCAACGATGCGATTCTCGCCGTCCCCGGTTTTGGTCAGGCATCCCTGACCGCCGCAAAGAAGAAATTGCGCGCGCTCGGCTACGAACTTCCAGAAGCCGCGGCGTAATCTTGCGGAATACCTAATCTCAGGTAAACTTACGGGCATGGTGTGAAACACACCATGCCCGTTTTTTATTTCATCCTAATGTCATTGCGAGCGCCCCGCGCCACAAAACAATCTCCGAATAAATTGGGGATTGCTTCGTCGGGACGATCACTCTCCTTGCAATGACGAGGCGACGATCGCCAGGCAGAAGGTGCAGGTCTTCAAACCCGCGATCGATGTCCGCTATGCAGTGGAGAAGGTCACTTCACATGCGGGGTCGAATTTTGATGCCACACCGGTGGAAAAGTCAACAGATATTCTTTCGAAAGTCGACAAGGACACAACCGTTGTCGGTATCGATGAAGCACAGTTCTTTGACCCTGGCATTGTGGAAGTGGCGCAGGCATTGGCGGATCGTGGCATACGCGTCATCGCCGCCGGTCTCGACATGGATTTTCGCGGCGAGCCGTTCGGTCCCATGCCGGTCCTGATGTCGATGGCGGAGTCGGTGGAAAAGCTCCACGCCATCTGCATGGTCTGTGGGGACGAAGCCTCACGCACGCAGAGACTCGTCAACGGTAAACCCGCCAAATACAATGACCCCGTGGTCATTGTCGGCGCATCGGAAATGTACGAAGCCCGTTGCCGTGCACACCACGAAGTGCCACGTTAGCGGAGGAACAATGCAAGATTACAATGATATCCTTTCTGAAATATTGATTGATGAGCAATCCCTCCAAAACCGCATCAGGGAATTGGGGGCAGAGATCAGTGTCGACTACCCGGATGGCAATCTCCTGCTCATCTGCATCCTGCGCGGCGGCGTTCCCTTTCTGGTGGATCTCAGTCGACAGATCTGCGCGCCGCATATGATGGACTTCATGGCAGTCTCTTCCTATGGGGTCGGTAAGCGCGAATCGAGCGGCACCGTCCGCGTGGCGATGGACCTGCAGACCGACATCCGCGGGAAGGACGTGCTCCTTGTGGAAGATATCGTGGACAGCGGTCACACCATTGCATCCGTCCTTGAAATGCTCCAACTCCGCCAGCCGCGCAGTCTCAAAGTCTGCGCGCTTCTCGATAAAGCCGAACGCCGCGAAGCCGTCGTGCCCATCCATTACCGTGGATTCGAGATCCCCAATAAATTCGTCTTCGGCTTCGGGCTTGATCTCGATGAATATTATCGCAACCTGCCCTTCGTCGGCGTTGTGGATCTGAACAAGTACAAGCCGCCTGCATGACATGACAATCGACGAACGATCCATGCCTGCTGAACAGCCACCCGCCTCTCCCTACGCCGGGCGCTGGGTCGCTCGTGTCCGCGGCAGGATCGTTGCCCAGGGGGGCACACCCGAACAAGCCCTGCGTGCCGCGCAAAGCGCCCGTCACAAGGAAAAACCGGAAATCATCTTCATGCCCATTCCTTTTTCCCATTCCCCTTTGACCGACAAAGTCCGCGACGCACTCCCGGATCAGGAGATCTACCTGGTCGGCGGCGCAGTACGGGACATGTTACTGAACCGCGTCTCACACGACCTTGATTTTGCCCTGCCTGCGAACGGCATTTCCCTCGCCCGACGCGTTGCCAACGTCCTCAGTGCAGATTTCATGGTACTCGATGAAGAACGTGACACTGGCCGCGTCATCTTGACCGAGTCCGATGGCTCGCGCACCTTCATGGATTTTGCCACCTATCGCAACGGGACCACGCTCGAAGCCGACCTGCGCGCCCGCGACTTCACAATGAACGCCATCGCCTTTGACCTGCGCTCCGAAACCTTGATCGACCCCATGAACGGCGCATCGGATGTACGCGTGAAAATCATCCGTGCCTGCTCGAATACATCATTGATAGATGACCCGGTCCGCATTTTGCGGGCGATTCGTCAAGCCGCGGCGTTCGGCTTCAAGATCGAACTGGAAACGCGCAAAGCCATGAAGCAAGCCGCAAGCCTTTTACCCAACGTCTCGCCGGAACGCCAGCGCGACGAATTGTTCAAGATGCTGGAAGGACCCAAACCGGATGCCGCCATGCGCGCGCTGGAAATGCTGGGTGTCCTTCCCCACATCCTGCCCGAACTCCCTGCAATGAAGGGAGTCGAACAAACACGTCCGCATGTTCACGATGTTTGGGAACACACCCTGAGTGTGCTTGGACATCTCGAAGGTATTATTGCCGCGCTACGAATTGGATATTCCGCCAACGAGACCAATGACATGCTCACCGGTCTGCTCACGCTCCGCCTGGGGCGTTATCGCGAACAGATTGCCGCCCACTTCGCCGAATCAATCAACACGGACCGTTCCGTCCGTGCCGCGTTGTTCTTTGCCGCGCTGTATCACGATGTCGAGAAGCCGGCTACCAGGACTGATGACGAGTCGGGGCGAATCCGCTTTTTCGATCACGATATCCTTGGCGCAGAGGTTGCCGCAAATCGTGGCCGCACTTTCAACCTGAGCAATAACGAGATCGATCGCATCAAAAAGATCGTCCTACATCACATGCGTTTCCATTTTTTCGCCGATCGTTTGGAAGGCGACAAAAAGGAACCTTCACGCAAAGCCATTTATCGTTATTTCCGCGACGCAGGCGAAGCGGGTGTCGACCTTGTTCTTTTAGGTCTCGCTGACTTGCGCGGCACGCGCGGGAACGAGTTAACTCAAGAGACCTGGACCGCCGCACTGGATATCGCCCGCATCCTGCTGGAGAATTACTGGGAGAAACGCGAAGAGACGGTCGCACCGCCGCGCCTGCTGGATGGCAACGAACTGATGCGCGAATTAAATCTCGAACCCGGACGGATCGTCGGTCAATTGCTGGAAGCCATCTGCGAAGGACAGGCAACAGGAAAAGTCGAAACACGCGAACAGGCGCTTGCGTTCGCACGCGAAGAACTGAAAAAGACGGAGAATGCATGAATATCATTTACTTTGATCTGGAAAGCCAGAAACTTTTTGAAGAGGTCGGCGGGCGCGACCCGGCGAAATTACTGCTGGCGTGCGGCGTGACCTGGTCCACGAAGCGGAATGACTTTGCCGTGTACTGGGAGAAGGATGCGGCAGCGCTGGTCGCTGAATTAAAATCCGCAGACAGGGTGATCGGCTTCAACATCATCAATTTTGATTATGAAGTCCTGAAACCCTACGCACCGAACGAGAACTTTCGGGCTTTTCGCTCCACCGACATGTTGCAGGATATTCATCGTACGCTGGGTTTCAGGTTGAGTCTCGACACCATCGCCAAGGCAACGCTGGGAGCAACGAAAACTGCCGACGGCATCAAATCAGTGGAATGGTTCAAGAACGGTGAACTTGACAAGGTGGCTGAATACTGCAAAGCCGATGTCGACATCACGCGCCGTGTCTATGAATTCGGTCGCGACCACGGATATGTGCATTACTACTCGAAACTGGGTAGCAAGTTAAAGGTGGCAGTAAATTGGAAATGATCTAGCCAACAGGAAAAGGAAAGACATGGAAAAGACCAGCATTAATGGCATCCAAATTGCATACAAGCGGCATGGCATGGGGACACCGCTCGTGCTCCTGCACGGCTTTCCACTCGACCACCACCTATGGGACGATATCGTTCCCATCCTTGAACACACGTTCGACCTGATCGTTCCCGACCTGCGTGGATTTGGTGAATCAACCACAATTGATACCCCCTACACAATGGATGAGTTCGCTTTGGACATCGCCGGACTGCTTGACTCGCTTGGCATTCGGAGTACCGCCATTGCGGGACATTCCATGGGCGGATACGTGGCACTGGCTTTTGCACGCCTCTTTCCGAACCGGATAACTGGTCTCGGATTAGTGGCATCTCAAACGCTGGCAGACCCTCCCGACCGAAAGGAAGGACGCTACAAGACCGCGGCGGAGGTGGCGGAAAAGGGCATCGGTGGCGTGGTCGAAACAATGATGCCGAAGTTCACGTCTGACCCGCGCCTGCAAGCCTTCGCCCGCCAGATCATGGAACGGCAACAGCCTGCCGCGTACATCGGTGCGCTCAAGGCGATGGCGGAACGCGTCGATTCAACTCCCCTGCTGGCGACGATTACCTGTCCGGTTGTGGCAGTGCATGGAGATGCTGATGTGTTGATCCCCATCGAACGGGCGCGGGAGGTCAAGGCGGCAATTCCGCGTGTGCAGTTGGTCGAGATCAGCGGCGGCGGTCATATGCCGATGATGGAAGCGAAAGAGAAAACCGCTGAAGCCTTGAGAACCCTCGCTTAAAGCAAATCTCCCGTCACCTTTGGGCAACGGGAGATTTTTTTATAAGGGAAACAGGCTCAGGCTTGGAAAGAACCGCTTTCATTCCTACGATGCGGGTACGGGCTTGAATGCCTGTTGTAGGGTAAATCCATTCGACTTGCGGTTTATGAGGCGATTGATGTGAGCCACAAGCACGCGGCTTGGCGTCGGCTTGGTCAGGTAGTCATCCGCACCAGAATCCAGCACACTGGCAACCATCGAGGGGTCGTTGAGGGCGGAAAGCACAATGATGGGCACATCGCTAAAGGCGCGTACAGCCTTACAAACCTCCCAGCCATCCATTTCGGGCATCATCAAGTCAAGAATAACAAGATCGGGCATCTTTTCACGGATATGAGTAAGCCCTTCAGTACTGCTATTGGTAGCCCACACTTCAAACCCCTGTGCAGTTAAAAGCACGGTAAGAAGGTCGGTAACGGCGGTATCATCGTCTATAACGAATATTCTTGTGGTCATATTGGTTTTCCTATGAGCCGTATTATCATCCACATGTAGTGATTCGGAGTTTGCAACAGGTTTACAGAAAAAATTGTGGGGAAATGTCACTTTTGTCATGTAACCTTTGTGGTAAACTTCACGCGATTAAAACAATTTTACCCATGGAGGCTAACAATGAATAAATGGGTCTATCTTTTTAATGAAGTCGCGAAGGCAGAAAAATATGCCGGTTCCTGGGAGGGCGTGCGCTCTCTGCTCGGTGGCAAGGGAGCCGGACTTTTCGATATGACGCGCGCAGGTGTCCCGGTCCCGCCGGGATTCACGGTCACGACCGAAGCCTGTAACGAATTCCGTAAAACCGGCAAATTCCCAGCCGGTCAGTGGGACCAGCAACTCGCTGCGATGAAGCAGGTGGAAAAAGCCACCGGCAAGAAGTTTGGCAACCCGAAGAATCCGCTTTTGGTTTCGTGCCGCTCCGGCGCCAAGTTCTCGATGCCGGGCATGATGAACACGATCCTGAACATCGGCTTGAACGACCAGGTGGTCGAGGGCATGATCGCCCTTACGAAGAATCCCCGCTTTGTGTGTGACCTCTATCGCCGCTTGATCGAGATGTTCGGCACCACCGTGTTCAATCTCGACGATGAAGTCTTCGAACACCCGATGGCTCAGTACAAGGCGAACAAGGGTTACAAACTCGATATCGAAATGACCGCTGAGGACTGGAAGGCTCTGGTCGCTACCTTTAAGGAAGTCTTCAAGAAGCATGTCGGTTTCGATTTCCCGCAGGATGTCTACAAACAACTCCAGTACGCCACACAGGCTGTCTTTGAATCCTGGAACGGAAAACGTGCCATTGCCTACCGCAACAAGGAAGGCATTTCGCATGATCTCGGCACCGCAGTCAACATCCAGACCATGGTCTTCGGAAACATGGGCGACGACTCCGCCACCGGCGTTGCATTCACCCGCAACCCGTCCACCGGCGACAAGAAGATGATGGGCGAATACCTTATCAATGCCCAGGGCGAAGATGTGGTGGCTGGCATCCGCAATGCCGACCCGATCCAACACCTCTCCAGGCAGATGCCCAAAGCCTACAAGCAATTTATGGACATCACTGGCAAACTCGAGAAGCACTATAAGGAAATGCAGGATGTCGAGTTCACCATCGAACGAAGCAAACTGTGGATGCTCCAAACCCGCAACGGCAAGCGCACCGCCAAGTCCGCCGTGAAAATTGCTGTGGATATGGCGAAGGAAAAACTCATTACCAAGGAACAGGCTGTCCTGCGCGTTACGACTGAAAACGTCGATTCCCTGCTCCACCCGCAATTCAACGAGAAAGCCATGGCGGAAGCCGAGAAGACCGGCAAGTTCTATGCCAAAGGCGTGAATGCATCTCCGGGTGCGGCAGTCGGACAGGTCTATTTTGATGCCGACATGGCAGAGAAGATGGCTAAGGAAGAGAAGCAGAGGACCATCATGGTGCGCCCGTTCACCAAGCCGGATGATGTCCACGGCATGATCGCTTCCCAGGGCGTGCTCACCAGCGAAGGCGGCGCCACATCCCACGCGGCAGTGGTTGCCCGCCAGTTCGGCATCCCATGCGTGGTCGGCGCTTCCATGATCAAGATCGATCTCGAGAATCGCCAGATGAAGGTTGGCGATATTGTAGTGAAGGAAGGCGAATGGATCTCCGTCGATGGCAACACCGGCAAGGTCTTCATTGGTCAGATCCCGACCTCCGCTCCGTCCCTCGAAGAACAAACCGACCTGCTCACCCTGCTCAAATGGGCGGATGAGATCTGCGCTCGCAAAGATGTTCGCGAAGCCCGCGCAAAAGGCTATCCGACCCGCGGTCTGCAAGTTTGGGCGAATGCGGACTATCCCAAGGATGCCCAGCGCGCCCGTTCCTACGGCGCCGTCGGTATCGGTCTCTGCCGCACCGAGCACATGTTCTTTGAACCCGAACGCCTGCCCATCGTCCAGCGCATGATCCTCGCCGGACCTGGCGAAATCCGCAACCAGTCACTCGACGAACTGCTCCCTTATCAGCGCAAGGACTTTGACGGTCTTTTCGAAGCGATGGACGGCTACCCCGTTATCATCCGCTTAATCGACCCCCCCCTGCATGAGTTCATGCCCGACGAAGAAAAACTTCTCGAAGAAGTCATCACCCTGCGCGTGAAGGGCGAAACCGCCGGATTGGACGAGAAGGAACACCTCCTCTCCGCCATCAAGGGACTGCACGAATCCAACCCGATGATGGGTCTGCGCGGCGTCCGCTTGAGCATCTCCATTCCCGAGATCGTCGAGATGCAAGTCCGTGCCATCTTCGAAGCGGCGGCGGATTGTACGTTGCGCAAGATCGTGGTCAAACCTGAAGTCATGATCCCGTTGACCGGAACCGTGAAGGAACTCGAATGGATCCAGCCGAGACTCGAGCGCATCGCCAAGGCTGTGATGGAAGAGAAGAAGGTCAAGTTCGCCTACAAGTTTGGCACCATGATCGAGATCCCGCGCGCGGCTGTGACCGCCGGCGAAGTTGCCGGACGCGCCGAGTTCTTCTCCTTCGGCACCAACGACCTGACCCAGATGACCTACGGCTACTCCCGCGACGATGCCGAGCGCAACTTCCTGATCACTTATCAGGAACAGGGTATCCTCGAGAAAAACCCGTTCCAGACGCTCGACCGCGGTGGCGTTGGCAAGCTTATGGATATGGCGATCTTCGATGGTCGCAAGACCCGCCCCAGCCTCGAAGTGGGTATCTGCGGTGAACACGGCGGCGACCCCAACTCCATCGAGTGGTGTCACATCATCGGAAACAACTATGTTTCCTGCTCGCCGTTCCGCGTGCCGATCGCGCGTCTCGCCGCGGCACATTCCGCTTTGAAGCACCAGCCCAAGAAAGCGGTTGTCGTCAAAAAGGCTGTCGCCAAGAAAGCCCCTGCCAGGAAGGCAGCGGTCAAGAAGGTCGCAACCAAGAAAGTTGCCGCTAAAAAGACCGCCAAGAAGAAGAAATAAGTAATATGAACGACAACGGGCGCACTTTGAAAGTGCGCCCGTTTATTTTCAGGATCGTCCCGAAGGCATCGAACCTTCGGGACGTTTTGCATAGACACGATCATCTCACGTTGATCACCTGCCCAACATAGATCAGGTTTGGATTTGTGATCTTCGGGTTCAGTGCAATCAATGTATCCACGGTGGTGCCAAATTTGGCGGCAATGATGCGGAGTGTATCGCCCTTCTGGACAAGGTAGGTGGCAACATCAGCGGGGATGGTAACTTTCTGTCCAACATAGATCAGGTTGGGGTTGGTGATCTTCGGGTTGACCTTGAGGATCGCATCGGCAGTGGTGCCGAACTTTGCAGCGATCTTGCGCAGGGTGTCGCCTTTCTGCACGGTATAAACCTGTCCGTTCGCATCGGGCGGAGGAAGCGGCACCGCGCGCCCCGAAGGCACCACCAGACGCTGACCTTCATAGATCAGGTTGGCATTCGCAATGCTTTTGTTCAGGGAGAGCAGGGTATCCACCGATGTGCCGAACTGCGTTGCCAGCGATTTCAACGTATCGCCGCGCAGGACGATCCACGTATCGTAGCCGTTATCGCCATACAATCGGGCCCCCGGCAGAAGCAAAACCTGACCCGGATAGATCAAATTCCCGGTGCCGATCTCAGGATTCGCGCGCTGAAGGGCAGAAATGGTTGTGCCGCACTGCTCCGCGATCTTGCGAAGGGTACCACCCTTCACAACGGTCACGTTCACGCCGCATCCCGCCGCAAACGCCGAATTGGTAAATGCGAACATGGCGGTCAACATCGCCACAATGACAAAGGCTTGTAAAAGTTTTTTATTCATCGAAACCTCCATTTCGTGTGAAACTAAAAAATGGATGCGTTCCGATGCAGAAAAGTTCCCCGCGTCACCCCCTACCGAATTCCTATTCTTTAAATCCCTCCGGCAGGTCGGCATACACCCCGCGCATCTCAACCGGAAGCCCCTGTGCAAGCGTAAACATCAGGCGGTCGGTGAGCGCCAGCGGATTTTCACCCGGCTCGGGATAGAGCGGCGGCAGGATGACAACCCGGACGCGCGCCCGGCGTGCAAACCGTTTTAAGAATTGATCAGAACCTGTGATCGCCACCGGCAAAATGGGACAGTTCGCCTCGAGCGCCAATCGGGCTGTTCCCGTTTTCGCGACTGCCAGCCCCCTCCCCTTTGACCGCGTCCCCTCGGGAAACATGCCAAGCGCCTGCCCATGATTCAAGACCTGCGCGGCATGGCGCATCGCCCACGCATCCTTTTCACCGCGATTGACCGGGAATGCGCCCAAATTACGCAGGAGCAGGTCCATGGGCAGGAATTTGAACAAATTCGCCTTGGCCATGAAGAAGATCGGGCGCGGCAGGGCAAATTGCACCGGGAACACATCGAAATTAGTGACATGATTCGCGGCGAGGATCACTGCTCCCCGCGCGGGTAGGTGCTCGAGCCCGCTCACGTCCAATTCCATGAGAAAAGTGAACAGAAAACGCCCAAACGACACAAGGACGCGGCGCGCAGCGGTATCAGCAAAAATGAATTTCCTTCGATAACGGGGATCAGGCACAGGCGTGGAATGAGGCGTAGAGTCCATGACATTCATCACAATAAAAGTGGATTATACTTGCCGGAACGAAAACATCAGTCCACGAATGGGGGATTCGTGATACTGGTAATAACACATGGAGAACAAAATGGACACTATCATCGAAAGTATTTCAGCATTGGAAGTTTTGGATTCGCGCGGCAACCCGACCGTGGAAGTCGAAGTCGCTCTGGCAGATGGGTCGTGGGGACGCGCGGCGGTACCCTCCGGCGCATCCACCGGCATACATGAAGCCCTGGAACTGCGCGATGGCGACAAGAAACGCTATCTCGGCAAAGGCGTAGCGAAGGCAGTCGCCAACGTCAACGGCGTGATTTCGGACGCGCTCTTCGGCTGGGATGCGGTGGAACAGAAAGCGATTGATTCGGCACTGCTCGCATTGGACGGCACCCCGAATAAATCGAAACTCGGCGCGAACGCGATCCTGGGCGTGAGCCTTGCGGTCGCCAAAGCCGCGGCAAATTCATTGGGACTCCCGCTCTATCGTTATCTCGGCGGGGTGTACGCTCACGTGTTGCCCGTACCGATGATGAACATTCTGAACGGCGGCGCTCATACTGCCTGGCAATCCACTGACATGCAGGAATTCATGGTCATGCCGTTTGGCGCGCCGTCCTTCACCGAAGGAGTACGCTGGGGCGCGGAGATCTACCACGCATTGAAATCTGTCTTGAAGGAAAAAGGCTACGCAACTCTCGTCGGCGATGAAGGCGGATATGCTCCCGCGTTGAAAGCCAACAACGAAGCCATTGAGGTTATTCTCGCGGCGATCGAAAAAGTCGGATTCAAAGTTGGTCGCGGCAAGGATGTTGCCATCGCACTCGATCCCGCCGCTTCTGAACTGTACGAAGAAGACACCAAACTCTACAACCTGCGCAAGGAAGGCAAGAAGCTGACCGGCGAACAGATGGTTGAATTCTGGGCGAAGTGGGTCAAGGATTATCCCATCGTCTCCATTGAAGACGGCCTTGCACAGGACGACTGGGCATCCTGGGAATTAATGACCAAACAACTGGGCGACAAACTCCAGATCGTTGGTGACGACCTGCTGGTGACCAATCCCGAGCGCGTCCGCAAAGCAATCAAGGAAAATGCCGCGAACGCTTTGCTCGTGAAGGTGAACCAGATCGGTTCCCTGACCGAGACCATCGAAGCCGTGGAAACCTGTCACCGCGCTGGCTGGAGAGCGGTCACTTCCCACCGCTCCGGTGAAACCGAAGACTCCACCATTGCCGACCTGGCTGTGGCTTTGAATACTGGTCAGATAAAGACCGGCGCCCCCGCCCGCTCCGACCGTGTGGCGAAGTACAACCAGTTACTCCGCATCGAAGCGGAACTCGGCGATACCGCCAAGTACGCAGGCTGGGAAGCACTGAGATAATGTAAGCACCGTCATTGCGAGTAGGGCGATGGCCCGACGAAGCAACCTCAAGTAACTTGAAAACATGAGATTGCTTCGGGCTGGTGGATTCGGTACGGCGGACAAGCACCGCCTACTCAACCACCAGCCCTCGCAATGACATTTGCAATTGGGGAGGAACATATGTCCAACGAAGAAGACATCAAACAATATTTCGCAAATCGGCAAAAGGAAATTGACGGGGCGGCATTATACATGGTGTTGGCGGATACAGAAAAACAACCGCAAATGGCACAGGTCTATCGTAAGCTGGCTGCCAGCGAAGAGAAACATGCCGCGGCGTGGGAGAAAAAACTGGCGCACCTCAAGGTTGCCATTCCGCCGCGCAAACCGACCTGGCGCGCTGCGACCATGATCTGGCTGGCAAGACGCTTCGGTCCGCAATTTGTGTTGCCCACCATCGCCAGCAACGAAAAAGCGGACAGCAACGCATACAATGGACAGTCTGATGCAGAAGCGAAGGAATTTTCGCAGGATGAAAAATCCCATGCGCGTTTGATCTCGATGGCGTCCGGTTCCACAGGCGGTCTCTCCGGTGGATCTGTCGCGCAATTGGAAGGGCGTCATAAAGCTGGCGGCGGGAATGCCTTGCGCGCGGCAGTGCTGGGCGCCAACGATGGACTTGTATCCATTCTGAGTCTCACCATGGGTGTGGCGGGCGCGACGAATTCCCGACCCGATATTTTGATCGCTGGCTTGGCAGGTGTGTTAGCAGGCGCAGGTTCCATGGCGCTGGGTGAATGGCTTTCGGTGCAAAGCTCACGCGAGTTATATGAACACCAAATCAAGATCGAAGCCGAAGAGATCGCCGCCAACCCCGAAGAGGAACAGGAAGAACTGGCGTTGATCTATCAATCCAAAGGTCTGCCCGAAGATCGTGCGAGAGAGATGGCATCTCACATGATGGCGGATAAGGCGAATATTCTCGATACGCTGGCACGCGAAGAACTAGGCATCGACCCCGATGAACTGGGTGGCTCAGCCTATGAAGCCGCGTTCACATCCTTCTTCCTCTTTGCGTTCGGTGCGCTATTCCCGATGCTTCCCTATTTCTTCTGGAACGGGACGCTGGCGATCGGGTTGAGTCTCGCTGTCAGCGCGGTGGGATTGTTCATCATCGGCGCAGCGATCACATTGATGACGGGTAAAAGTGTCTGGTTCTCTGGAACACGTCAGGTGTTGGTGGGAATTGCCGCTGCCGCGCTCACGTATGGAATTGGTAAATTGATTGGTGTATCGGTTGGATAAAAACAAAATGTAACATGTCATTCTGAACTGCGGAGCGGTGAAGAATCTCTACTTTGCTAAGAGGACTTCAGGCGGGAGGAGGGATTCTTCGCTCCGCTCAGAATGACATGGACAAAGGGTGTTTTATGCAATTCAAAGTTCACGTCATTCTAATTCTTGCCTGCTTGCTTGCGGCAAGTTGTAATACTTCGATAAATGCACCGCAACCAACTCCATCTGAATCTCCAACATCGACTCCCCAGCCTACAGAAACCTTAGCCTCAACAGCAACATTTACCCCCGAACCCACGGCAACAATTACAGAAACTCCATTGCCATCGTTTAATATTCCTTTGATCAGTGCGACGGATAAGGATTTGGGAGAGTATGCCGGACAACCGGATTACCGCGATCCTAGCAAATGGCCAAAACTGACTCCGGACAAAGTATCCGATATGATCACCTCCCTTCATAGAACCCTTCAACCATTTCCTGCAAATGTGGAGCAACCGAATTGGGTAGCAGATGGTATTACTATCATACCATATGGAAAATTCACCACAAATTCGATTGGTATACAAACTAGTGCATATGCGTGGTTGCTTCTTCCAGAAGGAGAATTTCCGATGGTATTTACTCAGATTTCAAGCAAAAGTGAACCAGGAGGTTTTATTGTCCTTGCAACTGTTTTTTGGCAACCAGTTGAGTTTATACAGCAAGGATTTGGAAATAGTTTTCTTCATAAATCATCGTTTGCCGGACCGTTACATGGAATATCACAACAAGATATTGAAAAAGGAGATTCTTCACTTTACATAGCTGCACGTGCTCTTATTAATGCAGGTTTATATGATAAAACAATATGCGATAATATACTAAACCAAATTACGGAAACCGATATTGTATCTGGAGATTTAGAAAAATGGGTTTTCATTAGTAAAAATTCTCCTATAAACAACCTTCAAGGGAAACCATAAGATTTTATTACTTTCAAAAATTGATTTATTACCCCGTAAATTTATGTATGTTATATTTATGTTGGTATGATAGAACGCAGTTTCATAAAATTCACAATTTTATTAATTAGTTTTTGCTAAATCTTATTGGCGTATTTATCCGCAAACAGCGCGGGTTGTCCGCCGGTATGCCAGAACAGCACCGATTCATCCTTCTTGAAAAATCCCTTGCGGATCAAGTCGATCATCCCCGCCGCGGCGCGTCCTGTGTAAACAGGATCCAGTAGCAGACCTTCGTACTTCGCAAATAACTTGACCGCTTCGCGCTCCGCATTGGTCAACACGCCGTAGCCTGCTCCACAGTAATCAGCAGTTGCCAACACATCGGCGTGAGTGAACTCGATCCGCTCCCCTATTTTTTCGCTGGCATCCGACGCCAGCTTGGAGACATGACTCTTCAGCCATTCTTCCGATTCATCGATGCTGATTCCCAGCACCCTGCCTTTGAACCCAAACACACGTTGACCCAGCACCAATCCCGCGTGCGTCCCGCCGGAGGAGGTGCCAAACACGAACCAATCTGCGTGGACATTCTGTTTCATAAATTCTTCCACTGCAAACGCATATCCCAGCGCGCCGGTGGGACTTGATCCGCCATAGGGGACGAGATAGGGCTTCTTCCCCTCTGCCACCGCGTTATCGAACATCTCTTGCAGGATGCGGTCACGGTCTTTGCGGTCAGGCACCGCGACGATCTTTGCGCCGAATAATTCATCGAGCAGAAGGTTAGCCGAGGAGCGTTCGGGAAGTTCACCGGTCAAGACCAGAATACATTCAAATCCAAAGCGAGCCGCGGCGGCAGCCGTCTGACGGCAGTGATTGGATTGCATCGCGCCGCCGGAGATCAGGGTCTTTGCTCCCTGCTCGCGTGCTTCGGCGATGAGAAATTCCAGTTTGCGAGTCTTGTTGCCGCCAAAGGCGAGTCCTGTCTGGTCATCGCGCTTGATCAGTAAACGGGGTCCGCCCAGGGCTTCGGAAAGACGCGGCATTTCTTCGACCGGCGTCGGCAAATGGGCGAATTTGAGGCGTGAGGTTTTGTTCATGGAAATTCCTTTTCAAGAGAAATCCGATGGTTGAGTAGCGAGCGTATCGAAACCATCAGATAACAGAAATAATTTTGCTTACATGGTGGTTTCGATACGACGGCAAAGAGCATCGCCGCCTACTCAACCACCAGTATATTTTATAAAATCATGCACCCAAATTCTGTTTCGTTCTTGCTTTGCCTCTTGAACGCATCACATCCAACATGCGCGGAATGATCTCGGAATACATCTTATACCAAAGCGGACTGGGCGCGAAATCCCAGGCGCCGAGGGTGCGGACAACCTTTCCGCCAAGTCCCTCTTTGAAGCGATAGACTCCCCACAGCGAGTCGCTTTCATCGAATACTTCGGGCGCGCCCCACAGATCGTAGACCGTGCAACCTTTCGCCTTCGCACGCTTCATGGCTTCCCATTGCAGGAAATAGGTCGGCATCTTTTCACGATGTATGTTCCGCGACATGCCATAGACATAATACGCGCGCCCGGCAAAATAAAACACAAAGATCGCGGCAACTGATTCGTTGTTGACTTCTGCAATCAATGGCTCTGCGTGGGGTAATTGGTGATTGGTAATTGGCAATTGATTTGACATGAACGTCTGCCAGACAGTCTTGTAATACCCTTCATCACGGATCACGAAACCATCGCGCACGGACGTTTCCGCGTACATCTTATAGAGCATGGCCAAATCATCCAGCATGCCTACGCGCAAAGTGACGCCTTTCTTTTCGGCAAGACGGATGTTGTAGCGCGTCTTTTGTTTCATGCATGCGAGCATTTCTTCTTCAGTCGGATTCAAATAGATCAGGACGGTGTTCTTGAATTGGATCTGATCGGATGCATACATCCACCCTCTTCGCTTCAATTCGGACATCACAGCCTGTCCGCCGTTATCAAGGACATCCTCCTCCCCACCGGGGACTCCCGTTCCCAGCACGACATCGGGATCTATTTTCAGGAAGATCGCACCCTGTCGCTTCGCAAAAGACTGAAGATCGTTCAGCACACGAGTTCGCAGGGATTCGTTTGTCCAATCGAGAAGCGGACCTTTCGGGGAATAGAGAATCGACAGCCGGGCGGCGAATCCATTGCTGATGATCTGACGTTTGAGGATGAGGGCGGCGGCAACTGGAAAGTGGAAAGTGGAAAGTAGATTCGGATCACTTTCCACTTTCCAGTTTCCATCTGCATCCCACACCGCATACAGCGGACTCCACCCATACTTCACCTTCACTTGTCCCCATTCATAGGTTTGGAGGAAGTGTGGATTGGGTAGTTTCGAAATCAATGAATTCCAATTACTGCTTTCCACTATCTATTCCCTGTTCCCGATAAATTTCAAATACGCCCAATACAACAATGGATTATAGACTCGGTCCATTGCCTGCGCGGCGCGTTTCACTTCACCGCCAAATCCACGCTTGAAGCGGTAGACGCCCCAAAGACCGTCATGCCTTGTCTCGAAATTGGCTTCGAGCGTCGCTTCGTCTTCATCGGGCACGCCCCAGAGATCGTATTCTCCGCATCCGCGTGCCTTTGCCCATTTCATAGCTTCCCATTGCAGAAGATACGTGGGCATACGGTTACGTTCCTCATCCGTGGAAGCGCCGTAGAGATAGTAGGCGCGATTTCCGTTTCGAGCGACGAACAACGCCGCTAATGGTTTGCCTTCGTATTCCGCAACTAATATATCGCCCAGACCTTTGGGTTGAAGATGTTCATAGGCACGTTTGTAATATTCGAGAGAGTGAACACCAAACCCGTCCCGCCCGCCGGTGACGAGCATCATCTTGTGAAAAGCTTCGACATCGTCCCACGCGCGGACAGTCACGCCTTTTTTCTCGGCAAGGCGGATGTTGTAGCGCGTCTTTTGTTTCATGCGTGCCAGGATCTCTTCTTCGGCGCCGCGAATGTCAATGATGATGGTGCGGGGAGGTTGGATATTATGTTTTGAAAGAATGAACGCTCCGCATGAAGAATGAAGAATGAAATTTGCACCCCATGAGTCAGGTTCAAGTTTCAAGAATACGGCACGATGTTGTCGGCAAACAGTATCTATCTCTTTCCAAAACTGATCACTGTTCACTGATGACTGTTCACTGATGACTGCTTTCGGAATGTATCCCACCGTAAACCCCAACGGCAATTTCCGGAATAGAATCTGCGCTCCAACCTCTCCGCTGACAACACAAACCGGCTCCCACCCAAACCCGGACTTCAACTCGCCCCACTCTCCGGTTTGCAGGAGGTGGGTATTCGGATGTTGAGAGATGTACTGATTCCAGTCGGTGAGGAAAACGATAGGCATGAGGATAAAGGTTGGAAGGTTTACAGGTTGGAACGTTCAAACGTCTGAACCTGTAAACATATGAATCACCCGCGCATCCGCTCCACGGCTTCCTTCAAGCCGTCTTCCAGCGAAACCTGCGCCTGAAAGCCCAGCATGCTCTTCGCTTTTTGCGGGCTTCCCACGGAGCGGTAAATGTCTCCGGCACGCGGCGCGGCAAATTCAGGGGCAGGCGCGTTCGGGAACAGGTCAAGGATGACTTCCAATAAATCGAGCAACCGGGTCTCGATGCCGGTGCAAATGTTGAAGATTTTCCCCGCCGCATCGGGATGTTCGGAGGCGATCAGATTCGCGCGCACCACATCGCGGACGTTAATCAAGTCGCGGGTCTGCCCGCCGTCGCCGTAGACGGTGATGGGTTTGCCGTCGAGCAGGCGGCGGATAAAGATCGGCACCGCCGCGGCGTACATCGAATCCGGTCTTTGGCGCGGACCGTAGACGTTGAAATACCGCAACGCGACCACGTCAAAACCGAAAGAGTTCGTGAACAGTTCCGCGTACATTTCATTGACGCGCTTGGATACCGCATACGGGGACTTCGGCTGGAGCGGCGTTTCCTCAACGAGGGGCAGCGCATCAGACTCCCCGTAGACTGCCGCACTCGAAGCGACCACCGCCCGTCTGACGCCGGCTCTGCGCGCCTCATCAAACAACAGCGATGTGCCCGTCAGGTTCACTTCGAAACATTCCTGCGGTTCCTGCATGGATTGCGGTACGGAGACGAATGCCGCAGAGTGGAAAATGACCTCGATACCGGAAACAGCCTCATTCACGCGTGAAGCGTCCCGGATGTCGCCTTCCAGAATCTCGAGGCGTGTCCCGTCGAATCGCCGGGTCAAGGCATCCACATTTTCGCGTCTGCCGGTGCTGAAATTATCGAGGATGCGGACGGTGTGTCCCTGCTCGAGGAGGGTCTCCGCGATGTGCGAGCCGATGAAGCCCGCGCCGCCAGTGACAAGATATTTCATCTGCCTGTCCTCCTGAGCACGGTGCCGATGGTGCGCAGGATGATCTGGAAGTCCATGGCGAGTGTGCGGTGTTTGATGTAGTAGAGGTCGTATTCCAGTTTGACCGACATTTCGGTGACGCTGGCATAGTAGCCGTAATTGATCTGCGCCCAGCCGGTAAGCCCCGGCTTGACGAGCAGTCGCGCGCGATAGAACGGGACCTGCTTCTGGAATTCGGCGATCAATTCGGGGCGTTCAGCGCGCGGACCGACGAGACTCATCTCGCCGCGCAGGATGTTCCAGAATTGGGGTAATTCATCGAGCCGTGTCTTGCGCAGAAAATCGCCGACGCGTGTGATGCGCGGGTCGTTCTTCTCCGCCAACCGGGCTTCACCGTCCTGTTCGGCGTTTTGCTTCATGGTGCGGAATTTGTAGATCGTGAAGCGGGAGGCGCCCCTGCCGAGGCGGATCTGAGAATAAAAGATCGGACGCCCGCCATCGATCAGGATCGCCAGCGAAACAAACGGCAGGAAGATTAAAGTGATAACCACGCCGACAAGCCCGCCCGCAATATCGAGCAGGCGCTTGGCAAGTTCGTAAAAACCGCTCACACGCACTTCATCCACGAACGAGCGGATGATCCAATCCGATTCAAGGTGATGGACGGGGACGCGTCCGGTCATCTCTTCGTACAGGATGGGCATGCGCGTCACTTCCACGCCGCGTTCCTGCGCATCCAAAATGGTCTGGAAGGTTTCACCCTTGATCTCACCGTTGATCGCAACCACGATATCCGATATGTGAAACGTTTCGATCAGGTTGATCAATTTATCACTGGTCCCCAGCACGGAAAGCCCGTGATATTTTTTTTTGTGCTTCTGTACATCGTCATCCACGAACCCGACGATATTGAACGAACGCATGCCGAAGGACTCATATAACTCCGCCAGCGTTTGCCCCGCCCGTCCCGCTCCAACGATGAGTATCCTTCGACGCCGCCCCGTCGTTTTATAGATGCGGATGAAGATCATGCGCCAGCCCAGGGTGAGGAGCGAAGCGAAGAGCAGGAACGCCCCCACGCCAACGCGCGGCAGGTTGGTATCCTGCCTCAGGATGAAGACGAGGGAGTATGCCAACAGACCCATGAACGCCGCAATGGCAATGCCGCGCGTGGTCTTCCTGCCGCTTCCCGCCACGTGCGGCTCGTATAGTTCGACAAGGAGCAATACCCAAATGAGCGGTAAAAGGTAAAACCAGACGGGCGCCTGCTCATAGAACGGAGCCTTTGCCGCCAGGATTTTGTCGATCCGTTTCTCGGTCACTCCCTGCGCCAGGTAGAGCAGTCTGTCGGTATAGTTGGAATACAACCGCCAGGAATACATCGCGGCAAAAACGGATGTCACCGCCATCAACAGATCGCCAATGAATAGTATCGAGCGGTGCTCGCTTGGGCGCAATCGCAGGGCAGATGTGCGAATATTATCAGCCATTTTTCCTAAAACCTGATTCGAGGATGCTCCACAAAAAACCGCTCCCCCAGGCAATGTGCATGGCAGGGATCACCAGCGGCAAGCCGGGAACAAGATATGGCTTTTGCCGGCACGCCGCCGAGTACAACCCTGCAAGGATCATAATGGAAAAATAAGGGATGAGTTCACCGGTCAACAAAAAACGTGCAAACGCAAAAAATATCGAAAGCACAGCCAGACCGGACAGGCTCATCAAGACAAACAACGGAGGCAGAGCCTGCTTCCAGCGAAGCGTATGGGGATAACGGCAAAGCATTCTCCACTTCCAATATCCATAACGCCAGTATTGCCGTATCAGTTCCAGCAGGGTGGACCGGGGAAAATAGACCGAGCGGATGGACGGGTCGAGCCAGATTCTACCACCCGCCCCCCGCACTCTTGCGTTGAACTCATAATCCTCATTGGTCAATAACGTTTCATCGAAATAACCGATCTTCTCGATCAGCGCACGGCGGAAGGAACCGAACGGCACCGTATCTACGTACGCGGCGCGCGGAAAGGTCTGCCCGCGCAGGGCATCCAACAGCAAACGGATGGTCGATTGCTCGTTATAACAGGGAACGATGACTGAAATTTTTGGCATATCGGATTCCGCATTACATTATACAAAGTAAATCGTAATCCGTAATGCGTCAGTTATACCGCACTCGGTTGAGAATTGCGCTTTTTAGAAGGTGGAAAGCGCAATTCTCAACCGTGGGTATTATATTTTCTTATGCGCGCCAGTGTGGGCGCCGCCTGCGAAAGCGGCAAGTGGATGACGAATATCGTCCCATGCCCCGCCTGACTGCGGACGCCTATTTTACCACCATGCGCTTCCACGATCTCTTTGACGATCGCCAGACCGAGACCCGCACCACGACTTTCGCCTCCCGCACGGGATGAATCCACCTGATAGAACCGATCAAACAGACGGGGCAACGCCTCATTCGGAACGCCGGAGCCTGTATCCATTATGGATAGTTCCATCTGCGCCCCGACTTTCTTCGCGGAAAGGGTTACCTCACCATTCGCAGGCGTGAACTTCAACGCGTTATCCACCAGATTGGTGAAGACCTGCGCCAGCCGGTCGCCGTCTCCCGTGAGCGACGGCAATCCATCCGGCACATCCACCCGCAACAGCACTCCCGCCTTCTGCGCCTGCGGTGTGAATTTCTCCGCAATACCGCGCAGTAATGCGCCCACATCCACCGCGGACATTTTCATATCAGCCGTGCCTGCCTCCAGCCGCGCCAGGTCGAGCAGGTCCAGCGCCATGCGGTGCATCCGCCCAGATTCGTTGTAAATGATCTGCGCCGCCCGCCTGCGCGCTTCGGGAGTATCCGCCGTATCATCGAGGATCGCCTGCGCAAATCCCTGAATGGACGTGAGCGGCGTCTTCAACTCGTGCGATACATTCGCCACAAAGTCCCTCTGAGATTTTTGGGCGCCATCCACCCGCGCAACCATCGAATTGAAAGCGCGCGTCAGGTCCTGCACTTCCTGCGGTCCATGCGGCTCGACGGGTTTCATCGGCTCGGTGGGATATTTCTGCGCGGCGAGGACAACCTTCTGCAACGGGTCCGCCACCCAGCGTGAAAGTGCGTAGGCAAGGATCAATGAAAGGACCAGCGCGATGCCCCCCCCTTGCAGGATCGGGCTCAGGAACTCATCCGTAAACAGAGCCAGCACCGGCACACGCGGACGCGGCGCGGCTACGACCAGTATTTTGTTCACCGCCAGGCGGGTGGATGTATAAAGCCAGACCGTCCCGCTGGCATCCACAGCGGTCTGTGTGTTCCTGCCCAGGATGGTCCTGCGAGGGAACGGCAGTTGCGCTCCGGCGTCTCCGGTATCCGCAAGCAGTTTTCGGTTGGAGTTGAAGAGCAACAAGCGGACGTTGTTTTCCTTTGCCGCCTCGTCAAATGTGGCTGGGTCGTTCAAATATGGCTTCGGGTTTGCTTCGATCAGATCCTGCACAGTTTTCAAGTGTTGCTGGGTTTCACGCGTCAACAGCGGGTTGCGGATCATGAATACCAGCAAAACGACCGCGACGATGGTCAACGCGATCGTGATCAAAAAGGCATAACTCAGCCACAAGCGGGCACGCAGGGATGTGAACATGGTCTACACTCGGCACACAGATTTCACGGACAACACGGCAAAAGAAAACCCATACACTGTCTTTCCATGAAACTGACTCTGATCCGTGTCGTCCGTGTTCAAAATAGAAGAGCGGGGAGATTTAACTCAACTTTTTAAAAGCGGTCAATTGATCGTGCAACTTCGTCAACTGGGTATACAACTCATCGAGTTCTTCCGCCGTCATCACCGACCAGGGGCGGAAAAAATATTCGTTGGTCAATTTCTCGACCTGTTCATGGAGTTCCCGTGCCTGCCGGGTGGGGCGATATGTTCCGGAGACTCCGGTCTCTTCCGCCCAACCCACTTCAACAGCCGCCTGAAACGCAATCTCATAATCGGATTCTTCGTATCCGCGGAACTCCATCTCCTCTGCGATCTGCCCGGCGGTGATGGCACCCGACTCGATCAACGAGCCCAATACGATCCATACAATGCCAGCCTCGTTAAAGTGCGGACGTGATGCCGCCAGATGCGAATCGTCGCGATAGGCAAAAATATCCATCAATCTTTCACGGATCTTCACGATCGGCAGGCTTTCCTTTTCGATCACGCGAAAACGCCGTGAGATCGCCCACTTTATAGGCGGCTCTCGGCCCACTCCGTTGGCCATGGATATCCGTTTAAGAAGTGCGGCTACTCGCGGGAGATCAAGTCCGTCCACTGCGGCGAAGTTCGCCAACCGGCCGTCCCCCTCCAGGATGATCTTCCTCACTTCATCGCGTGCCCTGTGCGTCACCCGATACTTTCCATCAGGGATGGGTTCGATCCAGCCTTTCACATCGAGGCGGGCAAACTGCCGTTCGAACAGTTCGGGGTTTGTGAATGGGTCGCGCTTTTGGAATTCTTCGATGGAAAAAGTATCCAGCCCCAGTTCGCTGTAATAATACAACTCGATTGGGATATCCAACCGCACGGCGGCGTCCTCGATCCGCGGCTCGGTGATCTAACACCGGTAACGGTTTCGATCTTCACATTGCTCCCTTCTATTTTCCTACGCAAGTGGGCAACGTGTACATCCACCGTTCGGGTCTGCCCGTAGAAATCGAAGCCCCAGGCTTTTTGCAGGATCTGTTCCCGGCTGAGGACCAGTCCGCGGTGGGATGCAAGGGTGAGGAGCAGGTCGAATTCCTGGGTACGCAGGTCAATGACCTGGGAATCGAGCCGGACTTCGCGTCTTGCTGGATCAATGGTCAGGTCGCCGATATGGACAGGTTTGGCGGTATCTGATTCATTTTTCTCCCCGCGCCGCAGAATGGCTTTGACACGCGCCACCAATTCACGAGGATTGAACGGCTTGGTCAGGTAATCATCTGCCCCGAGTTCGAGACCGAGTATCTTGTCGATGTCTTCATCGCGCGCGGTGAGCATGAGGATGGCGGCCGGATCGTTCGCGGCACGCAGGCGGCGGCAGACTTCGAAGCCGTCCAGTTTGGGGAGCATCACGTCGAGGACGATGAGAACCGGTCGGTCACGCGAAACAGCCTCCAGCGCGGCTTGACCGTCCTTCACGGCATGGATGCGGAATCCCTCCCGCTCGAGGTACATCCGCGAGAGTTCGATGATGGACGGTTCGTCGTCGACAAGCAGGATGAGTTCGTTCACAAGTAGCTTTTAGCCAACAGCAAGTAGCGGTTAGTCGCCGCGGCCGGGATTGAGCAGGGCAACACATTCGATCTCGACCAGTCCGCCTTTGGGGAGTCCCGCCACTTCGACCGTACTGCGCGCGGGGGGATTTTCGGGGAAAAACTCGGCATAGATGGCGTTCATGTTGGCAAAATCGCGCATGCTTTGCAGGAAGACAGTGGTCTTGACCACGAAGTTCAGACCCGAGTCCGCGGCTTCGAGCACGTGCTTGAGGTTGGTCAATACCTGACGGGTCTGCGCTTCAATGCCGCCTTCGACGAGTTCCATGGTGGCAGGGTCAAGTCCCAATTGCCCGGCGGTGAAGACCAGCCCGTCTGTGCGGATGGCTTGCGAGTACGGACCAATGGCTTTGGGCGCCTTATCGGTGGAAACGATCTTCTTGCCTTCGGTTGTGTACATGTATGCCTCACATTTTTAGAATTTATGGTGAGGTGATTGTACTTCCGATTTTAGGTTTGTGTAAACCGACTAACCACAAAGGGTCACCAAGTATCACCAAGGTTTAGAACTTTTCCTTTGTGTCTCTTTGTGACCCTTTTGTGGTAAAGGCTTATGGAGTCGGCGTTTTCGCGGGGCGCGGGTTGGCTTCGCGGAAGGCTTTGATCGCTTCGCGCAGTGCCTTGCCGGTGCCGTTCATGGCGGCTTTGATCTCTTTCAACTTCTCACCCATCGCCCGGACGGTCTCCCTGGCTTTTTCGGGGTCGGTCACCTTGCCGCTGGCGTCAAAGCCCTGGTGCGAGTTGATGATGCCCTTGCCGCTCTCGTACACGGGATGCGCCTGCTTGACAGCGGCTTCGAACGCATCCAGCGCGGCTTGCACAGCAGAGACATCCTTGCCGTTCTCCCTGGCGCGGTCGATCAATTTCTGGACTCTCTCCGTGAATTCAGCGTCGCGGTCAAAGCCTTTGCCGATCTTCTCATACACGCTCTGTTGACGTGCCCAGACCTGCTCCAATTTCTCATTGGCGACCTGCCCATCGGGCCTTGGCGGTTTCGGGTCATCCAACCCCAGAGCGGATACGCTGGCGAGCGGCAGACTCGCCACTGTCAGCGCGGCGGCCAAAGCCAGCAACAACGTTTTCTTGAACATGTTTTTCATCGTAAGCCTCCTTTGTCAGGTTACGATGCTGATTGTAGAATGTATAGGTTATGGGGGTATGGCGGGGGTGTAAAATCTTTGTAAAATGAATCCGGTTGATATAAGGCGAAGACGGCGGGTTTTCCAGTCTCTAGAAGAAAGGTTCGGCGCTAACAATGCCGGGCCTTTTCATGCTCCGCCATCTCGTCAACAATGACGAATCAAGAAACACACTACTCTGTCTATTCGTTTCAGCCCTTATACTCAAGAATTTCTAATATCAGTATAAAAAACATATGCCGGTATAACTACAAGACCTTATGAAAAAAACACCCCACAATACCATTCCGGCTAATATTCCATATGTAGCATTTCCTACTAAAAACATGCCTAAGCAATACTTTCCAATATTAAGTAATAATTTGGTGTCACTTCCGCCAGTTTTAAATACTTGTATGATAATCCTCGCCCCAACCAATGCTAGGAGTAAGCCAACTTCTAGGATTAGGAATTGTCCCCATGGCATCCCAAAGAAGAAGAAATAGCTATGTTGGGAAACCAGCGCCAAGATGAATATTCCCATACGAAATCCCAAGATCCCTGTCAGCGCAATTGCTATAATCGTTAATATTCGATTAGTCAGTTTGCGTTTCCAATCAGGCTGATCAATATCTACTGCTTCTTCTAAGTCCTCTCTTAATTTTGGAAACTTTGAAAAGTATATCCCGATGAAAACAACCGCCATAAGGAATACTAATAACCTATCCACTCTGGGTCTTCTTGTCAGGGTGACGGGCAGATTAAAGAAAGCGTTGTCAATGTCACTAATGATTAGATGACTTCCATCTTTTACCAGATTCCACTCCGCTCGCTCGCGGCTGATAAGCGACAACCCGCTAGGGGAAATGTATTCATAGGTAAACGGGATTCCGTAAAACAGTTCGCTTGCATCCTCTCCATCTGGGATCTCGGAGATGTAAAGCATGATTCTCCTCGAATTAATGAAATCAACTTTTATATTTGTTGAGTAGTTCTTCCCGCCATACTGGATCTCTGCTATTCCATACCATTCGCCTAAGGACCAAATGCTTATCGGCACTTCTTTTTTATTGAACATAAACCCCGATCCGAAAGTAATAATATACATCGACACTAGAGAAATCAACAATAGACCTAATTGTTTTCGCATTTGAAAAATCCTTATTTATTGCTACTACCTTGGGCATCTTACTTATTTCTGTTTTGCAGAATAACCTTGCTCAATAACCTGCGTCATTTTGTTGCTGATAGTATTATTTCAGTGTAATAACCCAATTTGAACCATGTATAAGTATTATTGGATGCATAGGGTCCATTGTTGAATGTTGTAAAATCGCCTGTCTTTATGGCTTCTGGCAATCGGTGCACATACTTCTTCCAAGTATTAACCGTACCCAATCCCTCTTCAATGCTTTGATCTAGCCGAGCAGAAATCATTCCTTGTTCAAAGTAATTTATTTCGCTTCGAGAACCACAGACACTATTCAGACAACCACTTCCGGAATATTTGCCATAATAATTCCAGAATGGGGTATCCATACTTGCTTTGAGTATTGAGAGGGACCAGTCTGGCCTATTATTAATATCGTAATGAATGGCAATGGCCATATCTCCAAACTGGCTCGGATCAATAGTGATATCGCCTCCACTCATATCCAACAATCCGCCTGCATAGTAGCACTCGACCAGAGTAAATTCTTTAGGACAAAGAGAACTACGTCCCATCCAAACAAGAGGATGTGTTTGACAAGGTATATCTATGTATCCATTTCCATTTGTATCTACGCAACCGTTGTTATCAGGTTCTCCTCCATTAAGTTCGTCATCAGGATCAGGACCATCACCGCCTTGTTCTTGATTTTCCAGTGACTTGGCCCAATCCGCGCACGACCCTTGGTAATCACCGTCACATCCGGCATGACCTGTCGGGTCATTAAAATTGACCGGGCGATTCGTCACATACGAATACCGATTCCAACTCTGCGGATTGGACAGGTCGGGAATGATCGTATCCGGCTGTAAAAAGTGGTTAAGATAAGGCGAACTTAACTCATGATAGTCAAGTCATGCCTCTGCGGCATGAAGGTTCGGTTTTTAAAGTGCGGAGAAGCAGGCACAAAACAATGTTACTCCAGTTTATAAAAATACGCGTTCGTTTCCCGCTTTTGAAATCCCATGGATTGATATAGTTTGTTCGCCGCTTCGCGCTTCGGGTTGGAGGTCAGCGCCACGCCGTTCGCGCCCGCGGTACGCGCCAGTTCGATGGCGAGGAGCATCAGGGCTTCGGCAATGCCGCGCCGCCGCATCTTCTCGTCAACGATCACATCCTCCACGATGGAGCGGATGCCGGTCGGCACGCGGTAGACCGTCAGGCTGAGCATCCCTGTGATCGCGCCGGTCTCGTCCGGGTGGCGCGCGATCAACAGCGTGGACCCTGCCGATTTAACGAGGGCAGTCAACTCGTCGCGGGTCGGAGGCGCCTTGTGAGATCCCAGTTGCGGCGTGAGGCGTTGTACCGCTTCGAAGATCTCATCCGTGATCCCGGTCACTGTTTCGATGTGCATATCAGGCTGTCTTTGGCGTGCCCAATTTCGGGAACAGACTCATCACAATATAGTAAACGACATAGAGGCCCGAAACCGGCGCCACCCACTTCGGCACATCCGGGTATTGCAACAAGCCCCAAACGCCCAGCGCGCCATAAGTGTAGGTAAATATCGTGGTGAACCTGCGGAAGCGGTTGTTGCGTGTGGGGTACAGAAACCGGATCGGCACGAACACAAGGATGTTACAGATCATCAGCAGCGCGAAATTGATCCACGGGTTCAACCCCAACAGCATCAGGTACAGCACAATGAAATTCCAAACGGAGGGGAATCCTTTAAAGAAGTAGGAATCCGTGCCGTCGGTTTTCGCTTCGACTTGTGCGAATTGGAATCCCGATGTGAGCAGAATGGAAAGCGCCGCAAACATTTCCAGCCCCTGCGGCATGAGGTTCGGCACTTTGATCAACAACAGTGAAGCCACCACTACGTAGGTAAGAAAATCAATGATGTTGTCCATCAGTCCGCCGTCGATCCATGTGGCATAGGTCTTCACATCGAGCCAGCGCGCCAGCATCCCATCGAACCCGTCCACAAACATGGCGATGATGATATACACTACCGCAAGTTTGATGTTCCCGTCCCAGATGGCGAGCAGGGTCAAGAATCCCCATACCGCCCCGGTCGCCGTAAAAAGATGGACGCTGTTTGCCAGCATTTTCCGCACCCACAATGGAAGTTTTTGCATGTGTTTCACCTCAACAAGAGTATAAAGGTATTATAAAAGAAAAGGCGCACCTTTCGATGCGCCTTTTCAATTTATTTTTTTACCACGCCTGCTTTGACCGTCTCACCCTCAAATGAGTCGTCCACAACGGACGCTCCTTCGGGCGGATTCCCGAATACGAGATTGGATGTCAGCGTTTCCGCGGTGATGTACTCCTTGTGCGCCTCAATTGCGGACCTCAAGCCTGCTGAGGCATCAACAAACAGCTCTATGCGATCGGCCACATCCAGGTCAGCGCTCTTGCGGAGGTCCTGCACACGGCGGACGAACTCGCGCGCCAAACCTTCCTGCACGAGTTCAGGGGTCAACTCGATGACCAGCGCCGCAACATACGGACCGTCTTCGGCAACCGCGAAGCCTTCTTTCGCCAATGCCTTCACTTCCACTTCTTCGGGCAGAACATCGAACGTCTCACCATTGGCTTCCACGCGTAGAGGCTTACCAACCAGCAGCGGACGAGCCGCTTCTTCCGAATTCATCGCAAGGATCGCCTTTTGGATGGCAGGGAATTTGTTTCCATACTTCTGTCCGAGTTGCTTAGGCAATGGCTTGACCGAGTGTGACACAGCCTCCGTCGCCGCGTCCAGCAAACGGACTTGCTTGACGTTTAACTCGTCCATGAACAGGTCAGCGTAGGTTTCAACAGCCTTGCGCTCGTTGGCATTGCCAAGCGAGAACGCCACTTCCGCCAATGGCTGGCGGACTTTGCGATTCGCCTTCTGGCGGGCGGAATGTCCGAGCGAGACGAGTTTCATCACCAGATTCATATCGCTGTTGAGCGATTCGTCGATCATCTCAGGCAGGACCTTGGGCCATTCAGCCAAATGGACAGACTCTGCGGCAGTGTCATCCACCGAGCGAACAAGGTTCTGGTACAACTCGTCGGCGAGGAAAGGCATGGAGGGAGCGAGCAGTTTCGAGAGTGTGACAAGAGCCGTGTATAAGGTCGAGTAGGCGGCTTGCTTATCGGAGTCCGATGCAGATTTCCAGAAGCGGCGGCGTGAGCGTCGCAAATACCACGTGGACATTTTCTCCACGAACGCTTCGATGGGACGCGTGGCATTCGTCACGTCATAATGTTCGTATGCCTCCGTCACGTCACGGACGAGCACATTGAGTTCGGATGACAGCCAGCGGTCGAGATCGCCGGTTGCTATCGGCATGGTGGTAACGGTGGGTTTGTCGAGATTTGCATACGTCACGAAGAACGAATAGACGTTCCACAACGTGAGCGTGAAGTTGCGGATGACCTCGCCCACCAGATCGGAAGAGAAGCGACGCTCCTGTCCGGGCGGTGTTGCGGTGTAGAGGTACCAGCGGAAGGCGTCTGCGCCGTGGACCGACAATACATCCCAGGGTGCGATGATGTTGCCCTTGCTCTTCGACATTTTGAAACCGTCTTTATCGAGAATGAGACCGAGACAGATGACGTTTTTGAACGAGACATCGTCATTGAGCAGGGTGCTGATGGCGTGCAGGGAATAGAACCAGCCGCGCGTCTGATCCACTGCTTCGCAGATGTAATCAGCCGGGAATTGCTGTTTGAATTTCTCTTGATTCTCGAACGGATAGTGCCACTGGGCATACGGCATCGAACCAGAGTCGAACCACACGTCGATGAGATCGGGGACGCGCGTCATCTGCCCGCCGCACTCGGAACAATTCCAATGGACGTTGTCCACGTACGGGCGATGCAGGTCGAGTTCGCTCAGGTCTTTGCCAGCCTTTGCGGAAAGTTCCGCTACCGAACCGACGCCTTCGCGGTGTTTGCATTTTTCACATTCCCAAATGGGAAGCGGCGTGCCCCAATAACGCTCGCGGCTCAGCGACCAGTCGATGTTGTTTTCGAGCCAGTTGCCGAAGCGTCCGCTTTTGATGTGGTCTGGCACCCAATTGATGGTATTGTTCAACCCGACCAGTTTGTCGCGGTAAACGCTCGTGCGGATGTACCATGACTCGCGCGCGTAATAGAGCAGAGGCGTATCACACCGCCAGCAGAATGGATAGGTGTGGGTATATGCTTCAGATTTGAGTAACAAACCGCGCGCCTGCAAATCCTGTATGATCTGCGGGTCGGCATCTTTCACAAAGACACCGCGCCACGGAGTGACTTCATTCATAAAAGTGCCATCGGGTGAAACGGTCATCAGCACGGGCAGGTCATATTTCTTGCCCGTCTCCATGTCTTCCTGACCAAACGCAGGAGCCGTATGCACGAGACCCGAGCCATCTTCGGTTGTGACGTAATCACCCATCACGACCATGTACGCGGGCTTGTCCACGGGCATGAAGGTATATAACGGATGATATTTCATCCCATTGAGTTTCTTGCCCTTGAACGTGTCAACGACCTTCACTTCCTCTTCGCCGAACACCTTCTGCGCCAATGCCTTGGCAAGGATCAATTTCTCTTTCGTGCCATTGTTATCGCGCTCGACCGTCACATACTCCACATCGGGGTGTGCAACCACAGCCACGTTACCGGGCAACGTCCACGGAGTCGTTGTCCATACCAGCAGGGATGTGTCTGGTTTATCCACCAGCGGCATACGGACAAAGACCGAGGGGTCGGTCGCTTCGTCGTAACCGAGGGCAACTTCATGGTCCGAAAGAGGCGTGCCGCATCGCGGGCAATACGGCACAACCTTATAGCCCTTGTAAAGCAGGTCCTTGTCCCAGAAATTTTTCAGGATCCACCAGACCGACTCGATGTAGTCGTTGGTGTAGGTCACATACGCGTCTTCCAGGTCGACCCAAAAGGCGATACGCTCGGTCAACCTTTCCCAATCCTGGATGTAGGTAAAGACCGACTTTTTGCACAGCTCGTTGAACTTGTCGATACCGTATTCTTCGATCTGTTGTTTGTTGTTGAATCCAAGTTGTTTTTCCACGCCGATCTCGACGGGCAGACCATGCGTGTCCCAACCGCCGCGGCGCGAGACGTGATAACCGCGCATGATCTTGTAGCGCGGAAACATGTCCTTGAACGCGCGTGCCAGCACATGATGCACACCGGGCTTGCCGTTCGCAGTCGGCGGTCCTTCATAGAACACGTACTCGGGTCCGCCTTTGCGTTGCTCAACGGTCTTCTTGAAGACACCGGCTTGCTTCCAGAATTTCAGCACGCCTTCTTCCATCGAAGTCACGTTGAGTTTGGGTGATACAGGTTTGAACATGGTTAGTCTCCTAGTATGCTAGTCTCCTAGTCAGTTGGTCTCGTAGTTAAAAAGAAAACGCTCATCCCAGCACAGGGACGAGCGTCGCTCGCGGTACCACCCTGATTCCACACAGAATGTATGGCACTCAGCAGATGACCAACATCATCCTGTTCTGATAACGAAGAACAACTTCGGCTCGCTTACTCAATTTCAGCTCGCGGCTCCGAGATGATTTTCAATCTGCTATGTTGACCTGTTCGCACCCTGCGGTCATTCCCGACCGCGTCACAGGCTCTCTGACAACTCCGCAGATCTACTCGTTCTCTTCACTGCCATTGGTTGTTGGATTATGCCACAACTCAATTTGACCGTCAACAACTTTGGCGGGATAATCGCTCCCATGCCGACCCTCGACCTTCAACCAGATTCCCTGCCCCAAACCGGGGACTCGAAAATTATCAACGCATCTTCCCTACGCCTGAGCCTGCCTCTGCTTCCGAAAAGCTTTTACCGCCACGGATGGCAGTCCTGGTCCCTCACCGCCTGGACCGACCCCATGCGCGAACTTCCCGTTATGAAACCGACCTCCTTCCATACACGCCAGACCGACCCGGTCTATGCGCGGTATCCGCACCCGAACGGATCCTGGCTGGGCGCGGTGGAATTGGCGGATGGGAGCATCGTCTTTCTTGGCGCGCTTGGCTTGAATGCGCATGTCGCCCTCCGCGAGGGAGAACTGCAAGGCTGGTACGAATCTGGAAGCGGCGATTGGTTCGTCGCCCGCGGAGAGGAGACCAAGCTCTTCGAACGGTATGCAGAACTACTCGGCGAGCGGTTCGGGCGGGTCACGATACAAGAGCATCCGCGCGTGTGGTGTTCGTGGTACAGCCTCTACAACAATATCAACGAAAAAAATCTTGCCAGAGTCCTGACCGACCTGGGAGACCTGCCCTTCGACGTGTTCCAGGTGGACGATGGCTGGCAGGTCAGCGCTGGAGATTGGGAACCGAACGAAAAATTCCCATCCGGCATGGAGGCGCTTGCCGCACGCATCAAAGCCACCGGGCGAAAAGCCGGACTGTGGCTGGCTCCCCTCGCTGTGAGCAGGAACTCCAGTATTTTCCGCAAACATCCCGACTGGTTGTTGCGCGATCTGAACGGAAAACTGTACGTGGCGGGGTTTGAATGGTCTGCCGAATCGTATGCGCTCGATACCACCCATCCGGAAGCCATCGAGTGGTTGAAAGACCTGATGCTAAAAGTTCGCGGCTGGGGGTTTGACTACCTCAAACTCGATTTTCTCTCGGCGGGCGCCCAACCGGGCAGGCGAAAACTGGACATCCCGCGTGAAACGGCGTATCGGCAGGCATTGGAGGTCATCCGCGAGGCGGCTGGAGATGCATACCTGCTCCTATGTGGAACGCCAATCCTGCCCTCCATTGGCGTCTGCGACGCGATCCGTGCTGGAGCGGATGTGGGCAACTGGTGGGATTCCCGCTTCTACAGTTACCTGCTCTACAACCAGACCACCCCCAGCGTGGTGAACGGTATGCGCACGAGCGTCAACCGACTGTGGCTGAAACCACTGGTCCACGTGGATCCCGATGTGGCGTTCTTCTCGGAATCAAGATCCCTGACCCCGGAACAGAAACGCCTCTTTCTGGACCTGACGGAGGTCGCCAATTTCAAAGCCACCTCCGATCTGCCGGATCAGTGGACGAACGCCAAAAGGGAGGACATCCGCCGATGGCTTGAATCCAAGCCCCGGGTGGAAAGAACCGGGCGATACACCTTCACGATAGCTGGTCGCGCAGTGGATTTCAGTCCCGCCATGCCGCTTCCGCCCCTTCCCAAATTCTTCGATGCCCTTGCGGGCGAAATCCTTGGCTTTCTGGGAAATCAATTATGGGCGTTGAAGATCTGGCACTGGCTGATACGGTATTCATCTGTGAAAAAAGATGGCGAGGGGATTTCTTAACGGCTATTCAACGTAAATATCGTGATCTCGGGTGGGCAGATAAACGAGCATTTACTCACACCCTTCTGAGCACCAGCATCGTCAGATCGTCGGCGGCGGGCATATCCTGCACAAAATCGAGCAGGGATTTTTCGACCACGTCCATCAGGTCATGGGCAGAGGAGCAGAGATTGGCTTTGAGCGCTTCGATGAGACGTTCTTCACCGAAGAATTCACCTTCGCTGTTGAAGGACTCAGTCAAGCCATCGGTGTAAAGCAGGATGTTGTCGTCATTCTCAAGCAGGATGATGCGTTCTTCGTACTGTGCGTCTTCCGATGCGCCGAGTGCAACGCCGGTACGTGTCAATTTTTCGATCGTGCCATCGCACTTGACCCATAACGGCGGGTTGTGTCCCGCATTGACATAGGTTAGTTCGTATTTGTCCATGTCGAGCACGGCGTAGACAGCGGTGACGAACATTCCCTGCTTGGTATCGGGGATCAGCAGGTCGTTGACGCGCTTCAACGCTTCGGCGGGAGAATCCGATTCTATAACGGCGGCATGTACCAGGGTCCGTGTGAGCGCCATGAAGAGCGCGGCAGGGACTCCCTTGTCGGCAACGTCCGCGATGAAGAGTCCGAGTTTGTTGTCCGGCAGGTCGAAGACATCGTAGAAATCGCCGCCCACCTGGCGGGCAGTCTTCCAGCGCGCGGCGAGTTCCCAATCGGCAAATTGCGGCAACGACTCAGGGATGAAGGTCTGCTGGATCTGGCGCGCCAACTGCACTTCGGTCTCGAGGCGTTCGCGCACGACCATCTCTTTTTGCAGGAGATCATTCTGAATGGCGAGCGCGGCTTGTTGCGCAATGCCCGTAATGATCTCCAGGCGCCGGGCACGGAAACGAAGCCCGCCCACGGCTTCCTCGATCAGCATCACACCATAGAGCACATCCTTGACCGCGATGGGTACCGCGAACAGGAAGGCGTCCGGGTTACCCAAATTGACTTCCTGGTTGGGGTCAAGAGCAACCCAGGCTTGCAAGCCGCGTGGAGCATCGGGAGACAATGCACAGGCGCGTATGCTGGCGCCATCCTGGAAGGTATCGAGCAGGGCAAACTCGCCGGGTGCAAAGCCTCGCGCCCAGAACTCGGCTTCATCCTCTTCGCCCAATCCATATTCCTGCGAAGGCAGGAAAGCCTCCTTGTCGGCATTCCATTGATATAATGCCGCCCGCTCGATCCCCACGAGGATCGGCATGATGCGGATGATGGTGCCGAGGATCTCATCGAGATCGTTCAAACTTACGACCGCCTGCGCCACCTGCAACAAGGCGGCAGAGGCGTATGCCTGTTCCTGTGCTGTATCATACAAACGCGCGTTCTCGATGGCAACGGCGGCGTAACTGGCGAAGGTGGTGGTCATTGCCTGTGCTTCGTGCCCATACCTGCCGGGCGTGTGGTGAGACAGGGTAATGACTCCCAGGGGCTGGTCACCCACCCGCAGGGGCACAGCCAGCGCGGAATAGTTCCTGTCAAAACCAGCCGCGAGACCAGTGACCCAGATCTCATCGGAGGGTTTTCTGATAACCGGCCGCTCTGAATATAACGCCGTCATCATGTTGGCGTAGGCGCCCGGTTTTTCGTAAAGCAGTTGTTCGAGCAGGTCTTCGTTGCAGTTGTGGCAGGCGGCGAGATATAACTCATTATCTTCCAACAGCCAGATGGCGGAAATATCCACGGGCAGGTTGCGGTCGAGTTCGGAGAGGATGGCTTCCAGCACATCGTCCACGCTGGCTTCCGCTGAGATCAAGCCCGCCACTTCGCGCAGGCTGTCCGCCACCTGACGACGCCACTGCTCGGAGTGGTACAAGTCGGCATTATGGATTGCAATGGCAATATTATCGGCCACGGTTTCGAAGATCACGCGGTCATCGTCGGTGAAGGCATTGGCTTTATCGGACTGAATATCCAATATGCCGACCACATGCTCGTCGTAGACCAGGGGCACGCACAGTTCGGAACGTGTGTTCCCGGGCGGCATGGGTGACTGGCGGTATCGCGTATCCTCTTTTACATCCCCCGCAAGGATGGTCTGCCCTTCACGCGCCACCCAGGGGATGATCCCCTGCGAGTCGTCAAGCGAAAGTGTGTAGCCGGTCAGCCCCTGGGTCCTTTCGCCGCTACCAGCCGCATGCGCGATCAAGCGTCTGTTGGGGTGAACCGTGAACAAGTTGACATGAGGATAATTGAACCGGTCATGGATCAGCGTTGCAATATTCTCCATCACGGCATGCAGGTCGAGCGAGGAACTTACGCTCCTGCTGACTTCGGCGATCAGGGTCAATTGATTGGCACGCCGGCGCAGGTCGCTGTATAGACGCGCGCCCTCCACAGCGCGGGCAATGGTATCAGCCAGCGCTTCGAGTACCAGCAGGTCGTTGGGATGGAATGCGTCCACCTGGTCGCTCTGCACATCGAGCACGCCCAGCACACGCGACTCGATCTTTAGCGGGATGACGACTTCGGAACGTGTCCCCGGCAGGCTGTCGATAAAGCGGAAGCGCGAATCCTTTTGCGCATCGGCGACGAGGAAACGTTCTCCCGACGCCGCGGCCTGTCCAATCAACCCCTGACCTATTTCCACATCCAGGGCGACCTTTGCCTTGCGTTTGCCCTTGCGAGGAGCCATGGCGCTCGAACGAAAACGCAGGGAGGTTGAGCCTTCCTGCAGTGTAAAGATGCCGACGTAGTAATAATGAAATGTTTTCTGGATGAGTTCCGTTACGCGGCTGGCGAGTTCATCCACGCTCAACGCATTGGCGATCTGCGCGCTGACATCACGGACGAGGTTCAACTGGTTGAGCCTGAACCGTTCCACCGCCACGCGATGCGATGCGATGAGGCTCACGGCAACCACACCGGCAAGTCCCTCCATGAGGTGGAGCTCATCCTGCTTGAAATCGGGTCCTTTGGGGCGGTTGACCTGGAGCGCTCCCAGCACCATCCCCTGATCTTCGAGCGGGATCGCAGCCCAGGTCCCGTGAGAGGCGCTGTTCTTCGTCCCGCGTTTTTGCTTGGTCAGCACACCTCCCTTTCGCAGGGCGCGTTGCATGGCTGGCGATCCGGGTTCGCCTGGAAAGAGCATTTCTCCATCCGTGCCCGGCAAGCGGAAGAGGCTCTCGTGAAGCCAGACATCCACTTCGCCGTCGAGCAGGCGCGAAGTCATGGCAACGATGCGGTCGCGTTGTGTAGCCAGGGATGCGGAGCCGGCAATCTGTTCCCCGAGGCTGGCGAAATCGCGCCAATCCATGGATGGCGGGGAAAGTGAAGCCGAAGCGGCTGTCATGCCGGTCACCTCTTGTGTTTGATCATTGTGAGGGTGTTGCTGTTGGTTTCGGGATGCGATTCGTAACGGACTTCGTCCATCAGTTTCCGCATGAGGAAGATACCCAATCCCCCAATCTTGCGTTCGGAAAGGTCGGCTTTCAGGTCGGGCATGGGGATGGACGCCGGATCAAAAGGTTCCCCATGATCAATGAGAACGATCTTGATCGCGTCGGCTTTCATGCCACATGAAAGTTCCAGTATGCCGTCAGCCACACCTTCATAGGCGTGCTCGATGATATTGGAGGCGGCTTCATCGGTTGCGAGTTGAATGTTGTAGACATCCTTGCCGCCAAAGCCGCCATCCCGGGCAATATCCCCGACAAACTCCCGTATTTCATCGAGGAATTCAAACTTCGCTGAAAACTGAACGTTCTTCATGTGTTAATTTGACTGCCGCCCCAGCGTTGAAGAGCTGAAGGCGGCATTTTTGGGCATGGATCCAATGACCTGGGTCCGAAGAGCGGGACCTTAGAAGTGTCCCACGGCTGACAGTGAATCGTCGAAGGTCTTAAAGAGTTCGGTGAAACCAGCCAGTTCGAGCGCTTCACGGATCCGGTCGGGCACCGATACCATCACCACTTCACCGCGGTTGTAGCGTTTGGAATTCCGCTGGGCGGCGAGCAGGGCACGGAACCCGGCGCTGGACATGTATTCCAGTTCACTCATATTGATGACCAGTTTATATTTTCCGCCTTCGTTGGCGGCTTCGAGAGCCTGTGCCAATTGAGGA
>JBFYRY010000023.1:0-29951 GCA_041302025.1 Chloroflexota bacterium | reverse complement strand
AAAGACGCGAAGGAAGCGATTGATATCTTTCTGACAATTACGAAACACGCGAAATTAAGTACACAAGTAGACACGTACACAAGTACGCATAACGATACGCAATACGCAGTATATGATCCCGAAGCGAAGCGGAGTGGACGCAATATTTTGGTCGCCAAATCAAAATCCATGGTCTCGGAGGAAATCGAGCTTAACCACGTCCTTGAAGCGGAGGGCATGAAAGTCGTCGAGACCGACCTCGGCGAATACATCGTCCAACTCCGCAACGAAAGACCGAGTCATATCATCACACCCGCTGTACATCTGCGCCGCCAGGATGTCGGTCAACTCTTCCACGAAAAACTCGGCGTTCCCTACACCGAAGACATCCCCACCATGACCAACATCGCCCGCAAAATTCTGCGCGATGTCTTCCTCACAGCCGATGTCGGGGTCAGCGGTGTCAACTTCGGCGTCGCGGAAACAGGCGGCATCTGTCTCGTCACAAATGAAGGCAACGGGCGCATGGTCACCTCCCTGCCGTCTGTCCATATTGCACTGATGGGCATGGAACGTCTCGTCCGGGACCTCGACGATCTCGCGCTCATGCTCTCGCTCCTCCCCCGTTCCGCCACGGCGCAGAAACTCAGCGTCTACACCCAGATCATCCACAAGCCTCTCATGGGTCAACAACGCCACATCATCCTGCTCGACAACGGACGCACAAAACTACGCAACTCGCCGCTCAAAGAATCTCTCTATTGCATCCGGTGCGGCGCATGCATGAACGCATGTCCCGTTTTCCGCGAACTCGGCGGACACGCCTACAACAGCGTTTACCCCGGACCCATCGGCTCGGTCATCTCAGCCGGACTCTTCGGCAGTGAATTCGTCCCCCTTGCACAGGCATCGTCTCTTTGCGGCGCGTGCAAGGATGCCTGCCCTGTGGATATTGACCTGCCCAAACTTTTGACTCGAGTCCGTGCTGGACAAGCACCCGATACAAAAAACGCCAAACGGATTTCCTCCAGTTCCAAACTTTTCCTGCAGATATACAGCCGCGTCGTGACTCACCCAAGGCTGTTTGCCATCTCCCAAAAATTCGCCTCGCTGGGAACTTCTCTCGTTGCCCCTTTCAGCGACCATGTCCACATGCCCGCGATCACAGGCTGGGGCTACAGCAAAGACTTGCCGAAGTTCGCAGGGAAGACGTTCAGGGATAAATGGACGGTAATTCAAAAAGGTAATGTCACCCTCCCGAAAGAACATCGGGACGATGTTAGCGAAGCGAAGGGTCTCCCACACAACGGCAGAGACTCTTCGGTCGCTCCGCTCCCTCAGAGTGACATGAACCGAGTCGACGTCTTCATTGAAGCATTGACCAAAGTCAACGGGCAGATCGTCCGCACCACAAAGAGTGACGTAACGAACAAGGTCGTGGAACTCCTGCGATCACAGAGCATCGACCACATCCATCTTGAACCAAACGTGTTGGACGAAGCCGTTTTGCAGAAAGCGGGAATCACCGTCAGCCGCGAGCGTGATGCCGCGATACGCGTCGGGGTGACCAAGGCTATTTGCGGGCTGGCAGATACCGGGTCCGTGTTGGAAGCGGATGGCGAGGGCGGCAAATTATTCGCGTCACTCCTGCCGGAAATCCATCTTGCGATCCTGCACGGGTCGGATATTTATCCATCGCTTGAAAACGCGATCCACCTGACGCGTGAGACCAAATCCGCAGTATTTATCACGGGTCCGTCGCGCACGGGTGACATCGAAATGTCCCACACCATCGGCGTGCATGGACCAGGCGAGATCGTGGTCTTTCTCGTTGACGATTCAATATCGGGATGATACAATCCCGCACGCTTTATTACCCTCTAGTGAAGCGTGCGGGACAATCTCGCCCGCTTCTAAACGCCCCCATCGTCTAGAGGCCCAGGACGGGGCCCTCTCAAGGCCCAAACTGGGGTTCGAATCCCCATGGGGGCACAAAGAGCTATCGTAAGGTGGCTCTTTTCTTTTTTTTCAAACCGACATCTCCACACGGAAGTTGTTATTCGAATCCACTTGAGGAACCGATTTTCATCCTCCGGTCTGACTCCAACTCATCCTCGCGGATGAACCATAAAACACGCGCATCTCCTATACTTCGGGGCGTTCAAGGAGACAAAATGACCACTGTAATTGTTGTTCTTCTCACCTTCATTTTTGCTTTAGGCAGTATCTGCCCGCTGCTCATCACAGATGATCTAAAAGATATTGTTGAGGTAAGACAATAACCCATGTTCCTGCGCCTGCTCACCATCGAAACCCGCAAAACCTTCAAGCACCCCGCCCTATGGATCGGTCTGGGCGGACTGGTCTTCCTGCTGGCCCTCACCACCCTGATCGAGCACGTCCAGATCGTTGCCAGTTACCAGCCTGCCGGTGGCGGCCTGGAACAGGATTTACTTTCGGGTCTGTCATTTTTTAGTTGGATCGGGATTCTGGTTTACGCTGTGACCGCTTCCGTTATTTCGGCTTTCGACTACCCGGACCGCTCCCTGCAACTCTGGCTCACCCGTGGCGTGCCACGCACCATGCTGCTTTTGGCGCGGCTGACGGTGACTCTGTTCTTCGGCCTGCTGATGGTTTGCTTTGCCATCTTTGTCATGCTGGGATTGGCTTCGCTATCACGCCTGCTCTTTTTCGGCAGCGTGGATGCATCCAATCTCAACTGGGCTGCGCTCCTGCCCACCATTTTGCGCGTATTCTGGAGCGCCCTGCCCTACCTGGCGCTGACGGTGCTAGCCGCAGTCAGCACCCGCTCGCCGCTCTTCGCCGCGGGCGGGACAATTGTCTACGGCACGGTGCTGGAAAACCTGCTGGCCAGCCTGTCTGAGCGCTTCCCGACACTGGTGCGTTACCTGCCATCTTCGCTGGCGCAGGTTTTGCAGGTCAACAACCTCGCACTCGATCTTTCCGCCCCGCCACTGCTCCCGGATGCCGCCATCCTGCCCGAAATGCGCGCCGTTTTGGCGATTGGTATCATTTTCATCATTTTGAGCGCCCTCTCGCTCGCCATCTTCTCCCGCCAGGATCTGGGCGGATAACACCATTCGGTAGGGGCGCAGCATTGCTGCGCCCCTACAATCACAGGAAACACACATGACCAACATCGTTCTCCAAACATCCAATTTGACCAAAACCTTCGGCCAACACAAAGCCGTGGACTCGGTCAACATCACCGTCTACGAAGGCGAAGTGTTCGGCTTTCTCGGGCCGAACGGCGCGGGCAAGACAACCACGCTCGGCATGGCGCTCGGACTGGTCCACCCGACAGCGGGCGAAGTGAGCGTGCTCGGTGAGCGCGTCACACCCAACCACACCGGCGCGCTGAAAAATATCGGCGCGCTGCTGGGAGCGCCTGCTTTTGTGCCGTATCTCTCCGCCCGGGATAATATCGAACTCGTGGCGCGTCTTTCGCCCGGCGTGGATAAAAAACGCATCGCCGAAGTGCTCGATTTGGTTGGAATGACCGATTCCTCCCGCAAAAAGGTGAGTAAATTCTCCACCGGCATGAAACAGCGCATCGGATTGGCGATGGCGCTGGTGCACCGTCCGCGCTTTGTCATCCTTGATGAGCCCACCAACGGGCTTGACCCGGCCGGGATGCGCGAGATCCGCCAGTTGCTGCGCTCGCTGGTTGAAAATGGCACATCGGTTTTGCTCTCCAGCCACCTGCTCAACGAAGTCCAGCAGGTCTGTGACCGGATCGCGGTGCTGAACAAGGGGCGCGTCGTGGCCCAGGGGCGCGTGAATGAACTACTCGGCGCGCAAAAACCGGCCGTGCGGCTGCGAGTCACTGACAGCGACGCAGCGGCCCGGGTTCTGCAAACCATGTCCGGGGTAGATTCGATCCAGGCGGATGGGGACTGGCTGATTGTCGCCGGCGTGGAACCGCAAGCGGTGATGAATCATCTCCTGCGGCAGAACATCATCCCCCAGGAAATCACCGCCCAAAAGAGCAATCTCGAATCCCTGTTCATGAATGTAACCTCGGACGACGGACGATAGACCGCAGACCGCTTTATTGTCCACCGTCTAATGTCACTGAAAGGAAACCCATGTTTTTCCGACTTTTCTCCATCGAATGGACACGCCTGACGCGCCGCGCGCTGTTCTGGTTCGCGCTGGCGGCCTGCGCCCTGTTCACCTGGCTCGGCCTCCAAAATTTTTATTCGCTCAACCAATCGCAACTGCTGGATGGCACGCTCAAAATGCCCGGTTTTTCGTTTGACTTGGCAAACTCGCTTGACCAGGTTTTGCTGGTGGCGCTGACGTTCCTGGTCATCATCGGCGGGCTGATGATGGGCAACGATTACTCGCAGCGCACCAACCAGCACTGGCTGATGCGCGCCTCGCGCCCTGCCAGCCTGCTGTCTAAGTTTGCCATGCTGGTGATGTTTACCCTGCTGCTGAACATCCTGACCCTGCTGGTGGGCGGCGCAACGGGCTGGTATTACAAAACGTTCATGTACCAGACCTTCAGCCTTGCCAACGTCAACGGACTGGCCGCGCTGGCTGCGCCCTTTTACATGACCCTGGTGGAACTGCCCTATCTCGCGCTGATGCTGCTCATCACCGTGGCCACCCGCTCCGCCTTCGCGGGCGTCGCCATCGGTTTGGGTTATACTCAATTTATCGAGATTTTGCTCAGCAGCATCTTTTATGGCGCAGGCTGGTCCAAATGGATGATGCGGAACCTGTACTTTAGCGCCACCTACCTGTTGAATTCCATCGGAAACAAGGTGGTGCCCACTCCGGAATATCTGCTCGCCCCCGCGCCTGCGTTCGTTACCGCTGCCGTTTACACGCTGATATTTCTCGCCGCCGCCCTGTGGCTTTACCGCCGCCAGGACGTGGGCGGGTAACAAAGGATGAAATCGGAAGGATGAAGGATGAAAAACCTTCCTTCGCCTTCCATCATCCGGTCTTCTTCATAATTCATCATTCATACTTCCAAAAATCATATGCTCAACTTCTTCCGCCGCATCCAATGGAAACTAACCCTGTCCTACGCCTTCGTCACCGCCGGGACGGTGATCGTTCTCGCCGCGCTCTTAGTCAGCATTGCCCTCATTGCCGAAAACCAGACCTACTCGCGCATCTACGATAGTTTCTATTGGTCAAAGACCGGCTTTCAGGACAACATCCCCTATCTACTTGATGATCCGGAAGCCCTACAAACCTGGCTGGATCGCATTCAGGCCAATGGTTTCACCAGCCCCGATTTTCAATCCTATACCCTGCGCGAAACACTGGATTATGCCAACACGCTGATCAAGCACACACCTATCTACGTGCTGGATCCCGAGTTAAACCTCATCGCGGCAACACCTGCGGCTGATCCGGCTGAGGTTGGTAAACCCTTCAGCTCGCGTCAAATCAAAGGCTACAACATCCAGCGTCTCCTCGACGTTGCGCTCGTTGGCAACAAAGACTACTTCTCCCAGAGCATGATTCTTCCCGATGGTGTCCGTCTCGTGGCCTTTCCCCTCCGCAAAACGGACAGCGATCCCGTTGTGGCCATCGTCATCTATCAGGTCAGGCCGGTTCTCTTTGCCACGCCCACCAACCTCGAAATCTATGGCGTCTTCTTCACGGTCACCGCCCTCATCATGCTGATAGTGGCGCTGCCCCTCGGCGCGATTTTCGGCTGGCTGGCTTCGCGCGGACTGCGCAAACGCCTTGTGACTCTCTCTGCTGCATCCAAAGCCTGGAGCAAGGGCGATTTCTCTGTCAGTCCCCGTGACAAATCGGGCGACGAGATCGGCGAACTGACCCGCAACCTGAACAGCATGGCCGAACAACTCCAGACCCACATCCACACCCGTGACGAACTTGCCCGCATCGAAGAGCGCAACCGCCTGGCGCGCGACCTGCACGACACCGTCAAACAGCAGACCTACGCCGCGCGCATGCAACTCTCCGCCGCCAAAAACCTGCTGACCACCAATCCCACTGCCTCCGCCGAACATATTGAATCTGCGTTGCAACTCAACCGCGAAACCCAGCAGGAACTCAAACTCATCATCGATGAACTGCGCCCCGCCGCCCTCGAAGGCCGCGGACTGGCCCAGGCCATCAGCGATTACGCCGCCCGCTGGCAGGAACATACCGGCATCAAAGTTGAAACGACCATCATGGGTGAACGTCCGCTTCCTTTGGATGTGGAACAGGTACTCTACCGCATCTTGCAGGAATCACTCTCGAACGTCGCCCGCCACGCCGAAGCGGATTCTGTCTCAATCGCCCTCGAAATTGCTCCCGATAAAGTGACTCTCACCATCGCTGACAATGGCCGCGGCTTCGAGCCTGCCGCCGTATCGACAGACTCCCTCGGCCTGACCGGAATGAAACAGCGCCTCGCCGAAGTCAACGGCACGCTGACAGTTGAAACCACGCTGGCGGTTGGAACGAAAGTGATTGCGGAAGTAAAATTATGGACCGTAAACGGTGGACAGTAGACCGTATTCGCCATTCACGGTCTACCGTCCATCGTCCACAGTCAGGAAGGTTTTCCCATGCCCATCAAAGTCCTCCTCGTAGATGACCACAAGATCGTGCGCCAGGGCGTGCGCGCCTACCTGCAAACCCTCGCCGATATAACGGTGATTGCCGAAGCCGATTCGGGCGCCGCCGCTGTAGCCTCCGTCGAGCAACACCAGCCGGATGTCGTCCTGATGGATCTTGAAATGCCCGGCGAACTGGATGGCATCGCCGCCACGCGCCAGATCCGTAAACTCCGCCCGGAGACGCAGGTGATCGTGGTCACCTCCCACCACCAGGACGAGTACATCTTCCCTGCCGTGCGCGCCGGAGCCATCTCCTACCTGCTGAAAGATGTCGAACCCGACGAACTGGCCGCTGCCATCCGCAAAGCCGCGCAGGGCGAAGCCGTTTTGGACTCGCGCGTGGCTTCGCGCATCATCCAGGAATTGCAGGGCATCCGCAAGGAAGATGTCAACCCGTTCACGGAACTCTCTGAGCGCGAATTTGAAGTATTAAGGCTGATCGCCGCAGGGAAATCCAACGCCGAGATTGCCGAAACGCTTGTTTTAGGTGAAAGTACCGTCAAAACGCACATCAGCAACCTCCTCAAAAAACTCCACCTCGATGACCGCACCCAGGCCGCCGTCTACGCCTGGCAGCAGGGCATTGTACGTCGCGATAAGTAACCCCCTCCCAAACATCCAACTTCGTTATAATGCGGTTCTCCCACAGGCAGATCTTCGCCCGTTGGGGGAATTCGCATTTTGGGAGCACAATGAAATCCACCTCCATTTATTCACGCGGTTATCTCATCGCGTTCATCGCAACCGTCTTATGGTCAACGACGGGGGTACTCATCAGTTATCTCAGCAGAACATATTCACTGCCGTCACTAGTGCTGGCTTTTTGGCGCGACTTGTTCGTCTCGTTTGGAATGTTGGTCGGTTTGCTGGTGCTCAGCCGCGCACGATTCCAACTCGACCGTTCCCACTGGAAGTTCATGATCTTATACGGATTGACGCTTGCCATCTTCAACTCGATGTGGACGTTTTCGGTTCAATACAACGGCGCGGCTGTTGCCACTGTATTAGCCTTTTCCTCCCCTGCGATGACTGCGATCCTGAGCCGCATCGTATACAAGGAAAAAGTCGGCTGGGTCAAGATCATCTCGATCGGTTTGAGTCTCGCGGGCATGGTGTTCGTCTCGGGCGCATACAACCCGGCGGTCTGGCAACTCAACGCGGCGGGAATCATCTTCGGCTTGCTGACAGGTTTCTTTTTCGCAGTCTACAACCTGGAAGGCAAGCACGCCTCCGATGAACACATCGATTCATGGACGGCACTGCTCTACTCATTTGCCGTTGCAACTTTCTTTTTGTTCTTCTTCAATCTCGGGAAGGATCTACTCTCAGGCAAAGCCGCCCTGGAAGAAATGCTGTGGCTTGGGAATTCGGTCAATCTGGTCGCCACCATGGAACCGATCATGACGGCGGTTTGGGCATATCTGTTCTTCAGCGAATTATTGACAGGGAATCAATTCTTCGGTGGTTTGCTGATTGTGGCGGGCGTAATTCTATTGCGAGTCAGTGAGAAATAAAGACCGGCAGGGTTTTGTGACACAACAAGCCACAGGATGAGGAAATAGCAATAAAGCGGAATCAGCCCCCGGCCTGGTGCGAAGCGGAGTGTTCGTTAATCCGATGAAACGGGTTGAGGGAGCGGCTTCTCAGGCAGAATCCGCTTGAGGGCTTCGACCAGTCCCAATCCCACGAGCATGATGATCCCCAGAACCAGGAACATGCCACGTCCGCCGAGGCTCGTGAGCAGAGGTCCGCAAATGAGGCCCCCGATAGAGGAGCCAACACCAAACGTAGCGGCGCCAAGGATGCCCTGCGCCGTGGATTTCAAACCCACGGGCGCGTTTTCATCGGCATACGTGACACATGCCGACCACATCGCCGGGAAGAAAAGCCCGCCAATACCCTGCACGATGACCGCCAGAAAAACCGTGTTCACAAGACCAAACAATATTGTACGGGCGACGATCAACACCAGCGCGATGGAAATCAACCTATCTGACCCAAATCGTTTGACAAGGCGATTACCGAAGAAAAAGACCGGCAGTTCGGTCAGCGTGGCAACAGTAAACGCAAAACCGATCTGCTTGCCGTTCGCACCCAAGTCTTTCAGGTACGGGGATAAATAGGCGGCTACAGAGACAGCTCCCAGCCCACCGATAATTACGGAGAGAAGAAAAAAGACCCAACGCCGATTTGTCAGAAAGGTCCACACACTGCCACGTGAAGAAGTGTGCTCCTCCTGTTTGCCAAAGGCAAGTTTTCGGCTGACGAAAAAATTGACCAAAGCAAGAATGGTACAGGCGTAAAACAAAACGCTCAAACCATACCTGTATAGCAAAAATCCGGCTATCTGGGCAAACACTCCCCAACCGATCGTGCCTCCCAAACGGAGGCGCCCATACATCGAGCGTTCCTCTCCCAATATGAACATGACGGCGCTATCGGAAAGCGCTGATACCGGCGAGAAGAAAATATTGAACAGCATCACAAGAATGAAGATCGCAGTAAAACTCGTAAGCATGGGCAACATGAATGTAGTGATGGCTGCCATGATGATCCCAACGCCCATGACCAGATTATGATGCCGCGTTGAATCTGCGATACCCGTCAGGAATGGACCGGCGGCAAGCGTAACGAGCGGCGGTACGCCGGTGAGTATCCCGATCTGTGCCCCGCTGAAATTCAATTGCTGATAGAAAAGCACGATGAACGGCATGAACGAAGCCATCAAGGCATAAAGAAAGAAGTAAAAGCTGAAGGGAGCCCAATATTTCATGTGTTTCTCCGGCGGGACATTATATAATACCCGCGGTCACATATTGCGATTTGGTAGTGGTTGAAGAGTAAGTACAGATGAAAACAACTGATATCACTTACTTTGTAGCACTATCCGATTTCTGCGTGGGCAAAAATGTCATTTTAGGAGTTGCCAGTTAGGGCGATCCCCCTGCTCAGATTCATAATAGCCGATGTCCTTGCGCACGTAACCGCTGTGCATCGGCTCTTTTAGGGAAGGAAAAGTAGGTTGATTGAGTTATATCGATGGGTCTGGTCTTGGTTGTACCTTGTTCAATTTGGCTTATTGCATCCAACACTGCCTGTACACCAAATTGTTTGGAGCGTATCATGAGGTCATGAAGGGAATCGGTTGGACGGATGGGTACGCTCCTTTGAATGATAATATCACCTGCGTCAAGTTTTTCCACCATGTAGTGAACCGTAACAGCCGTCTCCTTTTCCCCGCCTACCATAGCCCAGAAGTTTGGCATCATACCCTGATAACGAGGCAATGGAGCTGAATGTAGATTGATACAGCCATGAACGGGAACCTGCAACACAGCTGAGCGGAAAATCTGGCTGGCGGCAATGGATACGATTAATTCGGGGCGGACCGTCTGCTCAAGAAAAGAAACCGTATCTTTGGCGTTGATCTTGGCTATGGGATATACCGGAATCTTATGCCGGCGGGCAACGTCTACCGCAGAGTACGGCTTGGTCAAGGGAGATAACCGGTTGAGAAGATTGGCACACTTCGCCCAGGCAAAGCGCCCTAATAAACGCAGGAAATCCACAGGACCATAAAAATCAAACAGACGACGGGCTGTAAGAGTCAATTTTTCATTAAAAGCAGGGAGTACGATAAGAGCGGCAATGTCATCCCGCCGGGCTGTGCAAATGGCATCCAACGCAGTTGGCAGGTAAAAAGGTTCATCCTGAGTAACCAATACAAAGCGCATCAGTCATTTCCTCCACTTTTGAGATCGAGAAATTGTGTAAAGACTTCCCGGATTGGTCCAAATCGAAATTCTTGAAGCAGGCTCCGTAAGCGTTTTTCGGTATAACGCAAGTTCACATAATGCCGGAACTTTGACAGCGCCGACACATTGTTGACACGAGGCTGATCGGGGTCGAATTCCCACGGATGCAGATATACAATGGCTGGTTGTCCCCCGACATTCAGGTGCCGGATCGCCCAGTGTGTTATCCAGGCTGGGTAGAGGCGAAAATAACCTCCTCCAGCTACAGGCAAATTCCAGCGACCCAGCCGAATGGTGCTGACCGGGAATTCCCAAATGCCAGAATCTGTGCGGTGCGCAAATCGTTGCGCATCGGGAATGCCATATCGGTCGTGCGCTGCGAGCGGGAAAATGCTTGAGTCGTAGCGCAATCCATTCTGCCTTAGGATGTCTAAGGCCCAGATGGAATTGCGGGTTATGGAAAAAGCGGGTGCCCGATAGCCCCAGATGGGACCGGGAATGGCTCGTTGTATTGCATCCAGGGATTTCCTGAGATCCGCCTCGAATTCCTGAGGGCTTTGCCGATAGATTAATTCATGCCAATAACCATGTGCCGCAATTTCGTGTCCGCCCGAGGCAATATCACGCACTAAATCAGGGTATGAGTCAGCCACCCAGCCAAGAATAAAGAAGGTTGCTTTGACATTGCAACTCGTCAATATATCCAGGATACGGTGCGTATTTTTAACAACCCGTGCAGGGTACTGATCCCATGTCGATCGACTGATTGCAGTTTCAAATGCATGTACCTGAAAATAGTCTTCCACATCGATTGTCAGGGCATTCATCATCTTATTCACCTTTTAGCCGGGCTGATAAACCATCCGACCCAGAAAGCGGCACCCCATGCTGCATGGAGCATAATAAAAGAAAGCATGATAAGCGGGATGATCTGCCATTCTTTTGTTTTGATAGTCTGGCGGATTGCAAATATTGAACCAAGAAAAAGATAAAGGATGGTCAGTCCAGCCAAATAGGGCAATATCGCGGGCATGAATATGCCGGCTGTCAAACCGCCGATGAGTACCAGTACCCAACCTGGCGCAACAAGATGTCGAAGCCGGAGCGAGCGCCAGTCTTTTTTCGACATTTGGCTTTTCCAGTATCCATACCGCCAGTACTGTCTCCAGAGAGCTTCGTAACTCTCACGAGGCTTGTAGAAAACCATCAAGGATGGAACATAAAGAATACGGTTGCCTGTTTGGCGGATGCGATAATGCAGGTCGTAATCTTCATTGGACATGAGTTGAGGATCAAAGTAACCGACTTGCTCAAATATCCACCTCCGGTAGATGCCAAAATTCATCGTATCGGCTTCGCCTTCCTTATCGGAGAAACGAAAGCTGGATGTGCCGGGTCCAAATGGAGTTGATAATGCCGCGGCGATTGCTCTTGCTATTGGCGTATCAACAGGCTTCATAAGCATGCGCGGTCCGAGGCAGGCGGCATCGGTTGTCTCCAGTTTGGCTGCAACCAACTCCAAATAGTCTTTGGCAACCGTGCAATGTGCATCCAGACGCACCACAACTTCGCCCCGCGCCGCCCGGATTCCTGCGTTCATCGCCTCCGGAATAATGCGCTTGGGGTTGTCAATTAATTGAATGTGCAAATCTCCCCGCTCTTGTTGGAATGCCTGTATAACATCCCTGGTTCCATCTGTAGAAAGACCATCGACAACGACTATTTCCAGTTTCTCGCGTGGATAGGTTTGGGCATTTATCGCTTCCAGCAGCTCACGGATCGTTGATCGCTCGTTATAACAAGGGATAACGATTGATATACATGGAAGGATTTTGCTATTGCTTATTATTTCCAAGTGTCATTCCCTTCGGCGGGGGACGGCAAACGATAAAGGTCCGCCTTGCCAACATCTTCGCCCAAATTAGGCATATGAGATAGGGCTTTTAGGGTAAGTTGTGTCTCTCACAACCCAACCTGCACAGAAAATCCCATGCCAGAAATTGTATCACTTTTACAAAGCATTGCGCCTCTTCTCTCCAAAACGACCCTGCGCCGGCAGTGGTCTAAACGAAGTGCTGGGATCAAATGGAGTAAAATTCATCCATGCCGAACATCCTTGTTGCAGGCTCACTCAATGCCGATCTCGTCGTCCGTGCGCCGCGATTTCCGCAACCCGGCGAGACCATCAGCGGTGAAGACCTGCAGGTCATCCCCGGCGGCAAGGGCGCAAACCAGGCTGTCGCCGCCGCCCGCCTCGGTGCGAATGTATCCATGCTGGGGCGCGTGGGCAGGGATAACTTCGGCGACTTCCTCCTCGACAACCTCAAATCAAATCATGTGGATACAACCCTCGTTCAACGTGATGACGCATCCACTGGGACAGCCACCATCATCGTGGATGGTAACGGGCAGAACAGCATCGTCCTGTCACCGGGCGCAAACGGCAAAGTGACTCCGGCGGATGTTGATTCCGCTTCTTTCCTCCATCACGACCTGCTCCTGCTCCAACTGGAGATTCCCACGCTGACGGTTTTATCCGCCGCCCAGCGCGCCCGCGATAACGGATTGCGCGTCATCCTCAACCCTGCTCCTGCCAAACCCCTGCCCGATGAATTGATCGCTCTGGCAGATTTCCTCATTCCCAACGAAACGGAGTTGAGTCTGCTCACAGGTGTGGACGTGAAAGACATTCCCTCCGTTGAGAAAGCCGCGCGTGTGTTACTAGCCAAAGGTTCGCAGAAAGTGATCGTCACGTTGGGGAGCAAAGGCGCGTTGATCGTAAACAGGGAAACAAGTACACATATAGACACGTATCATGTGGATGTTGTAGACACCACCGCGGCCGGCGATGCTTTCATCGGCGGATTTGCCAGTGTTTTGGGTTCAGCCAACTCACTGGCGGATGCTGTCCGTTTCGGCTGTGCCTGCGGAGCACTCGCGACAACCAAGTTCGGTGCACAACCGTCATTACCCACGAAAGACGAAGTCGAAAGGTTCATGTCGTTGCGAGTGGCGCTGTAAGCGCCACGAAGCAATCCCCTCTTAACTGGAGTTTGCTTCGTCGTCGCTCCGCTCCTCCTCGCAATGACATAAATTCAACATGACCAAACGAATCATCATAGACACCGATCCCGGCATTGACGATGCGCTTGCCATCCTACTTGCCGTCGCTTCGCCTGAACTGCAACTCGATGGTATTGTCACCGTGCATGGTAATTGTTCATTGGAACAGGCAACGAAGAATGGGCTGTCCATTTTGGAACTGGCGAATGCGAGTCACATTCCGCTGGCGAAGGGATGTGAACTGCCGCTGGTACAACCGTCCCTGCTGGCGCCGGAGACGCACGGGGACACAGGCTTGGGCTATGCAAAACTCCCGGAACCCGGAATCAAGCCCACCCGTAGTCATGGATGCGATTTTCTCATCGAACGGGTGATCGCCAATCCCGGAGAGATCACGTTGGTGGCGATCGGTCCGCTAACGAATGTCGCAATGGCAATCCGAAAAGAGCCAGGATTCGCGAAGTCGCTGAAGGAGTTGGTCATCATGGGAGGCGCGATCAGGCATGAAGGCAACACGACCGCGCTTGCCGAATTCAATACGTATGTCGATCCTCATGCCGCGCACATCGTTTTCCATGCGGGAATCCCAACCACGCTGGTGCCGCTGGATGTGACGTATCAATGCGTGTTACTGGCTTCGGATGTGGAACGTCTGCTGAAGATCGATTCGCCCATCTCAAAATTTATTCGCGACACGACGAATTTTTACATGGAGTTCCACGATAGCTTTCAGGGGATTGAGGGTTGCGTAATCAATGACCCGCTCGCGCTGGCATTGACGTTCGCTCCCGGTTTATGCGATTACCAGGAACTGCCGGTGGATGTGGATATTTCGGGCGGGGTTTCGATGGGTAAAACATTCGCAGATTTTTTCAACTATGGGAAGAAGCCGGCGAACATGAAAGTTGCACTCGGAGTACGTCCGCGTGATTTTATTGAGTTGTTTTTGGAGAGGATGGAGAGGTTGGCGCGCCAGGTGGTCGAGTAGCCCGAGGGGCGTATCGAGACCAAACGAAACAAAACCGCGCGTGCGGTGTTGTAAGAATCAAACATCACAAAAGGAGAAGACCATGTTAGAAAAAATCAAGAAAGATTTTACGACCATGACGTGGGTGCTCATCCCGGTAGCGATTGCTATCAACATCGCCATCGGGCAGATCGTAGTGCTGTTGAAATTGCCCGTGTATCTTGATTCAATTGGCACTGTGCTGGTAGGCGTCCTCTGTGGTCCATGGGCGGGCGCGCTCACCGGCGCGCTCTCGAACACCATTTGGGGATTGTTCAACCCCGACTCGTTGCCGTGGTGGCCCGTCGCGTTTTTCATCGGTCTGGTGGCAGGGCTTTGTGCCAACGCTGGTTTGTTCAAAAACTGGTGGAAGGTGATACTGACAGGCTTCTTCATCGCATTGACCGCGGCAATTACCTCCACACCCATTGCCGTTTATCTATATGGCGGCATCACTGCGAGCGGATCATCGTTCATCACCGCATACTTGCTCCAAACCGGACAGGATGTTGTATCTGCCGTGTTAAGCACCGGTTTCCTCGTCGAGCCCGTGGACAAGATTTCAACCGCCATGCTTGCCTTTGCAATCGTTCAGGGTCTCTCGAAGCGACTCATTGCCCGCTTCCCGCGCCCTGAAAACGCAGAAGCCGAAGCAGGCAATAGTACAACACAATTGATCACCGCCCTGATCGTGACCGCCATTGCGATTGCGCTCGGATTTGTCGTTCGCAATATGTTGGCTGGTTAATTGGAAGATCATATCGAAAAAAAATCAGGCTTCGAGGAGGAGCCTGATTTTTTTGATTTATAATCCATACACTCTTCTATGCACGAACGCCTTTCCTATTTCGTCCAACGCGATAGCGCGCTACATCGCACGAATCCCTTGACCAAGGCTGTTCTGGCATTGAGCATTATTCTCGTCTCGTTTCTCAGCCCCTGGTATTGGACGCCTCACGTTTTATTTATACTAGCTATCATCCCATTAAGTTTTGCAGGCAAGGTGACGAAAGAATTTTTTACAACCGCATTGCGATTAATCATCCCTGCTTCGGGATTCATTTTCATCATGCAGGCACTCTTTCAACCGATTGGGGAAACCGTCGTATTTCAAATCTGGGTTCTGGATGTCACACAGGAAAGCCTCGCTTTCGGATTTCAAAACGCCACTCGAATTGGATTGATGGTTTCCGCCTTTACGCTGTTTCTTCTAGCCACTCATCCTAGCGAATTAATGTCCGACCTGACGCGCCGCGGATTACCCGGACAATTTTCCTACGTTATCATTTCCACGCTTCAAATCATTCCGCAAATGCAAGCCAAAGCGCAGACGATTCTATCGGCGCAACGTTCACGCGGGCTGGACACAGAAAGCACATTTTTAAAACGCGCGGGATCGCTGGTTCCGCTTGTAGGACCGCTCGTGTTTGGTTCTCTCGTGGAAGTAGAAGAACGCGCCATCGCCATTGAAGCGCGCGGGTTTACTTCTACACACGTCAAAACATCCCTGCATGAAATTCCTGATACAAATTTCGACAAATCCCTGCGTTGGTTCTTGGTCGCATTGGTCGTCATCACGCTGGCATTGAAACTATGGCAATCATAAATCTACAAAACGTTACTTACAAATATCCCATCACTGATGCGCCCGCGCTGAGGAATATCAACCTGCAAGTGGACGATGGTGAGTTCGTCGCGGTGGTTGGACCGAATGGCGCGGGCAAGTCCACGCTGTGCTACGCCATTGCCGGATTCGTTCCACACTTTTTCAAGGGCGAAATCACCGGCACGGTGGAAGTGGCGGGAAACGAATCCAGCAAGTCATCTCTGAATGAGTGGGTGCTGAATGTTGGGTTGGCGTTCCAGAATCCTTTCAACCAGATCAGCGGCGCAAAATATACGGTCTTTGAAGAGATCGCATTCGGACTTGAAAATACCGGCGTGCCGCGCGACGAAATGATTCAACGCGTGACGGACGCGATGAAATTAACCGACATTTCCGATTTAGCGGATCGCTCCCCCTATTCTCTCTCCGGCGGACAGCAACAACGCGTCGCCCTAACATCCATTCTGGTCATGCAACCGAAGGTTCTCGTGCTCGACGAGCCAACGTCACAGATGGACCCCATTGGGACGCGCGAAGTCTTTGGTGTGATCCGCACGATGGCTGAGAAAGGAATGACGGTTGTGTTGGTGGAACACAAAATGGAATGGATCGCCAACTTCGCAGACCGCGTCATCGCACTGCATGAAGGGCAGATTCTTCTCGATGGCAAACCACGCGAAGTCTTGACGTCAGACGCATTGATACCCAAAGGCTTTGGCATTTCGCGTTACACGTCCGTGGCGCGGAAGGCGAAAGAGTTGAGGTTATGGAAGAAGGATAAATTACCGGTCACTTTGGATGAAGCGGTGAAGGGGTTTGCCCTCACCCTACCCTCTCCCAAGGGGAGAGGGGGAAGTTGAACATGAAAATTGAGATCAACAATCTGCGTTTTAAATATCCAACCGGGCTGGAGGCGATACGCGGCATTTCACTGACCATTGACACCGGCGAACAGGTCGCTATTGTCGGGCAGAACGGTGCCGGGAAGACGACGCTTGTAAAACATCTGAATGGATTACTCCAACCAACCTCTGGTTTTGTCCAAATCGGGGATTGGGACACGAAGGAACATTCCGTTGCGAAACTTGCAAAACGGGTCGGTTATGTTTTTCAAAACCCTGATGAACAGTTGTTCTCGAAAGATGTGGGGACAGAGGTCGCGTTTGGGCCGAAGAATCTTGGGTTTAACGGCGAACAGGTTCAGGCGTTGGTCAAGGATGCGCTGGCGTTGACGGAGTTATCCGATAGAACGGAGACGAATCCCTACGACCTGTCCCCCACCTGGCGCAAGATGGTCGCGCTGGCATCCATTATTTCGATGGACACAGACATCGTTATTTTTGACGAACCCACCACCGGGCAGGATGCCGCCAATATCGCGCGCATCGCCAATGTCATCAAGATATTACGCGAGCGCGGCAAAACGGTCATCACGATCACCCACGACATTGATTTCTGCGCCGAGAATTTTGAGCGCGTCATTGCAATGTCACAGGGGCAGGTTTTGCTTGACGGGAAAGCAAACGACATTTTTGGACAGGCTGAAATACTGGCGAGGACGTACGTCGACCCGCCGCAATTGACAAGGTTGGGGAAACGATTGGGATTAAAAGAAACCGTGAAAAATGAAAGTGAGTTCCTGCTGGCGTATCAGGCAGAAACAGACACCCCGCCCGCCTGAGATTCCGCCAGAATGACAACATATGCGTCCCCGCCAATTTCCAATAGTTGTGCCGTAACAGACAATGGTCTGTCCTGGCCGTTGTAATGTTTGAGGACCAGCGGATATTCCTTCAGGGATTGGCTTTGATTCAAGGCGCGCAGGAATTCGGCACGCTGGAACGGTTCCCAAAGGCGGGCTTCCAGCAGGGTGCGTCCGAGCAGTTTCATACGCTCGAAGCCAAGTGCCAGCAGAGTGGAACGATTCACCTCAATGATCTTTTCATCGAATACCCGGTACATCAACACCATCGGCGTCCGCCCGGATTTTCCTCCCCGAACATTGATCTCATTGAAGAGCTGTGCCCGTGCCTCCGCCTGTTTCTGCTCGGTCATATCATCCAACACGAGAACCCGCCCCATCGACGAGCCTGTCCGCCAGCGGATGTTCGACACACGCGTATCGAAGTACATGATAGTATCCTGCAATTTGACGACTAGTTCCGAGCGAACAGTATTTTGCTGATTACACAGGCGGGACAACTCGGGCCACCGAGCAAATGCAGACAGGACCGTTTGACCGATCAGACTTTTCGGATCTACATGAAAATAATATTCAAAAGCATTATTGATGTAGATGACCCGCTCATGGTCGTCCAAAACGATGACGATGTTATCCATGCTTTCGAGAACCGTTTCGCCTGCCACCGGCACCAGGTCGAAAAGCCGGAACTGGAACAAGCCCAGGCTGTAAATGATGCCGGAAAGGATGAGTCCCAGAGGTGTCCAATCCAGGTCGGGGATCGGGTTCGCGCCTGAAACATAGATGAAGTTCCCAACCCAATTGATCAACACGCCAAAGACCAGCATCAGGGTCTGCCCTCTGAATTCGCGCCGCGATTTGATGGCCTGGTTGATCAATATAATCGTCCCGCCAAACAGCATCACATAGGAATAGGCAACAAATGCGTAGAAAACCGTTCCATGCCCAAAGGATGCCATGAGGTAGGAACCGTAATCCTTCTGGATGATCTCGGTCCAGATGAAATGGTGGGATTCATTCGTCCAGACCAGGGCAACACAAGCCAACGGGAATACCCATACCAGCCAGAGCAGTTTTGATTTTAGAACACGTTGATGCTGGGCATAGGTCAGGGCGAACAAAAGGAACAGGACGGATGTACTGACAATGCCAAAGTACTGGACCTTCCCCCACAGGATCTGCATGGAAAGTTCCCTGCTCGCCAATTCCATGGCGTAGGCAAGCGCCCATTCGCTGACAGCCAGTCCGAGACCCAAAAGCGGCAAAGCGCCCGGCACTTTGAGTTTACGTACAATGAATAAAACATTCAACAAACCGATCAGTCCGGCGATCAATAAAGGCAGAAAGTAGGGGTTGGCAGACCATTGCATAGACGAAATACCCATCCGTGGATCAAGATGATGAAATTCTATCAGCCTGCCATTCCGGGCATAGTTACAATTACGTTAATCGGATGACAATAATGAAAGGCAGGGATTTTGGCGGAAACCGACCTTTCAACAAAATACACATTCGCTTGAACTGATGATAAAAAAGACAAGGGCTATCCATTTTGGACAGCCCTTGTCTTGATCTATAAGTGAATGATGCTTAAACGAGATGCATCTATCAATTAGAAATTCGTCCAAACATAATACCCGGCTCCGACTGCTACAGCGCAGCAGCAACAGAGTACTACGACAGCAATGACGATATACAAAACCGTGTTATTCTTTTTCGGCTCTTCAACGACAGGGGGCATTTGGTCGGTCATGATTTCTACTCCTCTTATTGAATGGATGGAATGATGCCTGTATTATATCAGTTTGTTCTCCTGCCGGCACGTTTGTAAAGCCAGTAGACGATGAAGGATGCAAGCACCACCAGCAGGGTGCCGATGAGAACAGGCAGGATGATCGCAAGAATGGACAGCACGGTGGAGACCATATCCTCGGCGATGGATACGGGAGTGTTTCCCACTCCGCCGGTCATGGCAGTGACCATGGGACGCACCACCCCAGCCTTGGCGATATGAACCGTCCCGGCGACGAATAACCCGCACGCCAGAGCCAGCGCCGGGTGGAGGTCGGTGATGGCGTTCGTGCTGGCGGCAAAGGCGATCGCTCCAGCCACGGGGCGGACTACAGTCTGGATCGCATCGTTGATGTGGTTGACTGCGGGGACTTTGTCCGCCAGCATCTCGATGATGACGAGGATGCACAGCAGGAGGATGATCCATGGATTCGAAAGAGTGCTCCAGGGTTCATTGAGTTTGATCAAGTCGGTGTAGCGTGAAAGCAGACCGACGATGAGCAGGGGAATATAGGCATTCAGCCCCGCGCTGGCGGAGAGACCGAATGCGGTGAATATTCCGGTGAGTAGTTGCGGCATAAAAACCTCCAGTTGAGAATCAACCCAGGGGAAACGCGCCCCAGGTTCCGGTGAGTCTGAAGCGGAGCAGGTCGATGGCGGCGATCATCAAAAAGGTGAGAGTTGTCCCGGCAACGAACGGCATCCACATTTGGGAAAGGGAGTCGAAGGCATTTTCCAGTTGCATGATCAACATCCAGACCACACTGAAGACGATGACGAGCAATGCCAGCACGCCAAGCACGCTGACGATCGCGATGGGATACAGGATGACGGGATGTTCCGTGAGGATGGCGAGATTGACCAACAATATGATGCCGACAAGGATACCCAGTTTCTTCCATGTCAGCGCAGGAGCGGGATCGTATTCCTTCCAGGCGCTTTGATTGAATGCCGGGAAAAGAATGGATGCCAGCCCAATACCCATGCCACTGCCTGTGAACAATCTCAGGATATTGTTGGGAATGTAGAGGTTGGGGATCGCATCCAATGCACCGCGCGATGTCTGTTTGAGCAGATAGAGGTAGGAATTCGATCCGTCGACACCGAACGCGATGAGGAAGAGCAGGAGCGGAACGCCGAGTTTCCATCCGGGCATGCCGCTTTTCTTTTTACTGGCGAATGCATAGAAGAGAAGGGCGATACCGGCAGAATAGAATTCACCCGTGCATCGCGCACACAATGGAAGTTGACGGTCGTGAATATGGAAGGAGCGTTCGTCGATGCGGTGGCAGATGGCATACCCGACCGCATCCGCTTTGCCAAGCAGACCGGGCGGAGCATAATAGAACCATACCGCAAAAGTAATGATGGCCGCAAGAGGGATGAGCCAGCGCATTAAATTGTTCAGCCGGGGAGTTTGTGTAACAGTCTGTTCCATTATGCTCATTATATGGGGATATATGATTGCATGCAAGAAAGATTGCGGGTTTGGAGTATGATTGTTCTGGGAAGGAGGTCGCAATGAAACGAGTTGGCATATTGACAGGCGGCGGGGACGCGCCCGGCTTGAATGCGGTCATCCGTGCCGCAGTGAAGACTGCCATCAACCAGTATGGCTGTGAGGTATTCGGCATCCGCAACGGATATGATGGATTTCTCGAAGAGGGCGGCATCATTCCGCTGGGATTAAAGGATGTGCGGGGAATTCTGCCGCGTGGCGGCACGATCCTGGGCGCGGCAAATCGCGGCAATCCATACGCACGCAAAGTGATCCGCGATGGGAAGGAAGTGACCATCGATGTTTCCGACGAAATCGTCAAAGGGATAGAACGCCTCAAACTGGATGCCCTGCTGGTGTTGGGCGGCGACGGGACGTTGCACATTGCCCACGAGCTATACCTAAAAGGCGTCCCTGTGATCGGCGTTCCCAAAACGATTGATAACGACATCGGCGGCACCGACGTGACCTTCGGATTCGACACCGCCCTCACCACTGCCACCGAAGCCCTCGACCGTCTCCACACCACCGCCGAATCACACCACCGGGTAATGGTGCTCGAATTGATGGGGCGCGATGCCGGATTCATTACCCTGCACTCCGGCGTGGCAGGCGGAGCGGATGTGATCTTGATTCCCGAAATCCCTTTTAAATTCGACTCAGTGGTTGCCAAGGTACGCCAGCGCGTCGAACGCGGGATGTATTTCAGCATCATCGCCATCTCGGAAGGCGCGAAACCATTAGGCGGAGTACAGGTCTTTTCACGCGGCGGGGATGAGGTGTACGTGCCGCGACTGGGCGGCATTGGGCACACATTGGGAGATTTCATTGAAAAGAGCGGCTTTGAATCACGCGTGACCGTGCTGGGGCACCTCCAGCGCGGCGGAACGCCCACTCCATTCGACCGCTGGCTGGCAACACGCTACGGCGCGGCGGCTGTCCGCCTCGCCGCAGATGGCAGATTCGATCACATGGTGTCTTTGATCTCCGGCAGGATCATCCCCATCTCCCTGGAGGAAGCGCTCGCCGTTCCCAAGCGCGTCGATGTGAACGGTGATGCAGTGCTCACCGCACGCGGCATAGGCATCTCATTCGGCGACGAATGATTTTTTACCACCAAGAAAAAACCTGGCGCGCCTGGCGGCTCAAATCTTTTAAACCACAACGCCGCCCTTTCGGACGGCGCTGGTGGGGCGCTGTGGCTTCCTTCTTAATTGAGGAGGGATGCCACAGCGCTGGGTTTGTTACTACTATCCATGTTAGACATCACCTCCTCCTTTCTATAGGATGGCGGTTCAGTTTGTTTGCCCCCCGAACAATGATGAAAGTATGTCACAATTCAAATCGGATGTCAATAGGCTGAAATCAATTCTCATAAAGTTGTAATACCCTGTCAGCCATTCTGTGAAAATTTGATACCTTTTGAGAGTCTCCGCAAGCCTTGCAGGACTATGCTTGCCGAAACTTAACCTGGAGGCCCGCATGAAAACCAATCCAAACCGTTTCTGGTTCATCGTCATAGCGCTCGGATGGGCGTTCGATTTCCTCTTTTGGAAAAAGCCCTTCGGCGTCAACTTCGTCATCTTCGTCACACTCTGTCTCACCACCGGGATATTCCTCCTTCGGGCAGACGGGCTTCGCCTCTCTCCACGCTCGAACCTGCTCCTGTTCCCCATCGCTTTTCTCTCCGCCCTGACATTTTTCCGTCTCGAGCCGATGACGGTTTTCCTCTCGGCGGTTATGGCAGTTTTCCTCATGGGAGTCTTTGCCCTCACCTACCTCGGCGGGCGCTGGATGCACTACGGCTTGCTCGATTACCTGTTCGGATACTTCCGTCTGTTCGGAAGCATGATCGCCCGCCCGCTTGGATTCGCCGCAGAAGTGAAACGGGACCAACCTCAGGGCGATGCCCTGCAGCCGGAGGGAGTGTCGAAGAGGAGTCCGAAGCGGAGTTCCATATTCTGGTCTATCGTGCGCGGAGTCGTCATCGCACTGCCCATCGTCGCGGTCTTCGCATCCATCCTCGCCTCGGCGGATGCGGTCTTTTCCCAGCGGCTGGATGAATTTATCGAGTTGTTCAACATCGATAATCTGCCGGAATACATCTTCCGCCTCGTGTACATTCTCGTCTTTGCTTATGCCATTGCCGGGACGTATCTGCATGCCGCCAACAGCGCAGAGGAAAAGATCTCGGATGATAAGCCTCTTGTTCCCGCATTCCTGGGATGTACCGAGTCCGTGATCGTGCTTGGGAGTGTGTCATTCCTCTTTGCCGCATTCGTGGTCGTTCAATTCCAATATTTCTTTGGCGGACAGGTCAACATCAGTTTTACCGGTTACACCTATTCGGAGTATGCCCGCCGCGGATTCGGTGAACTCGTGACAGTGGCATTCTTCAGCCTGTTCCTTCTGCTCGGGCTGGGAGCGATCACCCGCCGCGAAACGGGGACCCAGCGGAATGTATTTTCCGGTTTGGGCATCACACTGGTGGGACTGGTGCTCATCATGCTGGTCTCTGCTTTTCAACGGCTGGTGTTATATGAAACCGCTTATGGCTTTTCCCGCCTGCGTACATACACCCATGTATTCATGATCTGGCTGGCTGTTTTGCTCATCGTGGTGGTCGTGCTGGAAATCCTGCGCCGCGAACGCAATGTCGGATTCACAATGGTTATGGCTTTGCTGGGCTTTGTGATATCCCTGGGATTGTTGAACGTGGACGCGTTCATCGTCAACCGTAACATCCAACGGGAACTGAACGGGCAGACGGGCTATTCCCCTGACGGCGGGCGCGTTGAACTGGATAACCAATATTTCACCGAACTTTCAGATGATTCGGTGCCGCCGTTGGCGGAGGCATTTCTCGATACATCCATTCCTGAATCGGTCCATGAAAAACTCGGCGCAGCGCTGGCGTGCAAGAAACATGACCACGATACGGATGCCGCATTCCCCTGGCAGGGATTCCACATCTCCCGTTTCAATGCCGACCGCGCTTTCGAGAAGATAAAGACCGGTCTCGCCGATTACGAAGTCGTCAACAAAGAATATCCCATCAAGGTGATCACGCCGGGCGGAGATGAATATTACTGCTCCCCCTATTATGGTGACTGACAGAACCCGGCACATTGAACAAGCAAGGCACCTCCTGTGTGACGCCGCCGCAGGAGGTGCCTTGCTTTCTAATGAAAGTCAAACAATTGACCCATGCCCTCGCGTGCTATAATTTCGCACCGAAAGGTCGAAAATGCTAAAGAACTTCGTAAAAATCTTCGGGGGTGACCCCAATAAAAGAACCATCGAACAATACAGCGGCATAGCCGAACAGATCAACAACCTGGAGGCGCAGTTCGAAGCGCTGAGCGATGATGCCCTGCGCGCCAAAACGGACGAGTTCCGGGCTCGCATTGCCGAGTCCGTTGGGAATGTGGACGGGCTCGATGAACGGGATCAATTCAAAGCCCGGCAGGAGGCGTTGGAGGAAGTCCTGCTGGAAGCGTTCGCGGCAGTCCGTGAAGCCGCCAAACGTACGATCGGTCAACGCCACTACGATGTGCAATTGATCGGCGGCGTGGCACTGCATCGCGGCTCCATCGCGGAGATGCGCACCGGCGAAGGCAAGACGCTGGTCGCCACTTTACCGGTGTATCTCAATGCACTGCTCAGCAAAGGCATTCACCTGATCACGGTCAATGATTATCTGGCACGCCGCGATGCGCGCTGGATGGCGCCGATCTACGATATGCTCGGGTTGACGGTTGGTGTCCTGCAAATGGCGGCGGCGACCGAGAACGGCAAAAAGGCGTTTCTTATTGACTTTTCAAAAGAGTCACCGCACGAAGACCAGCATCATTTACGGATGGTGGACCGCCGTCTGGCATACGAAGCCGATGTGACCTACGGTACCAACTCGGAGTTCGGCTTCGATTACCTGCGCGACAACATGACCATGCGCCTGAGCGACCGCGTCCAGCGCGGGCATCACTTTGCAATCGTCGATGAAGTGGACAACGTGTTGATCGATGAGGCGCGCACGCCGCTCATCATCTCCGGTCCGGCTTCGGGCGATCTCGAATGGTATGGCAGGATGTCGCAGGTGGTGAAACAGCTCAGCCCGGAAGATTATGAAGTCAACGAAAAGGACCGTCAGGTCTCGTTGACCGAGGTCGGTCTGGCGCACGTGGAACGAATCCTCAACATGCCGTTGATGGACCCCGACCGCCCGGAGGATGTCACACCGGAACAAGGGCGTTTGAGAGGTTATCTCGAACAAGCCATGCGCGCGCAGTACCTTTTCAAGCGCAACAAGGATTATCTCGTGCAGGCGGGCAAGGTCGTCATCGTGGATGAGTTCACCGGGCGCGTGATGCCGGGCCGCCGCTGGAGCGATGGTTTGCATCAGGCGGTCGAAGCCAAGGAAGGCGTCAAGGTCGAGCCGGAGAACGTCACCTACGCCACCATCACCTTGCAAAACTATTTCCGCATGTATAAGAAACTCTCCGGCATGACCGGTACGGCGTTGACCGAATCCGAAGAGTTCAGCAAGATATACAATCTCGAAGTCACGCCCATCCCGCCCAACCTGGAATATCAAGCCTTTGGCAGGAACGCCTCACTCGTTGAAGTGAAAACAAAAGATGACGAAGGCTATGCCTACGCCTATTTTGCAAAGCGTGAAGACCCCGGACAGACTCCGCTCTTCTATCGCCGCAAGGATTACCCGGACGTCATCTACAAAACCGTCGAAGCCAAACTGCGTTCTCTCATCACAGAGATCGTGCGCGAACACGTGCGTGGACGTCCCATGCTGATCGGCACCACCTCCGTTGAATCATCGGAACAACTCTCGGGGCGCCTCAAAGCGGAGGCTGTCCGCCGTTTACTGCAAATTGTCCTCGTCCGGCGCGTGTGGATGGAAGCCAACAAGCGGGAAGAGGACGGGCGTCTTATTCCCGAATTGCAACAATTCAATGAGCCGCTCGAAAAGATCTCGCCAGACACATTACGGAAGTTCATCCAGCCGTTCGGTATAACGACGATCAATCTTGAAGACCCATCCAATCTGCCGGTCATCCTGGACATCCTGCGGCTTGATTCCAGTGATGCGAACCGGTTGAAGTCTGTACTACAGGGTGGCGTCCCCCATCAGGTACTCAACGCCCGCAAGCACACGGAAGAATCGCAGATCATCGCGGGCGCCGGCGCGTTCGGCGCGGTGACCATCGCCACCAACATGGCAGGGCGCGGCGTCGATATCAAACTCGGCGGCGAGATCGCGGAGGAAGTCATCTCGGCGGTCAATCGCGTACTGCGAAAAGCCGGGCATGAAAATCCGTTCGATATGATCCTGGAAGAACGACGTCAGGCATTGAAGCAGGTCGACCCGTCCAACTACGGTTTGTACGATGCCGAAGTCAAACTCTTCCTGCAATACTTCGAAGACATGGAACGCGTAAAGGAACTCGGCGGCTTGCACGTCATCGGCTCCGAACGGCACGAAGCGCGCCGCATCGACAACCAGTTGCGTGGCCGCGCCGCACGCCAGGGCGATCCTGGTTCGTCGCGGTTCTATCTCTCCCTGCAGGACGAACTCATGCGCATCCAGGGCGGCTCGCAGGTCAGCAGTTTGATGGAACGCCTCAAGGTGGACGACTCGCTCCCGCTCGAAGTGCGGATCGTGGGTAACATCATCGAACAGTCCCAGCACCGCATCGAAGGCGCAAACTTCGATGTTCGCAAACACCTGCTTGAATACGACGATGTCATCAACAAACAACGCTCGCAGATCTACGGTCAGCGCGACCGCACCTTCCAAAAAGAGGATCTCAGCGAAGATATCAATCAGATGCTGAACGATGAGATCAAACAGCGCGTGCAAACCGGACTCACCGATGAGGAGGGACCGTGGAAATTGATCGCATGGCTCGAGCAGGTCCAGCCGCCGTTCATGACGGAAGAACGCCTCTTCCCCAGCTTCGGCTTGTCCCTGTTACTGAAAGAGTTGCCTGCAACTGATGACCCTTCGGCAGGGCAGGCTCTTCGACTTTCAACGTTCGACCTGGTCTCACGCGCCATCGAAGCGGAAAACGCCCATCACCTGCGCGCCATCGAATCCCTGATCGACAAAACCGAAGAGGGACTACAAGCCCAAACCGCCTCCCGCGGCGATTCGCTGGACGCCTATTTTGAAGGCTTGCGCGACATGGACGATACGGAACGTCCGCGTCCGCAAAAGATGCTGGAGGAAATCGGTGGCCTGGTCGGATTGCAGTTGAGACTCAACAACGACCAGTTGAAAAGACTCGGCGACGATCCCGAAAACGTCAAAGAGGAGATCCGGGATCTCGTCACCGCCAACCTGACCGGCGTGTACGCGTCACGTGTCATTGCCGCGGTGCAGAACCGTTTCGGCGAATCCATCGGCGAAAAATTCGACGTTTCCGGCTGGGACGACGCGGCAGACAAGATCCTCGATGCCGCACAGAACGCACTGAACCGCCGACGTGACCGCCTTGTCGGGAGCAACGGACAGATCGCGCGCGACATCGACAGCCTCATGCCGTCAACGGTGAACGAAACGACAAAACTCCAACTGCTCCTTTCCCTGTCACAAGGTGCGCGCACGGTCTTCGACCAGCGGACTCACAAGCAGGTGAAACAGGTCTTCAGTCGTTTCACGTATGTTTTTCTCATTGCACAATTATTGGACGGCATGTCTGCCGAACAGGTCACGGAGGATGTGCTCACCCACCTCGAGCAGGCGCAGAAATCCCTGCAACTGGCATGGGGCGAGCGCGAGTATGCCCGTCTCTCGGCGAACGCCCAACGGCTGGCAGATTTCGGCATGGCGGCAAAAACGGCTTTCGGGGAGGAAAGGCTCAATGACGCGGTATCAAGCCTCGGGGAGTCTGACCGGAACGTGCTTGTCGAGTCCATTGGGAAATACGCGCTGAATGAAGTCCACCGCCAATTGCTGTTGAGCGCCACCACCGAGTTATGGGTCGATTATCTGACTCGTATCGAAGCCCTGCGGGTTTCCATCGGCCTGGAGGCTTACGCACAGCGTGACCCGCTGGTACAATATAAAGGCAGAGCCTCTGAAATGTTCATGCAACTTGTGGAGGACATCCGCGGACTGGTGATCGGAAGGGTGTTTGCCTACCAGCCCAGACCGGTCGAGATCAAGCCTGTTGAAACGACCGGCACACAAGAGGAATCGCACCATATCGAATCAGATGACAGCAGGAAGAAGAAACGACGACGGCACTAAGATCTAGAAGCATGAAAGAGCGAGTCACGGCTTCCCTCAACGCATACCGGGCCCTCCCAAAAGTGGAGTTACACCGCCACCTGGAGGGTTCGTTGCGTCTCGGTACGATGCTGGATATCGCGCAACAGCACGGTATCACCATCCCGGCGGACATACTGCGTTTGAGCACACTCGTCCAGGTGCAGGAACAGGATAAATTCACCTTTCAAAATTTCCTCGCCAAATTCAATACCCTGCGTTTGTTCTATCGCTCGCCGGACGTGATCCATCGCATCACGCGTGAAGCCATTGAAGACGCCGCGAGGGACAACGTCCGGTACTTGGAATTGCGTTTTACGCCCGTTGCCTTGAGCCGCGCAGAACGGTTTCCCCTTCATGATGTGATCAACTGGGTGATAACCAGTTCAAAGGAAGCCGCGCAAAACTACAACATCAGAGTGAAGTTGATCGCCTCGGTCAACAGGCATGAAAGCGCCGAGCTGGCTGAACAGGTTGCCTGGCTGTCGGCGGAACATGTCAACGACGGGATCGCGGCGCTCGACCTGGCAGGTAACGAGGCGGAGTTTCCCTCACAACCGTTCTATGGCGTTTTCAAGGAAGCCAGACAAGCCGGACTGCATGTGACCATCCACGCGGGCGAATGGGGACCCGCCATCCATGTGAAGGAAGCCATCGAGGAACTCGGCGCGGAACGCATCGGTCACGGTGTGCGCGTGCTCGAAGATCCGGACATCACCGCCCTCGCCAGGGAACGCGGCACCACCTTCGAAGTCTGCATCACCAGCAACCATCAATCCGGCGTGGTCGAGTCGCTGGAGATGCATCCGTTGGTGAAGATGTTCGAAAACGGGTTGAACGTCACCATCAACACCGACGACCCAAGCATCTCACGCATCACACTGAGCAATGAATATTACAACGCCTGCACCGTACTCCAAATGCCGCAATACACCTTGAAGGAACGCATCATAGCCGCGGCACAGGCAGGCTTTTTGCCGGACAGCGAAAAAGAAGACCTTGTAACACAACTCAAAAATGAACTGAAAATGTAAACAGCACCACACAGGCAGGGACGGCAAAGGCGCTCCTTTGTATTCTGCACCGTGGTGTGAGTGTAGTGCCGAATTCATTCGGCATTATGAACCCCTTATCACCAAAGGAATACCTTCATGCAAGACTTTTTCAACGCACGCGACATTTTAAAAGCGGGGAATAAACAATACGTCATCTTTAAACTGGACGCGCTGGAAAAAGCGGGTCTGACTCAATTGAAGCGGCTCCCGTTTTCGATCCGTATCGTGCTCGAGGCGGCTCTTCGTCAATGCAACGACAAGGAGATCACCCGGCAAGATGTGAAGAACATCGCGGCATGGACAGCCAAGGGCTCGCGCCCGGGCATCCCACTGCTCCCCGCTCGCGTCGTCATGCAGGATTTCACCGGCGTGCCCGCTATCGTCGATCTTGCAGCCATGCGCGCCGCTGTGGCACGTCTTGGCGGCAACCCGAAGAAGATCAATCCGCTCGTGCCCGTGGACCTGGTCGTTGACCATTCCGTGCAGGTGGATTTCTTCGCCACAGCCGATGCCCTCAACCGCAACACCGAAATGGAATTCCTGCGCAACAAGGAACGCTATGAATTCCTCAAATGGGGACAGCAGGCG